>NZ_CP129111.1:2700000-3000000 GCF_030407165.1 Fontisubflavum oceani
GCCGCCTGCATTTGGCCCGACCCGGATTGTACGCGGTCCAGGCTCACCGCTTCCGAGGTCACCTCATAGCCGCCCAAATTCAACGGCGCCAAGACCGCGACCGCCGTCACCCAGATCAGAAATCCGCCCAGCCACCCGACAAGGCCGCGCCAAAGATGCACCGCCGGGCTGAGCCGTTCAGGTTCGAAAAAACTCGCGCCCGTGGTGGTCAGGCTCGAGACCATTTCGAGATAGACATTGATATAGCGTGTGTTGCCCACCGCCTCCGCAAAGGGAAACGCGAGGATCAGCGGCAACAGCAGATAGGCCGCCAGAAGTGCCACCAAATGCGCCCGAGGCGAGGTAACCGCCGGCAGGGTTTGCGTCGCAAATCCAATCAGCCCGGTAAGGATCAAAAACAGAAGCGAGGAATAGAAAAAGACCCGCGCAATAAGGTGATCATCCAAGGCGGAGGCCACCGCAGCGGGCAACATCATCGCCAGCGCGCTCACCCCCATGAGCACAACAATCAGCGGCAGGCGAGAGAGATAGCCGCTCATCGCGTCAGAAGAAATCGATAGAAACTTGCAAGAGCGTTTCCACGCCCGGTACGTCATCGGCCATCGCAAAGATCGCGATGGCGTCGCCCTCTTCAATCTTGGTCGAGCCGGATGGCCGCACGACCTTGCCGCCCTTTTGCACCGCGCCGATCAAGACGCCTTCGGGGAAGTCGATATCCCGCACCGCCTTACCCGCGATGGGCGAGGTCGACAGCACCTGCGCCTCGATCACCTCGGCCTCGGCATCGCCGATGGAATAGACACCACGCACCCGACCGTGGCGGATATGGCGCAGGATCGAGCTGACCGTTGTGCTGCGCGGGTTCACATAAGCATCGATCCCAAGCGGGCTCATCAGCGGGACCAGCGTCGGGTCATTGACCAGCGCCACGGCCACGCGCGCGCCCGCGGTCTTCGCGCGGACTGAGGCCAGAAGGTTGGTTTTGTCATCATCCGTGACGCAGAGCACCGTGTCGGCGCGGTCGACGCCCGCCTCTTGCAGGATATCCATATCGAGACCATCGCCATGCAGCACAATCGTCCGCTCCAGCGCATCCGCGGCCCGCTCAGCATTGGCCCGGCTTATCTCGACCATTTTGGTGCGCACACGATTGGCCCCGCGTTCCAGTTTCTGCGCCACGGCCAAGCCGACATTGCCGCCGCCGATGATCACCACCCGCTCCTGGCGTTTGGCCTCTTTGCCGAAAATCTCCAGCGTCCGGTCGCTGTCCATCGCATGGGTGAAGACATAGATCTGGTCGCCGGCATAAAGCTGATCGCCGGGCTCCGGCGAGAACAGCGCGCCCTCTCGGCGGATGCCCACCACAATCGCGCGCAGCGTTGAGAAAAGCTCTGAGAGTTGCCGCAGCGGCGTGTTGAGCACTGGGCAGTCTTCATCAAGCTGAATGCCCAACATCTGTGCGTCGCCGCCCAAAAAGCTTTCGGTGTCAAAGGTGGCGGGCGAGGCCAACCGGCGAAGCGCGGCTTCGGCCACCTCTTTCTCAGGGCTGATCACCACATCGATTGGCAAGTGATCGCGGCGATACAAATCGGAGTAAATCGCGTTCAGATAGCTCTGCGCCCTCAGACGCGCGATCTTGCGGGGCACCGAAAACACCGAATGCGCCACCTGACAGGTGACCATATTCACCTCGTCTGAGAAGGTCGCCGCAATGATCATATCAGCGTCGCGCGCGCCCGCCCGGTCAAGCACATCGGGATAAGACGCATGACCGGTCAACCCCTGCACATCAAGCGTGTCCGTCGCGCGGCGCACCAGATCGGGGTTGTTATCAACCACCGTCACATCGTTGTTTTCGCCGGAAAGATGGCGCGCGATTTGCCAACCCACCTGGCCCGCGCCGCAAATGATGACCTTCATGTGCCTTTGCCTTTGAGGGTCCGATCAGAGACGCTCTGCATGGCACGCCCGGCGCGTCACGTCAATTGATGCTGATCTATGCCGCTGGTCATTGAATAACATGCCCGCCGCAGCATAAAGTTTGCGCATCATCTGAAACGGAGTGACACGATGCGTTTGGCGATTGGCTTTGGTATGGTCTTGGCGCTCTCAGGCTGCTTCGCAATCGACACCTATTATGCCGAAGGGGTCAGCATCGCCACGCGAGACCGCGACATTGCGATTTGCGAACGCCAAGCGATGCAGGACTATCCTGTTTTGCGCGACATCCGGCGCACGCCCCGGGTATTTCACCCCGGTCGCCAGGTGTGCGACAGCAATGGAAACTGCGTTTTGGAGCCGGGCTATTGGACGGGTGGTGAAACCTATACGGTTGATCTCAACCGCAACCCGCGCGCGCGTGCCGTGGTCGGCTGCATGGGCGGGCGGGGTTATACGCTTCTGTCGCTGCCGGTATGCAACCTCGACGGCCCGGTGGCCGCGTCCACGGTGATGCCGGCACTGACCTCCGAGACCTGTGTGGTCAACCGGCAGGGCATCGGCGCCTTGGTGCTGAACCCGAGCTAGCTTTCTTCGACTTGGGCGACCCGCGCCCCCGACTTGTTGGTTGTCACGACGCCAAGCGATTTCAGTTTCCGGTGCAGCGCGCTCCGCTCCATGCCGACGAAACTGGCCGTGCGAGAGATATTGCCGCCAAACCGATTGATCTGTGCCATCAGGTAGTGCCGTTCAAACAACTCTCGCGCTTCGCGGAGCGGCAAAGTCGTCAACCCGGCTGACAGCGCGATATCCTCTTCTTCGGTCGGCCCGTCGCCCTGCCCCGGCAAATCGCGTGCCTCGATCGGTCCCGTGCCATCGCCGAGGATCAGCACTCGCTCGATCACGTTTTTCAGCTGCCGCACATTCCCAGGCCAGCGCATGGTCTGCAGCATCGCCTCCGCATCCTCGCCCAGATCGCGGAGCGGCAGCCCCTGATCCGCATTGAACTGAGCTATAAAATACTCTGCCAACAAGGGGATATCCTCGCGCCGATCTTCCAAGCTTGGAACGTCGATCGGCACGACGTTTAACCGGTGATACAGCTCCTCGCGGAAATTGCCCGCGTCGATCTCATTCTGCAGATCGCGGGTTGTTGAGGAAATCACCCGCAGATCGACACGCACTTTGGCTGTCCCGCCGACACGGGTGAAGCTTTGATCGACCAAGACGCGCAGGATTTTCGACTGCGTCCCAAGCGGCATATCGGCCACTTCATCGAAATAGATCACCCCGCCATGGGCCTGTTCCAACAGGCCCTGCTCCACCCCGCGTTCACCGGACTCGCGGCCAAACAAGACCTCTTCCATATGATCTGGTTGGATCGAGGCGGAACTGACCGTCACGAAGGGCGCATCGGCCCGGTTCGACTCGCTGTGGATATAGCGCGCGGCCACTTCTTTGCCCGCGCCCGCTGGCCCGGCCAACATCACCCGACCGTTGGATTTGGTGACCTTATCAAGCTGACCTTTAAGGGCTTTGAATGCGGCGCCCTGCCCGATCATCTCGGCCGCTTTGCCATCCTGACGACGCAAGGCGGAATTTTCCCGCCGCAGCCGCGAGGTCTCCATCGCCCGGCGGATCACGACCATCAATTGGTCGATATTGAACGGCTTTTCGATGAAATCATACGCGCCCTGTTTGATTGCCGCGACCGCGATCTCGATATTGCCATGGCCTGAGATAATCACCACCGGCACATCCGGGTTGTCACGTTTCACATGTTTGAGAATGTCGATCCCATCCATGTTGCTGTCTTTCAGCCAAATATCGAGCACCATCAGGCCGGGCGGCTCGCCATTCAACTCCGCCATACACTCATCGGAATTGGCGGCCATCCGGGTGGAATACCCCTCGTCTTCGAGAATATCGCAGATCAACTCGCGGATATCGCGCTCGTCATCGACAACCAGAATATCAGACATTATTCCTCTTCCTCTTTATCCAAATGACGCGGCAGGCTGATCTTTGCCATGGCGCCACGATGGGCGCCCTCGGCAAAGGGGTCCGCGTCCAGCAGCTCCAAAACGCCGCCATGCTCTTCGACAATCTTTTTCACTATTGGCAGGCCGAGCCCGGTGCCCTTGTCACGCGTTGTGACATAAGGCTCGAACAGTTTTGCCCGGTCCGGTGGCAAGCCGACGCCGTTATCGCTGATGGTTATCATCAGCTCTTCTTCGGTGGCGGACAGTGTCACACGCAAACGCGGTTGATAGTCCTCGGGTGCGCCTTTTTCTATAAATGTTTCCGTGGCTTCCCCGCCATTCTTCATCAAATTCGTGAAGGCTTGACCCATCATCGTCGCATCGACTTCCGCAACGAAAGCGCCTCCCGGAATCTCGACCTCAAACCGTACATTGGGCTGACCGGCGTTCTGCAAGGTCACAGCGTCGCGCAGCAGTTTGGCGACATCTTCGGTGCGGGTTTCCGGCTCCGGCATGCGTGCGAATTTAGAGAATTCATCAACAATGCGCCGTAAGTCATTGGTTTGGCGAATAATAACATCGGTATATTGCTCAAGATCATCGGCATCCTTCCCCAGTTTGGGGCCGAATTTCCGCCGTACCCGCTCTGCTGAGAGCTGGATCGGGGTCAGCGGGTTTTTGATCTCATGCGCGATCCGTCGCGCGACATCGCCCCAAGCCGCCATCCGTTGCGCGCTGACCAGATCGGTCACATCATCAAAGGCCACCACATAGCCTTCCAGCGCGCCGTCGGTGTTGCGCCGTGTTGCCATTCTGACCAGCAAGCTCTCAAGTTTGCCGCCTCGGGCCAGTTTGATTTCTTCTTGGATTGCCTCCCCACCCCGGTCTTGAAGTCGGCGTAACAGATCAGCAAATTCCGGCACCGCGATGGACAGGGTCAGCCCATGATCGCGTTGTTCTACCATGTCCAAGAGCCGCAGGGCCGAGCGATTCATGAAATCAACCCGGCCTTGCGCGTCGAGTCCGATGACACCCGCGGTGACCGATGACAGCACGCTATCAAACAACCGGCGGCTTTCCTCGGTTGCGCTATTCTGCTCAACCAGTGTATCGCGCTGCCCCTTGAGCTGCCGGGTCATCTGGTTGAACAGCCGCCCCAACATCGCGATCTCATCGTCGCCGCGTTCCTCAACCACGCGGACATCCAAATCGCCCTGTCCAACCCGTTGCGCAGCGCTGGCTAGCCGCCCGACGGGGCGTGATAATCGCTCCGCGAACCATAGCCCAAGCCAGATGGCCGCAAGAATGATAATCAACGCAAAGCCCAGATACAGCAGGCCAAATCCGAACAAGACCCGGCCCCGCTCACTCTCCAACTGGCGATAAAGCTGCACGGTCTGTTGCGTATCATCGAGAAGCGAAATGATCTGCCCGTCGACCTCACGGCTCACATAGAGATAGCGATCGACAAACGCGGTAAGTCGCAGAAGCGCGCGAAATTCATTGACGGTTCGGTCTTCGATAATGACCAACTCGCCATCGGCCGCGCGGGCCAGATCATCCGGGTTCGGCTGCTCAAAATCGAACAGGTAACTGCGCTCGCCGCGCACCCTTAATTCGCCGCCGCCATCGACAATGAAGGCCTCGCGCAGCCCGCGCTGGATGCGCGATTGCCCCTGACGCAGAAACTGACCCAATGTGCCATCCGACATGAACGGCGTCGCCTGCCGGTTGAGGTTCAGATACGCGGCCAGCGCGACCGCATCGGCGGCCAGGTCATCCCGATGTTCCTGCTGATACGCTTCGGCCGCATCGACAGAATTGCCAAGCGCGGAGGACACGCGCTCCGAGAACCACCCCTCAAGCCCCATATTCACCGTGATCGTTGCAAAGACTGCGACCAGAATGGTCGGTGATAAGGCCACCAGTGCAAAAACTCCGGTCAGCCGCAAATGCAGCCGTGACCCGGCAGAGCGTGCCCGGCGCGCAGCCACCATCCGGGCGACCTGGCGCGAGACAAGCGCCGCGACGACCAAGATATAGACCATATTGGCCAGAAGGATCAGGCGTAGCGCGGGGGAATCGGCGACCTCGCCCAACGGGCCCAAAACCAAGAAGGTGGCGAGCGCTAGAACGGGCCCCAAAATCACCAACCCAAGCGTACCCGCACTGCGCAGCCGACGGCGCTGGCGCAGGTCTAACAGCCTGGTGATGGGGGATTTTGCCGCCCCATTCGCGGGTAACCGCACCGCTCAAGCCCCCTTTATCTGGGGCCAAAACATCGCCCCGCCGCTAAACCTTGAAATCCCGGGCGCGGATGTTTCCCTTTCGCCACGGCACTGTTGCGGTTTTACATCAACTTGCGGCGGCGTGTCACGCGAATATCCAGGTCAGTGATCTTCTTTCTGAGCGTATTGCGATTGATGCCGAGCAGATCGGCACATTTCGCCTGATTTCCGCCGGTCGCCTCCAGCGCAATCTCGATCAACGGCGCCTCGACCTCGCGCAAAATCCGGGTGTAGAGACCGGGCGGCGGCAAGACCCCACCATGCAAATCGAAATAGCGCCGCAAATGTTTGGCGACCGAGGCTGAGAGCTTGTCGCCCTCGCCGCCACCCATGAGCGGCTCAATGGCGGGCTGGTTGCCCAAAACCGCCTCGACCTCGGCTTTGGTGATCTCTTCGGCTTGGCTCGTGATCGTCAATCGGCGAATGCAGTTTTCAAGCTGCCGCACATTTCCGGGCCAGGAATAAGCACGCACCAAATCCACCGCATCCGGGGCCAGGCGACGAACCGGCCCGCCCTCTCGTTCCGCCCGGGTCAGGAAATGCGTGACCAGAAGTGGAATATCCTCCACCCGCTCCCGCAAACTGGGCACCGTGATCGTGACGCCGCCGAGGCGATAGAACAGATCTTGGCGAAACGCGCCGCTCTCCATCTTCTCCATCAGGTCTTTTTGGCTCGTGGCCATCACCCGCGGCGCGCCATCGCCCATCGCGTCGAGCATGCGCACGATCTTGGCCTGTGCCTCTTCGTTAAGATCGCCGACTTCATCGAACAAGATCGACCCGCCGCGCGCCCTGGCCAAGATAGATGACGGGCCATCCATGCCTTCGAGATCCGCCGCCGCCGCGACGACAAATGGTAGGGTTCGCCGGTCTGAGAAATCATGGATCGCGCGGGCAATCAGGCTTTTGCCCGTGCCGCTTTCGCCGGTGATCAAGACCGGCAATTCGGTGTTCATCACGCGCGCGACGAGCCGATAAAGCGCCTGCATCACCGCCGTCCGCCCGACCAAAGGCAAGTCGTCTTGCCCGCCGGTCGGCGCTTCGGCTGGCTTTGCCGCGGGTGCGCGGCGCTTCTGGTCCAACGCGCGCGCCGCGCGTTTCATCAGATCCGGCAAGTCGAAGGGTTTCGGCAGATAATCATAGGCCTCGGCCTCGGTCGCCTGGATCGCAGTCATGATTGTGTTCTGCGCCGAGATGATGATCACCGGCAGGCCCGGCCGCTGCTCGGTGATCTGCGGCAGCGTGTCCAACCCATTGCCATCGGGCATCATCACATCCGAGATCACCAGATCGCCTTTGCCCTCGTCGACCCATCGCATGAGCGTCATCAAGCTGGACGTCGCATGGACCTTGCACCCGGCGCGCGTCAACGCCTGCGTCAACACGGTGCGGATGGTGCGATCATCATCGGCGACAAGAACGGTGCCGTCCATTTCGTTACTCTCCTGCGGGGGTCATGGGGCGCTGTCTTTCGGCGCAATGGGAAGGGACACGCGAAACACGGTGCGGCCGGGAACCGACTCCACCGCGATCCAGCCATCGTGATCGGCAATGATTTTGGAGACCAGAGCCAGGCCAAGCCCAGTGCCGTTTTCTCGGCCCGATACGAACGGTTCAAAGATATCCGCAGCGACGGCCTCCGGAATGCCTGGGCCGTCATCAATAATCTCGATCTGTAAGGGCACGGCCCCGCCAGAGCCATCTTTACGCCGAACCTTCAGGCTCAGTTCATAAAAGCTACGCAGTTTTAGCGTGCCGCCAGACTTGCACGCTTGCGCCGCGTTTTTAAGAAGGTTCTGAAAGACTTGCTGAAGTTGGTCCGGGTCCGCCCAGGCCGGCGGAAGCGACGGATCATACTCATCTTCCAGCGTCATATGCGCCGCGAACCCAACCATTGCCGATTTGCGTGCCCGGTCGAGCACATCATGGATATTCACGGGCCTGCGGTTGGGTGGACTGAGGTTGCCGAACTCCTCCACCTGGTCGAGCAGCTTCAAGATACGCCGCGTCTCGGCCACGATCAGATCGGTCAATTCCCGGTCTTCGCCGGTCGTGTGCATCGAGATCAGTTGTGCGGCCCCGGTTATCCCCGCCAGCGGATTCTTGATCTCATGGGCCAGCATCTCGGCCATGCCGATGGCCGATTTCGCCGCGGATTTCGACGACATCGCGCGGTCAAGCCGCCCCGCCAGCTCGCGGCTTTCCAGAAGCACCAGCACATGATCCGGACGGTCAACCAGAGGCGCGATTTGTACGTCGCAATTAACCGGCTTCTTGCTGCCGGTTCCGACATCGACCGTATTCACAAAAAGCGGCGCCTGGCCGCTTCGGACCCGCGCAAAGGCGTCTTCCAAGGGCGCATCGACAAAGATCTTGTCCCAGACCGGGTGGCCCTTGAGGTTCTTCCGCGACGTATTGAGAAAGCTTTCGGCGGCCGGGTTCACGTCCCCGATCTGATCGTCGGCGTCCAAAATCAAAGCCGGGATCGGAAGGGATGCCCAAAGCGAATTGGTCCAGGCGGTCATGCGGCCTGCCTCGCGGGGTCCGACAGCATCACCTCGGGCAAGCGCGCAATCACATCGCTTGGGTCCTGCGCCGTCAAGATGGACCGGCGCAAGGGGGTCGATGTCTCGACCCCGTCCATATACCAACCGAGATGTTTTCGTGCGACGCGCAGGCCCAGATCAATGCCATAGAACCGCAGCATTTCGTCATAATGGCCAAGCACCATATCAACCAAATCCGCGCCCCGCGGGATCGTTGGCGCGGCGTTACCAAACAGTTCAGCACCGATCAGCGCCAATTGCCAAGGTCGTCCTTGCGCGCCACGGCCCACCATCACGCCATCGGCCCCGGAGGCCGCCAGCGCCGTCCGCGCCGTGGCGCTGTCCAGAATGTCGCCATTGGCAATCACCGGGATCGAGACGGCATCTTTCACCGCGCGGATTGCGGCCCAATCTGCCTCGCCTTTGTAAAACTGGCACCGGGTGCGACCATGGATCGTGATCATCTGAATGCCAGCGGCCTCGGCGCGCCGCGCCAGTTCCGGCGCATTCAGACACTCATCGTCCCAACCCAAGCGGGTTTTGAGCGTGACCGGAACCTCGACGGCACCGACCACCGCCTCGATCAACCCAACCGCATGATCCAAATCGCGCATCAATGCGGACCCGGAATAGCCATTCACCACTTTCTTGGCCGGGCATCCCATATTGATATCGATGATCTGCGCACCCTGCCCCTCGGCAATCCGCGCCGCCTCCGCCATCCAAAAGGCCTCACGACCGGCCAGTTGCACGGCGGTATTGGCCTGACCAAAGCCAAGCTCGGCCCGCGCCCGAACGCTGGCCTTTGCCTCGACCATCTCTTGGCTCGCGACCATTTCCGAGACCACAAGCCCGGCCCCAAAACGTTGGACCAAATTGCGAAATGGCAGGTCTGTGATCCCGGCCAAAGGGGCCAAGATTACCGGGGGGCACAATGCCCGGCCTGCCAGGGAAACGGTCAAATGCTCAATCCTTGTGCAATCAGCTTCTGAAATAGGGCGACCTCGCCGCGAGGGCAAAGAAAACACTGCGGCTTTGCCATAGCTTGCCGATACCTGCCTAAAAATTAGGCATTGCGCCGCAGGATTGGCCAGCGTGGTTACGAATATTGTATCGCAGAGGCTTTCGCCCTATCAGACCTGCATGACGGATCTCGCCTCGAACCCTCCCCGACCGACTGCCAGCGCCGTGATCGTCGCGGCCGGGCGCGGCACTCGGGTTGGCGGAGAAATTCCGAAGCAATACAAAGCGTTGTCCGGCGAAGCTGTTCTAACGCGGACGATCCGCGCCTTTGATCGCCATCCTGCCGTCGCAGAGATCATCGTCGTCAGACACGCGGATGACGGCGCATTGTTCGAGGCCGCCTGCCCAGAGACCGAGACGCCGCTCGTCGATGTGCTCGGCGGTGCAACTCGGGATGCCTCGGTCCAGGCCGGTCTCGCGGCCGCCGGCTATGATCTGGTTCTGATCCATGACGCGGCCCGGCCCCTGGTCAGCGCGGCGGTCATTGATGGCGTGCTGATCGCCCTTGTCGATCATGATGGGGCCGCGCCGGGCCTTGCGGTGACAGATGCGCTCTGGCGCGGCGCAACCGAAGTGGACGGGACCGAAGATCGCACCGGGCTTTGGCGCGCCCAGACCCCGCAAGGCTTTCACCGCGCCGCCATTTTGGCCGCCCATGCCGCCCATCCGGGCGGGGCCGCCGATGATGTGGAGGTTGCGCGCGCTTCTGGCTTGCGTGTAGCGATCACGCCCGGCGATGAGGCCAACCTGAAGCTCACCCGCCCCGAAGATTTCGCCCGCGCCGCGAAAATGATGGAGACGCCACCCATGGATATTCGCACCGGCAATGGCTTCGATGTGCACCGGTTCGGCCCGGGCGATCACGTCATGCTCTGCGGCATCGCTGTGCCGCATGAACGCGGCTTGCAAGGCCATTCCGATGCCGATGTGGCGCTCCACACTGTGACCGACGCGATCTATGGCGCGCTGGCCGAGGGTGATATCGGCACGCATTTCTCGCCTTTAGATCCGCAATGGAAGGGCGCGGCGAGCCATGTTTTCCTGACCCATGCGGTCGAGCGCGCCGCCGAGCGGGGCTTCACGCTGACCCATGCCGATCTGACCCTGATCTGCGAACGGCCCAAGATCGGGCCTCATGCAGCGGAGATGCGGGCCGAACTTGCGCGGCTCCTGCGCGTGGATCTGGATCGGGTGTCGGTCAAGCAACCACATCGGAACGGCTCGGGTTTACCGGGCGTGAAGAAGGAATTGCAGCCATGGCAACCGTAACCTTGGTGGCGACATGACCCGGATGATCGCGACCGTTTTTGGCATTGGCCATCTCCGCCCTGCCCCTGGCACCTGGGGCAGCTTGGCCGCCCTTCCGCTGGCCTATGGTCTTCATCTCTTAGGTGGGTTCTGGCTTTTCTTCTTATCCACGATCATCGTTACCGGCCTGGGCTGGTGGGCGACGCAGCAAGAAATTGTGGGCCAAGAAGACCAAGATCCATCCGAGATCGTGATTGACGAAGTTGCGGGCCAATGGATCGCGCTTTGGCCGGTCTCCTTCGGGGCGATGTTCGCGAATGTCGATATGCTGCAGCTCTGGCCCGGGATTCTAACCGCCTTCGTGGTCTTCCGGCTGTTCGATATTCTCAAACCCGGCCCGGTTGGGTGGGCAGACGGCCTTGAGGGGCCGACCGGCGTGATGCTTGATGATGTCATCGCAGGTTGGCTGTCGGCCCTGGTGGTCGCCGTTCTGGCAGCGGTGGCCCACCTGGCGCTGATATGAGCGCGGAGGCGGTCCTCCAAGCGTTCAAGGCCCGCGGGTGGATGCTGGCCACCGCCGAAAGCTGCACCGGCGGGCTGATCGCGGGCGCGATCACCGATATCGCCGGCTCGTCGGCCGTTCTGGACCGGGGATTTGTCACCTATACCAATCGCGCGAAGATCGAGATGTTGGGGGTGCGCCCTGGCACGCTCGATCGCTTCGGTGCCGTTTCGGAGCAGGTGGCGGCCGAGATGGCGACCGGCGCATTGGCGCGGTCCAGCGCCGATGTAGCGATTTCAGTCACGGGCATCGCCGGGCCCGGCGGCTCAGACCATAAGCCCGAAGGGCGCGTCTGCTTTGGTTTGGCGACGAGCACCAGTGTCACAACCGAACAGGTCGACTTCGGGGCTTTGGGTCGCGCCGAAGTGCGTGCCGCGAGCGTGACCCATGCGCTCGCCCTTGTTCTCGAGGCCGCGACTCGCGATCATTCAGCCCCGTAAATCTCAGCCGCGCGGGTCTCAAATGCGCGTACGATTCGAGTCATCGCTTCATGGAAAAACATCCCTGCCGCGCCTTGGAGCAGCCGGTTCTTAAACTCGAAATCGACCTCAAAATGCACCTCGCAGCCGCCATCAGAGTCGGCGAAGCGCCAGCAAGACATCATGTGCTTAAACGGGCCGTCGATATATTCGGTATCGATCCGGCGAATCTCGGGCCTCAGCGTGACCTTGGAGCCAAACCGTTCGCGGAACATCTTAAAGCCAACCACCAAATCGGCGAGCATCACCTCGCCCGTGCCATCGGTCAGCGGTGAAACGGATCGGATACGGGCCGCCGTTGTCCAGGGGATGAACTCTGGATACTTGGCCACATCGGCCACCAACGCATACATCTGATCGGCGCTATAGGGCAGTTGGCGGATCTCGGAATGGCTTGGCATCTGTGGCTTTTAACTTTCTTTTCGTCGGCGTCATGTCGTAGAGTTCGGCGCAGAAATCAAGCCATGAGGCGGGGGCAGAATGGCGCAGCGGGCCTATGAAATCGACATGATGATCTCGGCCAAGGCGATTGCGGCGCGGATCGAAGACTTGGCGCGCGAGATCGAGGCGGAGTTTGCCGGGACCGACAAACTGATCCTTGTCGGACTTCTTAGGGGCAGCTTTGTCTTTATCGCCGATCTGGTCCGCGAGCTGGATTTGCCAGTCGAAATCGACTTTCTGGAAGCGTCCTCCTATGGGAACAGCACGGAAAGTTCACGTGAGGTTCGAATATTGAAAGACCTGCGTGGGGAGATTGGTGGCCGCGATGTGCTGGTGGTCGAAGATATCGTCGATACCGGCCACACGTTGAACCATGTGACGACATTGCTGGCCTCTCGCGAGCCGCGCACGCTTAAAACCATCGCCCTGCTCGACAAGCCGACCCGGCGCGAAGTCGACATCAAAGCCAATTGGACCGGGTTTGAAATCCCGGATGAATTTGTCGTGGGCTATGGCATTGATTACGCGCAACGCAATCGCAACCTGCCCTATATCGGCAAGGTGCGATTCATCTAATCCGAAGCGCGGCGCCGGTGAACCTCCTAAGCTTTCGCCAAAGTCGCCTCGCGCGCCGCGCGCAATTGCGTGAAATCATCGCCCGCATGGTAAGATGACCGGGTGAGCGGCGTGGCCGAGACCATCAAAAAGCCTTTGCCATAAGCGGCTTTTTCATAGGCTTTGAACTCTTCCGGCGTCACAAAGCGGTCCACCGCGTGGTGTTTCGGCGTCGGCTGCAGATACTGCCCAATAGTCAGAAAATCGATATCCGCGGCGCGCATATCTTCCATCACCTGCATCACAGCCTGTTTGTCTTCGCCCAAGCCAACCATGATGCCAGATTTGGTGAACATCGACGGGTCGAGCTCCTTGACCCGCTGCAACAGCCGCAGCGAATGGAAATAGCGCGCGCCGGGCCGGACCTCCGGATAGAGACCAGGCACGGTCTCGAGGTTGTGGTTGAACACATCCGGCTTGGCGGCCACGACCACCTCCAGCACCGCAGGATCACAGCGCAGGAAGTCTGGCGTCAGAATCTCGATCGTGGTGCCGGGCGCCTGGCGGCGAATGGCGCGGATCGTTTGGGCGAAATGCTCCGCCCCGCCATCTTCGATATCGTCACGATCGACCGAGGTGATAACAACATGGTTCAGCCCGAGCTTCTTGACCGCGTCGGCCACCCGGCCCGGCTCAAACACATCCAAGTCTTCCGGCGGCTTGCCCGTGGCGATGTTGCAGAAGGTGCAGGCCCGGGTGCAGACCTCGCCCATGATCATCATCGTGGCGTGGCCTTGCGACCAGCATTCGCCAACATTCGGACAGCCCGCTTCTTCGCAGACTGTCGTCAGCTTGTGCTCGCGCATGATCTTATGGGTTTGCTTATATCCCTCGCCCACCGGGGCCTTCACCCGAATCCAATTCGGCTTCTTCGGTTGCGGGTTATCGGGGCGCCGCGCCTTCTCGGGATGGCGCTGCTCAGGAATTTTCAGGTCGCGCATCGGGGTCTCCGTCACGGAATGGTTTAACATTAAATAACCCCGATATGCCGCAATGTAACCTGTCAATCTGGCACAGGCGGCCTGCATCAGACGCAAAGCTGATACGGCAGAAGCTGCTTTATGAGGATTGACGGGTTTGTTTTCGGTCAGATCCGAAAGAAATCGTACATGGTCGTTGCCGCAAATCTGTTCAGCTCCACCTCTCGGCGGGCGCTGGTCCCCGACGACCGAACGTCTAGGAGGGATTTTAGCTGGCGACGCGGTGCAAAACAGGTCGTCGGGGGCTTCCCTCAAAAACGGTGCTGGTTAATCATCCGCCGGCAGACACACACCACCGCGCAATACAACCATAAGGCGATTCAGTTGAGATGTCATTTACTTGCAGATTAGAATTTCCGCAAAAATGCTAGAAAACATGTTTGTCTTCCGAGTTTGCGAAACCTGCGTAACCACCCTGCCTGTGGGCAGGTCTTGACCTACACACGGACAGGATGAATTCACCGGGCAATTCGGTCGAAGGGGCGTTTATCGCGGTGTCGTCAGTCGCGGCTGGCTGGAACGAATCCATATCGGCGCTCATAATGCTGCAAAAGGCGTTGAAGGCCGATTTTCAAGACGATCTTCCCGGAACGCGCCGACCAGCCAAGCCGCTTTTCAGCCGATTCCAATCCCTCCAGGAAGCAGCAGACCCGCATCACCACATCGGACAACCCAGGCCCCAGCTCATCCATCGCATCCGAAACCCGTTGCCGGGCCGCGCGTGGCCCCTCGGCCAAACCGCTATCGGACAAGAACCCGCCACGGTCGCCGCCGGTCAAAAACCGGTCCCAATTCTGTGCAACACGTGGGCCCATCTGCGCCCGCTCAAAATCTTCGCGAAGCTTCTCCCCGGCTTGAACCAAATCCATCGTCAAGAATGGTTTCCCGTCCGCCCCCTTGCGCCGTGCCACCCCGGCCAACGGCGATTCCGCTAGGTTGACGCGGAGTTTTCGAGACGCGCCACCCTCTCCAACAGTCCGCTCCCCCCAGACCTGATGCTGCGCCTGGAAGGGTGTCGCGGCTTCGGCCAATTCCATCCCCGCATGGCGACGGCGGCGATCTTCGTCGATCAGACGTTTCAGGGCGGACTTTCCCATCGCAGTGATCTGATAGGTGCTGACCCGACCGCGTCGGGTCGTGGAAATCCAATCCTTCAATGCAAAGGCCTGCGCAACGGTGCGCTCCACCACGGCGGTCCGAGTCTGAGTGCCGTCATGCCCCGTGCGCAAGACCACGGCCTTGTCCATATCTTGCGCAACGACCAAAACGGCCTCCTTCTCGCATAGGCGGCGCAAGATCCGGCGCGCCTCCCGGTTGATCGTCGGTTCATCGGATACCAGAGGGGACCGGTAGGGGGCTGTCATATGTGAAGGCTCCTTGGGCAAGTCAGTCAAATCGGTACTGGTTCGAGATGTCGCCGAGAGGGCTGTCAGCGCCTCGTCGATCAGCGGATCGTCGCGGGCCGTCTCCATGTGTCGGATCCGGCGCAAGATCGTGGACGGATGCGCATTATGGGCCCGGGCAATCCCGCGCATGGATTGGCCAAGCGCAACATGGCGCAAATAGTGCTCCGGCCCTGCTGGCAGCCAAGACGGCAGACAGAGGTCACTGATGTGGTCTTTCTGAGAGGTCACGAGGAGGCGCCCTCCGGTTTGCAAGCTGTGGATAACAGCGCCAAACCTTGGCTTTATTGATTACGGAAGCGTTAAAATCTGTGGAAAAGCTATGAATTGTTTTCAAATTGTAAACATATTTGACAGACCGTACGCAGCTTCAAAAAATGCGCAACACACGACCCGGCCAAGACAAAATCTCCCTCTCATGATCATAAGGGATGGAGGGTCTGATGACCGAACTAGCTGCCACTTTGTCGATGATGCGTCGTCCGCCGCTCCTGGTGCGCGCGGCAAGATTCGGTGCCGCGGTGATGGCCGGGAGGAGCCGTAAATCCGACGGATCAAACCAACCGTCTCTGAACCGTCTGCTGGAAGAAGAAGAGGCGTTGAACACGGCACGGATCACCGGGGAGGCCGGATATTCTCCAACCCGCCACGTGGAGGTTTTGACCGTGCTTGTAAGCGCCGCCACGCCAACACGACATCTCGCGGCTACGCCGACTTAGCCTAGGTAGCACCTAGACGAAGGCGTCCGGCATCTCGTCTTTGCGCTTCGCGATATAGGCTTTCAGCGCCTCATCAACGGCCGGGTCTAACATCGGCTGTTGGTATTCCGCTAGGAGCTTCTCGACGCGGAGCGCGGCCAATTGCATTGTGTCGCGCTCCCCTTCATCCGCCCAAGTTTCGAACGGTTTGTAATCCAACAGATCGCTGCGCCAAAACGCGTCTTTGAAATGGGCCTGGGTGTGGGCGCAGCCGAGGTAGTGCCCGCCCGGCCCCACTTCACGGATCGCATCCATGGCTTGCGCGTCTTCAGATGTATCGACACCCGCCGCCAGCTTGTGCAACACGCCCAGTTGATCGGCATCCATCACAAACTTCTCGAAACTCGAAACCAACCCCCTTCGAGCCATCCGCAGGAATGGAGCATGAAGTTCACACCGGAAAGAAGCCCGGCATTCAAGGAGTTGGCCGTTTCATAGGCCGCCTGCGCATCAGGCAATTTCGAACCGTTAAATGACCCAGCCGACCGATAGGGCAACCCAAGCCGCCGAGCCAGTTGGCCGGCCCCATAGGTGATCTGGCTGGCCTCGGGCGTGCCAAAAGTCGGGGCTCCGGAATTCATGTCGATTGAGGTCACAAAAGCGCCAAAGATTGCCGGTGCGCCGGGCCGGATCAATTGGCTATAGGCCACGCCGGCCAGCACCTCGGCCAAGACTTGCGTCAACGTGCCCATCACGCTCACCGGCGCCATGGCACCCCCAACGATGAAGGGCGAGATGATGCATGCCTGTCCGGCGGCGGCATATTCCTCAAGCGCGCCCATCATCACATTGTCAAATGTCAGCGGCGAGTTGATATTGATCAGCGAGGTCATCACCGCGTTCTGCTCAACGACATCCGCACCGAAGAGTATGCGGCACATTTCAACCGAGTCCCGCGCCCGGTCTGGGTCGGTCACCGAACCCATGAACGGTTTGTCGCTCAGCGACATATGGGCATAGAGCATATCGAGATGGCGCTTGTTCACGGGCACATCTGTCGGCTCGCAAACGGTACCGCCAGAGTGGTGCAACCATTTCGACATATAGCCGAGCTTCACGAATTTCTCGAAATCCGCCATGGTCGCATAGCGCCGCCCGCCCGCACTGTCGCGCACGAAGGGCGGGCCATAGACCGGGGCCAAAACCAGATTCCGACCGCCAATCTCGACATTTCGATCTGGGTTCCGCGCGATCTGCGTGAATTGCGACGGCGCTGTGGCACATAGCTCGCGAGCGAGGCCCTTGGGGATGCGCACCCGTTCGCCATCAACAGTCGCGCCCGCCGCGCGCCAACGCTCCAACGCGCCGGGGTTTTCCACAAAGGCAACGCCAATCTCTTCTAAGACGGTCTCCGCATTTGCTTCGATGATTTCGAGCGCTTCGTCGCTGAGCACCTCGAGATCGGGGATATTCCGTTCGATATAGCGCGCCGCCTCGATCCGAACCGCCGTCCGTTCGGCCCGCCGCGCGGCCCCGCCGCCTCCCCGTGTTCTCCGCCGTGCTTCGGCCATCGGTTCTCTCCCCGAAAATCTGCTTGGTGTCAGGTTTATCGCGCCGTTTCAGGACAGCACAGCCGGATTGCGGCGATTGCGGGGGAAAGCGACATCGCCGGGCTTGCACGCGCGCCGATGCTTGCCTATTGCCGTTCCATGAGCAGCACACCCCAATCCCGCCATCATGAGCGTCTGCTGATTATCGATTTCGGCAGCCAAGTCACGCAACTCATCGCCCGCCGTCTGCGTGAGCTGAATGTATATTGCGAGATCCACCCGTTTCAGGCTGTGACCGACGCTTTTCTGGACGCCTTCGCGCCGAAAGCCGTGATCCTGTCCGGTGGCCCCTGCAGTGTGATCGATGAAGGCTCGCCACGCCCGCCCGAGGCTTTGTTTGAGATGGGCGTGCCAGTCCTCGGCATTTGTTATGGTCAGCAGGTGATGATGCAGATGCTGGGCGGCAAAGTCGAACGCGGCCATGGCACGGCCGAGTTCGGGCGCGCCTATGTGACACCTGAGGCGGAGCGCATTGATCTGCTCAATGGCTGGTTCCTGGATGCCAAGGAACAGGTTTGGATGAGCCATGGCGACCATGTCTCCGCCATCGCGCCCGGCTTTGAGGTTTATGGCACCTCGCCCAACGCGCCCTATGCGATCACCGCCGATCTCTCGCGCAATTTCTTTGCCGTGCAGTTCCACCCCGAAGTGCATCACACGCCCAATGGCAAAACCCTCTACGAGAACTTTGTGAAACTGGCCGGGTTCTCCGGCGACTGGACCATGGGCGCTTATCGCGAGGAAGCGATCCGCAAAATCCGGGATCAGGTGGGCGACAAACAGGTGATCTGCGCGCTGTCGGGTGGGGTCGATTCCAGCGTCGCTGCCGTGTTGATCCATGAAGCAATCGGCGATCAACTCACCTGCGTCTTTGTCGATCACGGGCTGTTGCGCCAGAACGAGGCCGATGAGGTCGTGGGCATGTTCCGCGATCACTACAACCTGCCGCTGATCCATGCGGATGAAAGCGCGCTGTTCCTGGATAAACTCGAGGGCGTGAGCGACCCAGAGACCAAGCGCAAAATCATCGGCGGTCTCTTCATCGATGTGTTCCAAAAATACGCCGATCAGATCGAGGGCGCAGAGTTTCTAGCCCAAGGAACGCTCTACCCGGATGTGATTGAATCGGTGAGCTTCTCCGGTGGCCCCTCGGTGACGATTAAGTCGCACCACAATGTGGGTGGCCTGCCCGAAAAGATGGGCCTGAAACTTGTCGAGCCCTTGCGTGAGCTGTTCAAGGATGAGGTGCGCGCGCTCGGCCACGAGTTGGGCTTGCCCGCCAGCTTCATCGGTCGCCATCCGTTCCCTGGCCCCGGTCTCGCCATCCGCTGCCCCGGAGAGATCACCCGGGCGAAGCTCGATATCCTGCGGAAGGCCGATGCGGTCTATATCGATCAAATCCGCCGCCACGGTCTCTATGACGAAATCTGGCAGGCCTTTGTCGCGATCTTACCCGTCCGAACTGTGGGTGTGATGGGCGACGGGCGGACCTATGATTACGCCTGCGCCCTTCGCGCGGTGACCTCGGTTGATGGCATGACAGCGGATTACTATCCGTTTAGCCATGAATTCCTCGGCGAGACCGCGACCCGGATCATCAATGAAGTCCCCGGCATCAATCGGGTGACCTATGACATCACGTCAAAGCCGCCGGGCACCATTGAGTGGGAATAGATAAAGCGAAGATACCCTTTGCCCACGGCCCTGGGGGACGAAGCAGGCAAAGGGATTTTCATGTTGCGGGGCTGGAGCACCCCTGCAAAAGAACCTTCGTGCGAAACAAGTTACCAAAAGGTTAACGCCGCGCGAGGATATTAATATTAGCGAAAAGCGGCTCTGAAGACAGTGGCGCTAATCTATCATTTTATCTGGGGTACGGCCCGGTCTGCAGACCCGTGGCAACGTGTGGCGGTCGAGGGTTCCCCGCATCGCGGGGGGCGTGAGACGCTGCGCCGCCCGACTCCCGCACAAATCCGAAGATCAGCGATAGGCGTGCAGCCGCCCGTCTTCACTGACAACATAAAGCGTGCCTCCGGCGACCACAGGATTAGCCGCCGCCCCGCCACGGAGCGGTAAGGTTGACAACAAGTCCCCTGTCTCGGGCGAGAACATCCTGATTATGCCGTCACCCGACGCCACAACCAATTGCCCGCCGGCGAGCACCGGTCCGAAATGGGTGAACACGGCCTTCCGCCGCCGTTCGCGCTCGCGCACATAAAGCGGCAGTTCCACGCCCCAGATCCGCTCTCCGGTCTCGGCATCGACCCGTATCAGTTCGTTTCGATCGGACACGAAGAAAATGCTGTCGCCGGCTGGCATAACCGGTGAATAGGCGCCATCGGTTGCGGTCCAAATCCGGTTCCCCGAAGCAGCTTCGAGGGCAACCACCCGGCCCGACTGATTGCCGGCATAGATGACATCGCCCTGGACCACGGGATCGCCGGTGATGTCGTTCAGGTTGTTATAGGCCACGCCGCGCCGAGACCCTGCAACAGTCGTTCCCCAGACCCGCACACCGGACAGCCGAAGGGTGGCGACCAACTCACCAGAGCCAAACGGGAACACAACCAAACGGTCGGTGATCGCGGGGGCGGCACCGCCTGTCAAAACCGCTCCCGTCGGCGCAGCGGGCAATTGCCAGCGGATGCGTCCATTCTCGGTATTGATCGCCCAGGCCTGGCTGTCGCGGCTCACGATATAGGCCGTGTTGTTATCAATTGTTGGCGTGGTGATCCCCGCGCCAAGACGCTGCCGCCACTGCACCGCGCCATCGGCAACGTTCAGAGCAACCAGTTCGCCATAAGCCGTGGTCGCATAGACAGTATCCCCCGCGACCGCCAAGGCCCCGCCAGACACATTGCCGCCGCGATCAAACCCTGGTGTCAGATCAACCGACCAAAGCGGCGCGCCGCTCGTGGAGGTCGCCTGCAGGCCAGCCTGCGCATCCAGTGTGAAAATCCGGCTATCCGCGACAACCGGATCGGCCGTTATCCGCGCCCGGCGGCTGTTGCCCGTGCCGATATTTGTCGCCCAGAGTTCGACCGGCGTTGAGGCAAGCGCGGCATGCGGCGGCAAATTCTGAACATTCGCGCCGCGTTGAGGCCAATCGGCATTTGTTTCAACGGCGGCAAGGGTAATTGGCCGCGCCGCGTCGATTTCGTCAGACGCCGCTGTCTCGACCTCGGCCCCCTCCTCCACCGGCAAGCTGGCCGATAACGGCTCCCGCGTCCCGAAACGCTCACCTTCCAAAACCACTTCCCGGTCACAGGCCGCAAGCGCCGTAACCAGGCCGATCCCCAAAATTCCGATCCGGACTGTGCTCATCTTGCCGTCTGCCCCTCTTACCCGTCGTCTCTGCCGATCACTGGCTGGCCGCATCTTCGACCGCATCGTCGGAGCCGTTTTCATTATCCGACGGGCTTGTATCCTCTTCCATCGCTGGCGCGCTGTCATCCTCGACCGGTGCCGTTTCGACGGCATCACTCGGGTCGGCCAACACGGCACCTGCTTCCAGCGCCACAATCAACTGCATCGCGCGTTGTTGCAAGCGTAGCGTGGCTTGCGGGTCGTCTTGCGCCTGACGCAAGAGATCGATCCCCGCGTCGACATCTCCTTCGGAGAACCGGATATAAGCCTGCTGCTCCATCGCCAGGGCGCGATAGGGCGCGCCGGGCTGTGCCAAACGGTCCATTGTGGCCATGGCCATGCTCGGTTCCTCCGGCGACAGCATTTGTGCTTTCAACAGCGCCAAATCCCGATAACGCCGGGCAAGATCGGTGTTACCCGCCAAGGCGCGAAGCCGGGCCGCCGCCGCTTCAGCCCCCTCGCCCGCTTCTTCACCCGCCTGCAACAGGGCCAACACGATTTCCGCCTCTGGCGTCTCCGCAGGCACCTCGGCCAGCGCGGCGAGGCGCGCATCGGCATCATCATTGTCAAAGGCCGTCAGAAGCGTATCGCCAAAGGCTTCCGCCCGCTGCGTGTCTTGCGCATTGCGGTATTCATTCCAAGCAGCACCGCCGACCAAAATCAAAATCGCCAGGGCGGCGACCCAGCCCCATTTTTTGAGAATACGGAACAGCCGCTCACGGCGGACTTCTTCGCTGACCTCGTCGATGAAACTGTCCGTATTGGCCATAAAAGACGCCTCATTTTTTGCCGCTTTGGGGCGGAATTGACCGCTTGTGCCCTCTTACCGCGAAGCAACCGGGGTGAACAAGGGGCGGCGCATGCGGATTGCCTCATTCTGGCCCTTTGGCATCCATATGGCAGGAGTGTTTCCAATCCTTGCTGAACTGGTTCGTTCAATCTTGCACCGAGCCCCGGAAATAACTAATCTAAACGGAGCGGTTTAGCGTAGTGCACTTTAGATCGCCGCGAACAGGATATCGCCTGTCGGCAGCAGGCAAGCGAGGCTTTGATGAAGATATTTCCGATTGTGACCGCAGTTATTGTCTGCGCGGTCCTCTATATGGTCATTTTGGAACGCGATAGGTTGGTTGAATTTGCAGCCGGTTTCTCTGCTGATCCTGCGGAAGATGCGGCGACCGGCGACATGGCGGAGGACGCCGAAACCCTTGAAATCGCGCCTGATGAAACGGGCGCGCATGTCGTGCATGTGGTGGCCCGGCGCAGCGAATCCGCGATCGCCGAAAACGCCGTGCGCCTGCGCGGACGGACGGAGGCGCTTCGTCAAGTCAATGTGCAGTCCGAGACATCGGGGTTGATCATTTCGCCACCAATCCGCGCCGGTGCCTTCGTCGAGGCCGGGCAATTGATGTGCGAGATCGATATGGGCACGCGCGGCGCCGCCTTGGCCGAAGCCGAAGCGCGGCTCGCCGAGGCGCAATCGCGCCTACCGGAGTCCGAAGCCCGCCTCGCCGAATCCCGAGCGCAGTTGACGGCGGCTGAGATCGACAACAATGCGGCCTCTCGGTTGAGCGAAAGTGGCTTTGCATCGGAGACCCGCGCGGCAACCACGGCCGCCACCGTGTCGGCGGCCGTTGCTGCCATTCAATCGGCAGAAGCCGGTGTGGAAGCCGCGCGCAGTGGCATCCGCTCGGCGGAGGCCGGTGTTGATCAAGCCCGCGAAGAAATCTCACGGCTGCAGATTCGCGCACCTTTCGAAGGCCTGCTGGAAAGCGATACGGCCGAGTTGGGGTCGCTGATGCAACCCGGCGCGCTTTGCGCCACGGTGATACAGCTTGATCCGATCAAACTGGTCGGCTTTGTGCCCGAAGCCCAGGTGGACCGCGTCGAAATCGGTGCGCCGGCTGGCGCGCGTCTGGCCAGTGGACGGGAAGTCCAAGGTGAGGTGATTTTCCTGTCCCGGTCCGCCGATCTGCAGACCCGGACATTTCGTGTGGAAATCGAGGTGGACAATGCTGACCTGGCCATCCGAGACGGCCAAACTGCTGATATTCTGATTTCGACCGACGGTATCCCGGCCCATTTGCTGCCGTCTTCGGCCCTGACATTGAACGACGCCGGTGCGCTCGGCGTTCGTGTTGTGACCGAAGAGACCGAAGCACTGTTCATGCCGGTTACGATGTTACGCGACACGGCACGTGGCGTGTTGTTGACCGGATTGCCGGATCAGGTGGATGTCATCACCGTCGGCCAGGAATTCGTCACCGATGGCGTCGCCGTCGAGGTGACATATGAGGAGCTCACCCAATGACAGGCCTTGTCGATTGGGCCGCCTCGCGCGCCCGAATGGTGATTGCCTTTGTGGTCCTCTCCCTGACCGTCGGGACCGCGGCTTATGTTGGCCTTCCGAAAGAGGGCGAACCGGATATCGACATTCCGGGCCTCTTCGTCTCGGTCCCCTTCCCCGGCATTTCGGCGGAAGATAGCGAGCGGCTTCTAATTCGCCCGATGGAGGCGGAATTCCAGGATCTTGATGGGTTGGACTCGATCAACGCGACAGCGTCTGAAGGGTTTGCCGGGATTTTCCTGGAATTTGAATTTGGCTGGGACAAATCCGCGACCATCGCCGATGTGCGCGACGCGATGGGGCGCGCCGAGGGCGAATTCCCCGCTGGATCGGAGAATTGGCAGATCTCTGAGATCAACTTCTCCGAATTCCCGATCATCATCGTGGCGCTTTCGGGGGACGCGCCCGAACGGACCTTGCTGCGACTGGCCAATGAGATGCAGGATCGGTTGGAAGCGCTCTCGCCGATCCTAGAGGCTGGCTTGGCCGGTGATCGGCAAGAGATGCTGGAGGTCATCATCGATCCGCTGGCGCTCGAGGCCTACAACGTCACCGCCGCCGATCTGATCAACGCCGTGGTCAACAACAACCAGTTGATTGCCGCAGGCGAGGTGGAAACCGAGTCCGGGGCGATCTCCGTTAAAATTCCGGCGAGTTTCGATGGCGTCGAGGATGTCTATGACCTGCCGATTTCGGTGAATGGCGATCGGGTCGTCACGCTTGGCGAGTTGGCCGATATTCGGTTGACCTTCGAAGATCGCGCCGGCACGGCCCGGTTCAATGGCGAAACGACCGTTGCGCTGCAAGTGGTCAAGCGCCAGGGCTTCAATATCATCGACACCGCCGCGTTGGTCCGTGCAGAGGTGGAAGCCGTGCGCGCATCCTGGCCGATTGAGCTGCAAGACTCGGTGCGGGTCTCGGCGACACTCGATCAATCCGTGACCGTCGGCAGCATGGTGCGCCAGCTGGAAGGTTCGGTCCTGACCGCCATCGCGCTGGTGATGATCGTGGTTCTGGCAGCACTTGGCACACGTTCGGCGCTTTTGGTCGGATTTGCGATCCCGACCTCGTTCCTGCTCTGCTTTATCCTGCTTGGGATCATGGGGATCGCGATTTCGAATATCGTGATGTTCGGCTTGATCCTTGCTGTGGGCGTGCTGGTCGATGGCGCGATTGTGGTCGTGGAATATGCCGATAAACGGCTAAATGCCGGCGCGCGCCCGATGCAAGCCTATACCGATGCGGCCAAGCGTATGTTCTGGCCGATCGTGTCGTCCACCGCGACGACGCTGTGCGCCTTCCTGCCAATGCTGTTCTGGCCCGGTGTCCCAGGCGAGTTCATGGGGATGTTGCCGGTTACGCTGATCTTCGTGCTCTCGGCCTCTCTGATTGTGGCACTGATCTACCTGCCGGTTCTGGGCGGTGTGGCGGCGCGGTTCACACGTGTTGTTGAGCGCGGGACTGCCTTGGTTTCCGCTTTGATCCCTTGGTATGCCGTGCGCCTCGCCGTGACCATTGCGGTCGGGTACGGCATGTTTATGGCCGCGATGATCACGATCAATCCGGGCATTCTCATTGAGCAAGATCCCGATACATCGGCCCTCATCGCGATGCTTCCGGGTGCGGTCTTGTTCGTGCTCGCCTCGGCGTTGATGTCGGTCTTCATCGGATCGATACAGATCACCCGCGCACCACGCCCGGTTCAGGCCGGGTATCGCCGAACACTCTTTGGATCGTTCATCCACGCCATCGTCGGCAATCCATTTATGCCCTTGGTCATGATCGTCCTGGTCGGAGCGTTCGTGGTCGGTGTGTTTTTATACTACAATGAAAACGGAAACGGCGTGGAATTCTTCGTTGAAACAGAGCCGGAGAACGCGGTCGTCTATGTTAGAGCGCGCGGCAACCTGTCGGTCGGCGAGATGGACGCGCTTGTGGCCCAAGTCGAAGAGATCGTGTTGGAGGCAGAAGGTGTGCGTGATGTCTTCGCTTTCTCCGGCGATGGCGGGTTGAACAACAACACTGGCGGCGCCGCCGCCCCTGCCGATACCATTGGTCAGGTGCAGATGGACCTCGAACCGTGGGGTACCCGGGAAGACGGCAATGTGATCCTCGATCGATTACAGGTCGAGTTGGACCGGATCCCAGGTATCGAAACGGAAATCTTTGAGCAGGCGCAGGGCCCTGCCGATGGCAAGCCGGTCAGTCTTCGCCTGTCCGGCGATGACTGGGATGAGTTGCAAGACGCCACCCGGATCGCCCGGGCGTATTTCGAGGACCTGCCCGGACTGACCCTTGTGGAAGACAGTCTGCCGCTCCCCGGCATCGATTGGCAGATCAATGTCGATGTTGAGGCGGCGGGCCGCTACGGTGCCGATGTCGCCACCGTCGGCGCGATGGTGCAGCTGATCACCCGTGGCATCCTGCTCGACACGATGCGTGTGCCAACTTCGGATGAAGAGATCGATATTCGGGTGCGCTTCCCTGATGAAGCGCGCGTGCTGTCGACCCTCGACACACTCCGTGTCCGGACCTCAGACGGGCTCATCCCGCTGTCGAATTTCGTCACCTATGAGCCGACGCCGCAACTGGCCACGATTGAGCGCATCGACCAAAGCCGGGTCTTCGACGTGAAGGCCGATGTGCTGACGGGTCTTTCTCGTGTTGATACAGCGGATGGCGATACCTTAGGCCTCATCCAAGCTGTACCGGAGGGCGCGAGCGCGGAGCTGACGGGTTCCGATGGGACAGGGTATCGGATTTTTGTTCTTTCTGCCGATGTGGCCGCTGCTGATGTGATTAACGGGGTTGAGACCGGCGATCTTTCCCTGACACCTGTGAACGCCAACGAGCGGATCGCAGAGATCACCGAGTGGCTCGAAGCAGAGGCCCCCTTCCCGAACTCCGTCAACTGGGAATGGGCCGGCGACCAGGAAGAGCAACAGGAAAGTCAAGCGTTCCTAGCGCAGGCCTTCCTGGGGGCCCTTGGCCTGATGTTCATCATCCTTCTGGCGCAGTTCAACTCGGTCTATAACGCTGTGCTGGTTTTGATGGCCGTGGTTTTGGCCACAACCGGTGTCTTGATCGGCATGTTGATCCGGGATCAAACCTTCTCGATCATCATGACCGGGACTGGGATCGTCGCCTTGGCCGGGATCGTGGTGAACAACAATATCGTTCTGATCGATACCTATCAGGAGTATGCCCGTTACATGCCGCGTCTTGAGGCAATCATACGGACGGCCGAGGCTCGGATTCGTCCGGTTCTGTTGACCACGATCACCACCATAGCGGGTCTAACGCCGATGATGTTTGGCGTTAGCCTCGATTTCGGTGCTGGCGGCTATACGATCGATAGCCCGACGGCGCTCTGGTGGAAGCAACTCGCGACAGCCGTGGTCTTCGGCCTTGCTGTTGCAACCGTGCTAACCCTGGTCTTCACACCGTCACTCCTGGCCCTCAGGGTTTGGTCGGGAACGATTGCGATGTGGAGCGGGCGAGCGCTTGGACGTTTGGGCGCGAATACGATGAGCCGCCGGGCGCAGGACTGGTCTCTGGCCCGCGCCGCAAACCACACATATGATCCGATGATCCTCTGGGAAACGGCGTCAGAAGCCGCCGGTGCGGGCGGCGAAGATGACGGTCCAATGGCGGCCCCGGCCGCGTCGACCAAAACAAAAGCCGCAGACACATCGGTCGAGCCATCCGAAGAGGACGCCGCCCCAACGGGTCGTCCACCCCTTCGGGCCGCAGAGTAAACGGCACAGACCATGGGTGCAGGCCGTCTTCGCTTTGCGCCCATGGTCCAGTTTCCGGCTCGTGGACAATGATATATACGGTTCTTGCCTGACGATTGAGAACCTCGTCGGCGTCGCATCTCTGTCTTCGAACCGTCAAAAACGTCCAACGCGCCACCTCACAGGAACGGCAGCTTTCCTTGTTGTCACCGGGGATCAAGCTGACTACGCTTGGTTCCAAAGGAGTTAGACCATGATCTTTAATCTCGTCGTCGTAGTGAACCAGAGGTGCATGGTCTGATAAGGTTCTCCATGAACGTTTCCATGCGCCCCCGACATTCTCGGGGGCTTTTTTGTTTCTCAAAATCAGAACGCCAAGATGACCCGCATAAGAACGCCTCCGCATTTAGGTACACTGATCCTGTTGACCGGGTTCTCGCCCCTGTCGCTCAACATGTTCTTGCCATCTCTGGCCAACATCGCTGTCGATCTTGAAACCGACTACGGCACCGTGAGCTGGGCAGTCTCTGGATATCTGGCAATGACTGCGATCATTCAGCTCATCATAGGCCCCTTGTCAGACCGGATTGGCAGGCGACCGGTCCTGCTGGTGGCTCTGCTTGTGTTTGCAGTTGCGTCCGTGGGGTGCGCTTTTGCGCCGAATATTGAGGTCTTTCTGCTCTGCCGGATGCTCCAGGGTGGCGTCATCGGCGGGTATACTTGTGTCTCTCGCGATAGTCCGGGACACAAGAACGGAACGAGAGGCCGTGAGTCTGATCGGCTATATCGGGATGGCCATGGCAGTCGCCCCGATGATCGCTCCCATGCTGGGTGGCGTTCTGGACACCTTCTTTGGGTGGCGGTCTGTCTTTGGCTTCTACGCTGTCGGCGGCTTTGGATTGCTGTTGCTTTGCTGGTTGGATCTTGGAGAGACGAAGCCACAGAAAGCCGTGGATACCGGCCCTCCGGTGTCTGTCACGACGACGCTTATCCGCGAACCACTTTTCTGGGCCTACGCGCTCTGCGGCACTCTCTCTGTCGGCGCCTTCTACATCTTTTTGACGGGTGCGCCCCTCGTCGCCCAGTCCAGCTTTGATGTCACAACCGCCGAACTTGGGGTCTACATCGGGACAATCACGGTTGGCTTTATGATCGGCGGGTTCCTTGCCGGTCGCTTGGGGAAGCGCTTTGAGCCGACAACCATGATGATAGCGGGTCGGGTTGTGGCCTGCACTGGTCTGGTGGCTGGTTTGGTTCTGCTCGCTTTGGGGATCACCTCAACGGAACTCTTCTTTGCCAGCACTCTCTTCGTCGGACTTGGGAACGGGATTACGATGCCCGGAAGCAATGCCGGGGCTATGTCGGTGCGTCCTGACCTTGCCGGGAGCGCCGCAGGACTAAGCGGTGCTCTCATCGTTGCAGGCGGTGCCGTCCTTACCGCCGCGACGGGCAACCTCATCTCAGAAACCAACGGTCCACAAACCTTGCTTGTCCTGATGCTCATGGCATCCGCAATGGGTCTGGGCTTCGCCATTTGGGCGGCCTGGCTCAAGCAAAGATATGCTGATCGTCAGGCCTAAGAGCGGCCTTTGGCGCATCAGTTCCACAATCGCATCTTGGCCGACGATCAGAGCCCCAATCTCACAGCCCAAATTTGGTCGAAGCTCAGAAAGATAGGCTGACCCGAGCCAAAACTCCGTGGCAACGCGGGTCAAGGAGGGCTCCCGAAGGGGGCGTGACACGGCCCGCCGCCTCCCTGCTTTAAGCGGCGTTCTCTTCCTCGGCCATCTGGCGATGCCACATCGCCGCATAACGCCCGGCGCGGGCCACCAACTCGTCATGGGTTCCACGCTCGACGATTTCCCCCGCTCCAACACGATGATCTGATCGGCGTCCACAACCGTCGAAAGCCGGTGCGCGATGGTGATGACCGACCGCCCCTGCCCCATCATTCGCAACTCTTCCTGAATATCGCGCTCGGTTTCGGTATCGAGGGCTGAGGTCGCCTCATCCAAAAGCAAGATCGGCGGGTCTTTCAGCAAGGTCCGGGCAATGCCCACCCGCTGCTTCTCACCGCCCGACAGTTTCAAACCGCGCTCGCCCACTGCGGTCTCGTACCCCTCTGGCAAGGCCGCAACGAAATCATGAATCTTCGCTGCCCGCGCCGCCGCCTCGATCTCAGCGAATGTTGCCTCAGGGCGGCCATAGGCGATGTTGTAGCGGATCGTGTCGTTGAACAGCACCGTGTCCTGCGGCACCACCCCAATCTGCGCATGCAGACTGTCTTGCGTGATCTCGCGCAGATCCTGCCCGTCGATCCGGATCGCGCCGCCATCCACATCATAAAACCGGAAGAGAAGCCGCCCGATAGTGGATTTCCCCGACCCCGACGGTCCGACCAAGGCAACGGTCTTGCCCGGAGCGACGCGGAAACTGACGCCTTTCAAAATCGGGCGCGCCGCGTCATAGCCAAAGGCCACATCCTCAAAGACAACGTCCCCTTCGGTGCAATCCAGTTCCGGCGCATCCGCACGATCCGTCACCTCGGCGGGCTGCTCCAACAGATCGAACATCTCGCCCATATCCACCAGGCTCTGCCGGATTTCGCGATAAACCGTGCCAAGGAAGTTCAGCGGCATGGTGATCTGAATCATATAGGCGTTGACCATAACGAAATCGCCCACGGTCAAGCTGCCATCCTGCACGCCCAAAGCCGCCATCACCATCACAATCACCAACCCGGTGGTGATGATCAGCGATTGCCCGAAATTCAACGCCGCCAGGGAGTAAGACGTCTTCAGCGCGGCGGTTTCATAGCCCGCCATCGCGCCATCATAGCGCATCGCCTCGCGGTTCTCGGCGCCGAAATACTTCACGGTTTCGAAGTTCAGCAGGCTGTCGATCGCCTTCTGGTTCGCATCCGTGTCCTGGTCGTTCATCTCCTTGCGGATTTTCACCCGCCATTCGGTGACCTTGAAGGTGAACCAGATATAGATCGCAATCGTCACCGACAGCACGATCAGATAATTGATATCGAATACGACCGCCAGAATGATGCCGGTCAGCGCCAGTTCGAGTATCAGCGGCCCGACCGAGAACAACAGAAACCGCAGCAAAAACTCGACGCCCTTCACGCCACGCTCGATGATCCGGCTCAAGCCGCCCGTCTTCCGTGTGATGTGATAGCGCAGGCTCAGCGCATGGATATGGCGGAAGGTCTCGAGCGCCAACTGTCGGAGCGCGCGTTGCGCCACCCGGGCGAAAATCGCGTCCCGAAGCTGTTGGAAACCGATATTGGCCGCGCGCGCGACACCATAGGCAATGGTCACGCCCACCGCGCCGAAAATCAGAAGCCACGCAGCAGAGCCTTCCCCCTCGCCCGCCAGCGCATCAACGGCGGCCTTATAGAGAAACGGCGTGAACACCGCGACCAGTTTGGCCACAACGAGCATGACCAGCGCCAAGACAACCCGGTACTTCACCCAAGCCTGGCCCTTCGGCCAAAGATAGGGCGCGACTTTGCGGATCGTGCGCCAGCCGCTCCGCCGTTCGCGGGCTTCAATATCGGTGCTGTCGTCGGAGATCGAGATGTCGGAAGGCATGGGCTGGCACGGAATTCCTGCTGGCGGCGCTAGAAGACGTAATCTAGGCGCTCCGCCAGGGGATGACCAGGGGACAAGGCTTACTCCGCTGCCAATTCCGGGATGGTGAAGACCTGACCTGGGAAGATCAAATCCGGGTCGCGGATCAGATCTTGGTTCGCCTCATAAACCTGAACATACAGAATGCCTTCACCAAACCGGTCTTTGGCGATCCCCCATAGGGTGAAGCCCGGCTGGACGGTGACGACCGATACACCGGAGTCCGCTTGTGGTAACGCGGCCAAGACCGCGGGCTCTTCGCGCAAGAACGGCGTCTCGACGCGGCTGACAACTTGTCCGCCGGCATCGACCTGATCGACGCGCAGTGTGTAGGTGCCCGGGTCGACCTCCGGCAGTTCGGCGCGCCATTGCCCTTCGGGATCGATCTCAGCCAGTCGGATCGGTTGATTGTCGAGATAAACCTGCAATCCACTGGTCGCCTGCCCGCGCCCGGCGAGCACCACCTCGCCCTCCAGATCATAGGTGATGGTATCGAGCACGATCTGGTCTTGCACCGAGGGACCGGCCCCGTCCGATGGCTGCAGCACACGTACGCCCCTGTCATCCGCGACCAGAACCGTCGGTGCTTCCGGCTCCGATGTGGGCGTGGGTTCCGCCGCGCTCTCGGTCGCGTCTATCGCACCTGCCACCTCTGTCTCGGCCGTGCTCGCATCACCTGATGGCGCTTGTGTCTCTTCCGCCGCCGTTTCGATTGGCCCGGTGGTCGGCGCGATGATGAGGCTCTCCTCTGCGGCCAAAACCTCGCCGCCGTCCGACGTCATCTCCAGGCTCAAAACGCGCGGCGTCTCGGAAGCCGGCAGGGACAGCATCGCAACAAAATCGCCGCTGTCATCGGCGCGCGCCACGTCAATCTCATCGCCATCCAGCATCAGCGTCACATCCGCGCCTGGCTGCGCTCGGCCCGCAATGACAGTCGCACCGGTCGGCTCGACTCGCACCACGTCAATCTCAGGCCGGCGCGGGGATGAGGGCTCGGCTGCGGACGTCGCAGCAGAATCAGATACGGCGCTGTCCGTATCGGTGGCCTGCTCTGTAACTACCTCTGTTTCTTCGATGATCGGCGCGTCAACTTGCTCCGACCCTGCGATTGAGGTTGCGATCTGATCCGGATTGACCGGATCCGGAGCCAAGAAGACCGACCATCCAACAACCGCTGCGACAGCCACCGCTGCCGCCGCGCCTGCGCCAATAGCAACGGCGCTACCGTTGAACCCTGTACCAGTGCCTAAGGCCATTTCCCCATCCAAGCCGAGTCCCGGTGCTTTTTGCCGCGTCTTGAATGCGCGCACGCCGGGTTGAGTGACTGTATCAACACGACTATCAGGGGGCAAAACACCTCTTTGTGCAAGGGTTGCGCGTTTGACTTTCTCCGTCTGTGTCTATTGCGGCTCGCGTCCGGGGGCCGATCCAGAATATATGGCCGATGCAACGGCGCTTGGTGAAGCGCTGGCTCAGGCCGGAATGCGGTTGGTCTATGGGGCTGGCGATGTTGGGCTGATGGGGGCCGTGGCGCGCGCGGCCCAGACCAATGCTGGCGACACATTCGGCGTGATTCCGACCCATCTTTTGAGCCGCGAAGTTGGCAAGCGCGATCTGGGGCGGTTCATCATCACGGAGAATATGCATGAACGCAAAAAGGTGATGTTCATGAACTCCGATGCCATCGTGGTTTTGCCCGGTGGCGCGGGGTCACTCGACGAGTTCTTCGAAGTGCTCACTTGGCGGCAACTGGGCCTGCATCAAAAGCCGATCCTTTTGATGAACACCGCACAATATTGGGACCCGCTGATTGGGATGATGACTCACTTGGTGGATCAAGGGTTCGCCGAGGCAAGCTTGCTAGATTTCTTCCGCGTGATCGACACGATCCCGGCGATCATGACGGCTCTGGACTCGGCCCGCGCCTAAGACTGGCCCAGGAATAGATCGCCAACGCAAGCCAGATGATCGGAAAGGCGATGGCGTGCCAGAGGGTGATCACCTCTCCAAGTATCAGGACGGCCGTCGCGAATTGCAGGGTCGGGTTGAGATATTGGACCAGCCCAATCGTCGACATCGCCGCGCGTTTCGCGGCGTAGGAAAACAAGATCAGCGGTATGGCGGTCATCGGTCCGGCCAGCACGAGCAGCAGGCTCAGCCAGATATCATGCCCAAAGGCACCCTGCCCCGCACCGAGCCAAATCAGATAACCGAGCGCCAAGGGTGCAAGCAACAAGACCTCGGCCGTCACCGAAACGACCGGCCCCGCCGCCACCCATCGTTTCAACAGGCCGTAGATTCCGAAGGTGACGGCCAAGGTGATCGAGATCCAAGGTGCGACGCCCAGCCCCACAGTCAGCACCGTTACCGCAGCAGCAGCCAGCCCGACTGCGACCCATTGCGCCGCGCCGAGCCGTTCGCCCAAGACGACCGCGCCAATCAGCACAGCCACCAGCGGGAAAATGTAGTAGCCCAGGGCCGATTCAACTGTGCGCCCGACTTGCACCGAGTAAATGAACAAGAACCAATTGGCCGAGATCATCAGCGCCGCGACAAAGACCAACCCCAAGGCCCGCGCGCCGGACAGCGCCTTGGGCAGCTCGCGCAACCGCCGCTGCCCCGCCAAGACCAGGCCGAACACCGCCAAAGACCAAAGCGTGCGATGCGCCAAAACCTCTAGCGGCGGTACCTCTGACAGCAGCTTGTAGAAGATCGGCGATAGGCCCCAGATGACACAAGCCGCCATCATCGCCAGCACACCTTTGGCTGCCTCGCTCATGCCCAATCCCTTCCAATGGACCAGCCGTTTCACGAGGTCTTGGCAGCGTCAAGACATGAAAAAGGCCCGCGCACTGGCGGGCCTTGTCTCAGTCATTCGAGAAAGAAAGGGGTTAGCCCAAACGGCTTGCCACATTCTCCCAATTCACCAGATTGTCGAGGAAGTTGGTGAGATAGGCTGGGCGTTTGTTCCGGAAATCGATGTAATAGGAATGTTCCCACACATCGCATCCCAAAAGCGCCGTCTGCCCGAAGCAGAGCGGGTTCACGCCGTTTTCGGTCTTGGTGATTTTCAGCGTGCCATCAGTGTCGACCACCAGCCAGGCCCACCCGGAACCGAACTGTCCGGCGCCCGCGGCGGAAAATTGCGATTTGAACTCATCGACCGAGCCGAACGCATCGGTGATACGGCTTTCCAACTCGCCTGGCATGGCGGAGGCGCCCGGGCCCATCATCTCCCAGAACTGGTTGTGGTTCCACAGCTGGCTGATGTTGTTGAAGATGCCATTCTGCGCCACGGCGGTCGCGTCATAGGTGCCGGTGATGATCTCTTCGAGCGATTTGCCGTCCCATTCGGTGCCAGCGATCAGCTTGTTGCCATTGTCCACATAGGCCTTGTGGTGCAGGTCGTGGTGATATTCCAACGTCTCTTTCGACATGCCGTTATCGGCAAGCGCGTCATGAGCGTAAGGAAGATCGGGAAGTTCGAATGCCATGGGTTGGGCCCCCTCGTTGCGAATTGCGATTACGTCACAGATGGAGGACCTACAGGGCGAACGTCAAGGGCTGGGCGGGACTATTCGGCGACAAGTCAGGCGGACGCCGAAAGTCACGCACCACCGGGCTTCGATTGTGGCAACAAGGGCCGCGGCCGCCGGTCGGGCGTTCGGGACTGCAAATACCACTGTCGGCACTCCACTTGCGACACACCTGACGTGAAGCTGAGACCATCGGCCCGCGTCATCTGCAGACGTACCGTATCGACCGGACCGCCAAAAAGACGTCCATACCAGACGCACATGATGGGGCCGAGCGTTGCCCTCGGCATGTCGCTTGGCGAGAACTCCCGCGGCACCTCGAGATGGAGGTCCACCACCCCGCCCTGATAGGTCGCCGGCAGCAATCCAAACGGCCCGCTAAGCAGGCCTTGATCCGCTCGCATTTGGACCTGTTCCCGGCTCAGCAGTGGGACCATGGAGCCGCGTAGCAAATTGAGCCCCAAAAGGTCCGAGGCAATCGTAGCAAAAAGAAGCAGTCCGATAAGCGCCCTTGGCCCGCGGGCCCCCCGCTCTTTCCGCATAGACTGCACGACAAGGACCAGGGCAGTCAGTGCAGCCAGGATCAGCACCGCAGCGATCATGATCAGCCAACGGTGCTGCGCAAGCAGCTGGTCATGGGAGAGGTAAAAGCCGCCATCAACCCCTGCGTTCAGGAACGACAGGGTGACAAAAACCGATGGAAAGACCCCTATGATCAGCGAGATGACGATCACGCCGGGACCAGGGCCTCGCGGGAAAAACCCGATCCGGCGGATAGAAAACAGACCCGCCGGTGCCGCGATAGCTTGAGCGGTTGCGGGGCGTGTTTGTCCCGGCGTGTGTCTGGAATGTCTGATTTGGCGGCTCATGCCGACTTGCTAGCCATGTGATCAGGCGAAATTGAGGCCAACTCGTGACGGGGCGACGTTTGAGGGCAACCCGTCACGCAGCGTTTCCGTGAGGGTATTGCCCCCCACACCAAGCAGGACCGACGAAGGCGATTTCGCTGGCTTTGATGATGCAGAAGATCGGAGAGATAATGGGAACCGAGTCCTCCACTGGCGTCACATAGCCGAGATAAGTTTGTACCTTCGCCGCTTTCGAGACCATTGCCAGGCTAAGTTCGATCACCGTCGTTAGGCAGGCATTTTTCACCATACCCATCCCCTCTTTCGGTCTTTGGACCTCAAGTTGAGCGTAAGGCGGGGTCCCTGTCAGTAGATGCCGACTGCGCCGCCCTCTTTCGCCGAAACGGCGAGGATGTCGAAGACATAACGCGCGACCGATCGGAAACAGATCAGCCGAAAGCTGTCCGGGCCGGTCATCCAGAAGGCCGCCGGAACTTGCGCCAATCGGGTGCGGCGCATCTCTCCCGGTTCAAACACACCCGGGCGCAGGTCGACCGGCGCAAGCTTCGCCAAGACCTCGCGCGCGCACGCACCTTCAACCGCGAAAAACGCGCGGGCGTCCGAGACATTGACCGCCAAGTGATGTGCGCCCGTTAATTGGGAGTTTAGGGTTGCAACGCAGGCATCCGCCTGGTCATGCGCGCAAAGGATCAAAAGCTCATCGCGCGCCATCCAAGCGACGGCCCCAGACTCGCCTTCGACAATTCGCCGTTGGGTCGGCAGAGCCAATCCGGTGGCGGCCTGCACAGCCTTTGCGGCCTCTGGCGTGGACAGGTCCGCCTTCAGCGTCACCATGCCTTGCAGCCCGAGCTCTTTCACCTCGGCAAAACCTTGGGCCGTGGCCCCCATCAACGCACTCACCTTAGACATTCTGCTTCTCCCCGTCCGGGTCATAGAAGACCGGGCTGACGATGCGGGCTTTGATCACTGTGTCGGTCACGGTGTTGAACTCCAACACCTCCCCCATCCGATCTGGCCCATGGCGGACCAACCCCATGGCAATCCCCCGGTTCAGCGTCGGCGAGTGATAGGTCGAGGTCACGCGGCCTTGGGTGTTGCGTTGCCCATTGGCATTGACTCCATCGGCCAGCGCATAGCTGCCATCGGGCAAAACGGAGCCGTCCAATGTCTCTAGACCGACCAGTTTCCAGCGTTCTGGGTCGGTCATATGGCTCCGCGCCTGCGCCCGCTTGCCGAGATAGTCCTCTTTCTTCTTGGAGATTGCCCAATCGAGGCCCAAATCTTGCGGGATCACCGTGCCGTCGGTCTCGTCACCGATCATGATGAAGCCTTTCTCGGCCCGCATCACATGCAGCGCTTCGGTGCCATAGGCCGTGGCATCGAACTCGGCCCCGGCCTCACGCAGGGCATCCCAGAATGCCCGTCCCTGGCTGGCGGGCACGGCAACTTCGAAACTCAACTCGCCAGAGAAGGAAATCCGAAACACCCGCGCGTCGAATTCGCCAATTTTGCCCTCGGCCCAGGCCATGAAGGGCAAGGCGTCGGCCGACAGATTCATATCGCCGCCGAGTTTCTCCAGCACCGCCCGTGCCTTCGGCCCGACTACAGCGATCTGCGCCCATTGCTCGGTGACATTGGCGGTGTGCACCTGCCAATCCCACCATTCGCATTGCTGCCAGTCCTCCATATGGGCGTGGATGTGATCGGCACCGCCTGTGGTGGTGTGCACCAGGAACGTCTCGTCATCGAGCCGCGCCACAACCCCGTCATCCATCAGGAACCCGTTCTCCGAGCACATCAGCCCATAGCGGCACCGGCCCGGTTTCAGCGTGCTCATCATATTGGTGTAGAGCATGTCCATGAACCGGCCTGCATCGGGGCCTTTGACGATGATCTTGCCCAAGGTCGAGGCGTCGAGCAGGCCGAGGCTGGTCCGGGTCGCGGTGATCTCGCGGGCAACGGCTTCAGCATCGCTTTCCTCGCCGCGCGGGAAGCAATAGGGTCGCCGCCAGCCGCCGACCGGCTCAAACACCGCGCCATTGGCCTCATGCCAGTCATGAATTGGCGTGCGCCGGATCGGCTGGAACACGTCGCCGCGCGCCTCACCCGCAATCGCCCCCATCGAGATCGGGGTATAGGGCGGGCGGAACGTGGTTGTGCCGACCTGCGGGATCGGTGCGTTCAGTGCTTGAGAAAGCACCGCCAGTCCATTGATATTACTTAGCTTCCCTTGATCGGTTGCCATGCCGAGTGTGGTGTAACGTTTGGTGTGTTCGACGCTTTCATAGCCCTCGCGCGCGGCGAGCTGCACGTCCGACACCTTCACATCGTTCTGGAAATCCAGCCACATCTTGGCGCGTTTGGTCACATCCGCGCCCTGCGGCATCACCCAGACTGGTGCGATCGGCGCCTCGTCGGGCATGTCGATTGCGGGTAAGTCCAGACCGGTTTCGATCGGCGCATCCAGAGCCGCTGCGACCTGCCGGGCGATGGTATCCGCATTCGCGAACACTTCGCCGGTCAGCATTACGCCATCGGCTGCACCGGTGCAGGTCACAAATCCCTGCCCGTCATGCGAAGTCGGTGGGCGATCCGGGTCGGGGCGAAAAAACGCGCCTGCTTCATCCCAGTTTAACTTGCCGCCGCAATGGGACCACAGATGCACCACCGGAGACCAACCGCCAGACATCGCCACCGCATCGCAGGCAATCTCTTCGCTCACCGCACCTTCGCCCGCTTGTAGGCAGAGCGCGACGCCGGTGACCTTGCTACGTCCTTTGACTTTGGCGATGGCGGTGCCGGTCTTGACCGGAATGCCAAGCGCCCGCGCCTCTTGCGGCAGGGCGCCGTCCGCCGCAGGCCGCGCATCGACGATGCAGGGGACATCGAGGCCCACCTGTTTCAGCGCGATGGCGGTGCGATAGGCGTCGTCATTACTGGTCACAACCACGGTCCGGTCACCTGGCGAAACCGCGTGGTTCACCACATAATCGCGCACCGCCGAGGCGAGCATCACGCCCGGAACATCGTTCCCGGCAAAGCTGAGCGGTCGCTCAAGAGCGCCGGTGGCCGAGATCACCTGTTTCGCCCGGATCCGCCAGAGCCGATGACGGGGCGCGTCCGCATCCGGCGTGTGATCGGCGACGCGTTCATAAGCCGTCACGTACCCATGATCATAGACGCCCGCGACCATGGTCCGTGTCCGGAGCTTCACAGTCTCGCTTTGCGTCAGCGCTTCGACGGTGCTCTTGACCCACTCTGCGGCCGATGTGCCCTCAATACCGATCCCATCGACCAACGCGCGCCCGCCCCAATGGGCAGTCTGCTCGACCACCAGGACCGACAGCCCGGCCTGTGCGGCGGTCCGCGCGGCTTGCAGACCCGCGACGCCACCGCCCACAACCAGCACATCGACGAAGGCATAGAAATGCTCATACCGATCCGCATCGCGGTCCTTTGGCGCAGCGCCCAGACCGGCGGATTGGCGGATAAATGGCTCAAACACATGTTTCCAGAAGGCGCGCGGATACATGAAGGTTTTGTAGTAAAACCCGCCTGGCAGCGCGCGGGCGGCAAGCTGGTTCACCGCGCCGATATCGAATTCAAGGCTCGGCCAGTGGTTCTGACTCCGCGCCGTTAACCCATCGAATAGCTCAGTCGTCGTCGCCCGTTGGTTGGGCTCGAACTTGCCGCCCTCGCCCAGATTAACCAGCGCATTCGGCTCTTCCGCGCCGGAGGCCATGATGCCGCGCGGCCGGTGGTATTTGAACGAGCGGCCAACCAGGGTCTGACCATTGGCCAAGAGCGCCGAGGCCAGTGTATCCCCTGCGAAGCCCTTGAAGCGCTTGCCATTGAAGGTGAACTCGACTTGGGCGCTGCGATCGATCAGCTGGCCACCTGTGGCAAGACGGGTGCTCATGGTAGGCTCCAGTCGGGACGTTTTTCTTGGATTTTCGCGATGATGTCGGCGGGTGGTTCGGTGGTCTGCGCCGAATAAGTTCCAAACACCTCCAAGGTCGCCGTATCTCGCGCCGCCATGAACCATTTCCCGCAGCCATGAGCATGACGCCAACGCTCGAAATGGATGCCTCTTGGGTTGTCCCGTTGGAACAGATACGCCTCGAAATCCGCATCATCCGACCCGGGGCCAAAGCGTTTCAAATGCGCTTCACCACCCGGGGCCAGTTCGGTTTCCTCTACGGCGAGGCCGCAATTTGGGCAGGTTAGGATCAGCATATCCGGGTCTCAACTCTAGGCGTATGTATTTGGAAAACAACGGGCTTCGAAGCGGATTGCTCGACGCCCTGCGAGAGAATGGCACGCCTTGGAAAACCGCCGCTGCCGCGAGGCCCGTCTGCACAGAAAACAACGGTGGCGTTCAAAGACCCCGTCGGGATCATAGACAAGCAAAGGACAGACGCCGAAAGGCGCCCGTCCGATGCGATTGAGGTTTTGTTGGCGGGGTTATTGGTCGGTAGTGGGTGCCACCGGTGCGCTTGCCGCGCCATCGGTTGCCGGCGCGGATGCGGCGGCAGGGTCAGTCGGCGCTGTCCCGTCTCCATCGCCGCCGATGAACAGCATGGCAATGAAGAAAAGCACGATGATCCCGACAACGAACGCGAGCGCCCCCAGGGCCCCGCCCGAACTTCCCTGCGACTCATAGTCGAAGGCGTTGTTTCTGTGGTGATAGTCAGCCATGGGGAGTCCTCCTTTGCTGCACGACACAGCATGGAAGACGTGGACGAAGGCTCAATCGCTCGGCCGTGCAAGCTGCGATCTCGGCCAAAATGGGCCGGTTCGGTCCTATTTTGGCAGCCAGAACATGCCAGTGGCGCGGATTTTCCGGCGCGGGCCGGGATGAAGGCCACCGGTCGTTGATTGAAGCGGGTTGTCGTCAATGCGCCACCCCCGCCGCGACGCTTTCGTCGATGAACCGGCCCGCGCGGAACCGCTCCAGGCCAAAATCGGCCGCCAGCGGGCCGGGCGCACCATTCGCGATCATTTCGGCGGTGGCCCAGCCCGAGCCGGGGATGGCTTTGAACCCGCCGGTGCCCCATCCGCAATTGATGAAACAGCCGCCAAGCGGTGTCGGTGAGATGATCGGCGAGCGGTCGCCGGTGACATCCACGATGCCGCCCCATTGCCGCAACATCTTCAAACGGCTGATCATCGGGAAGGTTTCGACCAGGGCGCGGACGGTTTCCTCGATATGATGGAAGGACCCGCGTTGGGTGTAGTTGTTATAGCCATCTGTGCCGCCGCCGATCACCATCTCGCCCTTGTCGGACTGGCTCATATAGCCATGGACCGTGTTGGCCATCACCACCACGTCCATGCAGGGCTTGATCGGTTCCGACACCAACGCCTGCAGCGCCACCGATTCAATCGGCAGACGGAAGCCGGCCATATCGGCCAAGACTCCGGAATGGCCGGCGACGACGATGCCAAGCTTGCCGCAGGCGATCGCGCCCTTGGTGGTCTCGACGCCCGTGACCTGACCATTTTCCGAGCGCACGCCGATGACTTCGCATTGTTGGATGATGTCCATACCCATATCGGAACAGGCGCGGGCATAGCCCCAAGCGACCGCATCATGACGCGCGGTGCCGCCGCGCGGTTGCCACAGTGCGCCGAGAACAGGGTAGCGCGGGCCGTCGATATGGATGATCGGGCAAAGCTCCTTCACGCGCTCCGGCCCGATGAATTCTGTTGAAACGCCTTGCAGCGCATTGGCATGCGCCGTGCGCTGATAGCCGCGGATCTCGTGTTCGGTCTGGGCCAACATCATCACGCCGCGGGGGCTGAACATGACGTTGTAGTTCAGGTCTTGGCTCATCGTCTCGTAAAGCGAACGGGCCTTCTCATAGATCGCCGCGGAGGGGTCCTGCAGGTAATTCGAGCGGATGATCGTGGTGTTCCGGCCAGTATTACCGCCACCAAGCCAGCCCTTCTCGATCACAGCGACATTGGTGATGCCGTGGTTCTTGCCCAGGTAATAGGCGGTGGCGAGGCCATGGCCCCCGGCCCCAACGATGATCACATCGTAGCGCGGCTTCGGCGTAGGAGACGCCCAAGCCCGTTCCCAGCCCAAATGGTGGCGCATGGCCTCACGGGCGATGGCAAAGGCGGAATAGCGGCGCATGGGTCTCCTTCCCGATTTGGGTGGCTCTGGTGGGTGCGGGAACGGGCGAGATGAGAGGATACTCGGCGCGGCATTTCAAGGCCGGATTGCGACAGCGGATCGGATTAGGTGGATATGGGCTGCGGCGGATTGTATCTTTTGCCCAAGCGATTGGCGGCTTAGATGATCAGGACGGCGTGAACGAACGAGAGGCATTATGGGATTTTGGATTGTCGCAGGCGCGACGTCGGTATTTGTGGCCCTGGCCATCTGGGCGGTGTTCTTGCGACCGCGTGGCGGGGATACGCCCGCAGCCGCCTATGACCTGCAGGTCTATCGCGACCAGTTGAAAGAGTTAGACCGCGACATGGCGCGCGGCGTCTTGAGCGAGGCGGAGGCGACCCGCGCCAAGGCCGAAGTCGCGCGCCGGGTCTTGGAAGCAGACCGGGCCTTGCAAGCCGCTGGCCGTCAAACTGAGTCCGGCGGCCCGCGCGGCAAGCTGGTCCTGGCGCTTGGCTTGGTGGCGATGGTGGCGGGCAGCTTTGGCATCTACTGGCAAGTTGGCGCGCCCGGCTACCCCGATCTGCCGCTGGCGCTTCGAGTCGAGTTGGTGGAACAGGCCCGCGCCGAGCGGCCCAGCCAATCCGAGGTCGAGGCAGAGATCGGTGTGCGCCCAACTGTCGATGTGGACCCCGAGCGGGAAGCCTTGGTCGCCCAACTTCGCACCGTAATGGAGCAACGCCCCGATGACCCGGAAGGCATGTCACTTCTTGCGCAGAACGAGGCCGCGCTTGGTAATTTCCGCGCAGCACGACTGGCACAAGAGCGCCTGATTGATCTCTTGGGGGCCAACGTGACCGCGCAACATCATGTGGACCATGCCGAGATGATGGTGCTCGCGGCGGGGGCTATGTCTCCCCTGAGGCCGAATCCGCTTTGGCGACGGCCTTGGATATGTCCTCCGGTAATGGCACGGCGCGCTATTATGTGGGTCTGATGTATGCGCAACAGGGCCGCGCGGATCTGGCGTATCCGATTTGGCGTAACCTATTGGCCGACAGCCCGCATGACGCACCTTGGCTTGAGCCAATCCGGCTGCAAATCGAAGACGTCGCCTATCTCGCAGGCGACAATGTGAGCTTGGCCGATCTGCCGCAGCCGCGCGCGCCGCGCGGCCCTAGCTTGGAGCAAATCGAGGCCGCCGAAGACATGGCGCCAGAGGATCGGCAAGCGATGGTCGAGGGCATGGTCGGCGGCTTGGCGGCGCGCCTGGCCTCCGAAGGCGGCCCGCCCGAGGATTGGGCGCAACTGATCCGCGCCTTTGGCGTCTTGGGCGAAACCGACCGCGCGCAGGCGATCCTGGACGAGGCGCGCGTGGTCTTTGCGGAGCGACCCGACGCGCTTGCCCTAGTGGAGGCTGCGGGCGGAACGTTGCCCGGGCCTGTCGAATGATCTTCGACACAATCGAAGACTTTGCCGCGGCCCTGCCCCAGGGTCGCGCGCTGATCGGGCTCGATTTCGGCACCAAGACGATCGGTGTCGCGGTGAGCGACAGGTTGCTGAGCGCGGCCACGCCGTTGGAGACCGCGAAGCGCCGCAAATTCACCCTTGATGCCGCACGGCTGATCACCCTGATCCAAGAGCGTGAGATCGGCGGGATGATCCTTGGCCTGCCGCGCAATATGGACGGGTCGGAGGGTCCGCGCGCGCAATCGACCCGCGCATTTGCCCGCAATCTCAGCCGATTGCCCGAGCTTGAGACCCTGCCGATCAGCTATTGGGACGAACGCTTGAGCACCGTGGCCGCCGAAAAAGCCCTGCTTGAGGCGGATACGACACGAAAACGTCGCGCGGAGGTCATTGATCATGTGGCGGCGGGATATATCTTGCAAGGCGCGCTCGACAGGTTGCGCTATCTACGGGATGCTTGAATGACCGACCAAGTTTGGAAACGCGACGAGATCGAGAGCCCGTGTATCAAGATCTGCGTGGTGCATCCCGAAACGCGGCTCTGCACCGGTTGCAACCGGTCGATCGATGAGATCAGCCAGTGGTCGAAGTTGAGCGCCGAGGATCGCGCCCAGATCATGGCGGAGCTGCCGACCCGCGCACCGATGCTGAAGCAGCGGCGCGGCGGACGGGCCGCCCGGTTGGCCAAGTAACGCATCCCTTCTGCATCAAGATCGATATTGGCAGGCTAGAAGACGTCTGAATGGCAGAGAGCTGCCACCTAAGACCCACTAGGCGTGTTCAGCCGCCATCATCTGCTTGAATTGCGCAACAGTCTCTTCGGGCAAGCCGACCGACTCAAAAACCGCAGCCGCAAAGCTTACGGGCGCTGTACCTGGGGCGGTGATCATACTATCTGATGATACCGCCGATGCGCTGGCTGTATAGTTGGCCGCGCCGCCATAGCCGGTTGCGTTCTGTATAAGGAAATCCGCGTCATTCGAGGTGTGCGCGGTGCCATCCAGCAACCCCGCCCGGGCCAAGGCAAGTGTCCCGCCACAGATGCCGGCAACGGTCGCACCTCGCGCCTGTGCCGCAACGAGGGCGTCCGCGATATCCGGGGCTTGTGCAGTCTCCCAGATCATGCCGCCCACGACGACCACCACGTCTGGCTGCCAGGTCGCGAGGTCATCCATGTCTTGCCCAACAACCGCCTTGAGGCCGCCTTGCGACTGAACCGCGCCAGTCTCGGACGCAAAATACTGGACATCGAAGCCATAGAACGGACGACCAGTTCCGCCGATCAGAGCATATTCCCAATCTGCAAAACCTTCGGTCAAAACCATCGCGATCTTTGCCATGATCATTCTCCTATCCGAGCCCGACATAAGCCAAGAAATATGCAGGGCATTTATTTACAACAACACATACGCCTGTGGTTCTTCTGGCCCCAAGAGCGGCATTCACTAGGCCCTGCCTTATGCAAGTGTCACCCAGTCGAAGACGCCACCCGGCAGTTCCGGGCGAAAATAGGCGATGGCACGCAGGGGGGCTGTCGAACCTTTCGACGACCATGGCGCCACGCCGTGCAAGGTCAGACGATGCAGCAAGATCGCCTGACCGGGCATTGCCGTCACCTTGACCCGGTTTAAGGTGTCGAAGCAGTGGCGTCGGGCGGCGTGATACGCCTGGGTCACATCCACCTCGTGCCATTGTTCCGGCGGTTCGTCTTGCAACGCGCGCCTCATCGCATGCCGCATCACCTCATGACTGCCCTCCCAGACGACCAAAGGCGCGTCATTCGGGCCGTTTTCGGTCAGCGGCAGGCCGAGGATATAGCCATGCGGCTCCCGGATCATCCGGCGGCGCTTGGGACCAATTGGCAGGAGACCGTCCAGATGTGCCGCATCACGGGTCTTGCGGAACCGATGATTGGCATCGCTTTCGTCGGGGTCTTGCAGCGGATAGCCCGGATAGGTGATTGAGATTTGGGCCTTGTGGAGCGGCAACCTACCGGTGATGCGCTCCGCTTCTTCCAGCGCCTGGCAGGTGAGCCGGCCGGAGGTACCCAATCGCCCCTCCGCGTCATTCTTCAACACATCAACGCCCGCGAACCAGGTGCCGCCATGCCGATGCCATTGGGCATGCGCCGGGTCATCAGCCGTGGCCAGCGCTGCGGGCGTCATCTCGGCCAGCCAGTCGAACAGGCGCGGGTCCGGATCGAAAACCTGCCAGCCTGTCTGAAGCCAACTCATCCCGAAAAGGCGGACCAAAGCATGTTTAGCGCCATCACCATGATGAAGACGGCAAACACCCGCTTCAAAGGTTTAGGGTCCATCGCATGGGCCAGCTTCACGCCCCAAGGCGCCGTGATGAGAGTCATCGCAACCACCACAACAAAGGCCACGAGGTTCACCGACCCAACGGTAAAGGGGGCCGCCCTTCCGCAGCCCCCTCGATAAAGAAAAAGCCGAGAACAGATGGCACCGCGATGATCACGCCAAACCCGGCCGCCGTGGCCACGGCGCGGTGGATCGGCGTGTTGTAAAGGCTCATCAGCGGCACTCCGAAACTGCCGCCGCCGATCCCCATCAGAACCGAGAGAAAGCCCAGAATAGGCGACGCAATTGCGCGCGGCACGCCCTTTGGCATCGCATCGCCAAGGCGCCATTCCGGTTTGCCGAACCCGAAATAAAGGCCGACCAACACACCGAGAACGCCAAAAATCCCCATCAGGATCTCGCTGCGCAACCCCGTGGCTGCGACAACGCCAAACGCCGCACCGATCGCAATACCCGGTCCCCAGGACCGCAAGATCGCCCAATCGACCGCGCCCTTTTTGTTGTGCGATAAAAGCGAGCGCACAGAGGTCACGATGATGGTTGCCAGCGATGTCGCCAGACAGATTTGCATCAGATCGACGGTGTCGTAGCCCAGATAGGAAAAGGCGAAGAAAAACGCAGGGACCAGGATGATACCGCCGCCGACCCCCAGAAGACCGGCAACGACGCCCGCAAAAGCCCCGATCAGAAGGATCAACGCCAACATCGCCATCAAATCGCCCATATCCGGCATGTTATGCCCTCCTGCCCTGCTCGAAACTTGGTTTCGGATACACATCCCCGGCGGGCTTGCCAAGCGCGGCACCGCCCCCGTTGCATCGACGGTTTGACACGTGGCCCCCACTGGCACGCCGATAGCTCCCGAAGGGGGCCTGAGATGGGCCATCACCTGGGTGCCGGCGGTCACGCCGCGCGCAATACAATCTCAGATAACGCTGCCTCTACGACCTCAACCCCGGCGCCGGGACGATGCGCACGCTCTGACAGAACGCGCTTCCACCCCCGCGCGCCCGGACGCCCGGCAAACAGACCCAACATATGCCGCGTGACATGGGCCAGTTTGCCGCCATTGGCCACATGGGCGGCGATATAGGGCAACATCAGACCGACGATTTCTTCGGCGCTCCGCGGCTCGCGGTCCAGACCGAAAATCTTCTGATCGGCAGCGAGCAAAATGTTCGACGGGTCATGGTAAGCCGCTCGCCCAATCATCACGCCATCCATCCCTTCGGCCAAATGGGCCTGCGCCTCATCCAACGACATCACGCCGCCATTGATCGACAGATGCAGCTCAGGGAAATCGCGTTTCATCTGATAGACCAGTGGGTAATTCAACGGCGGTACATCCCGGTTTTCCTTTGGACTCAAGCCCTGCAACCACGCTTTCCGGGCATGGATTGCAAACCGCCCGACGCCAGCTGCCGCAACCGTCTCCAGAAACGCTGGCAGCACCTCTTCGGGCACTTGATCATCGACGCCGATCCGGCATTTAACCGTGACCTCCACTGGGCTGGCCGCAATCATTGCCGCGACGCAATCCGCCACCAGCTTGGGCCGTTCCATCAACACCGCTCCAAAACAACCCGACTGCACCCGATCCGACGGGCAGCCGATATTGAGATTGATCTCATCATACCCATATTCGACCGCAATCTCCGTCGCCTTGGCCAGCTCGGACGGATCAGACCCGCCAAGCTGCAATGCCACAGGATGTTCTGCCGGATCGTAGGCCAACAAGCGATCTCGATCGCCATGCAAAATCGCGGGGGCCGTGACCATCTCGGTATACAACAACGCTTCCCGAGACATCAGCCGGTGCAAGTACCGGCAATGACGATCGGTCCAATCCATCATCGGGGCGATGGAGAGTTTGGCGTGCTGTTTCATTTCCATTTTTCTGCATCTTCAAGCTGTTGCAGGGCAAAGCTGCTCGTCTGGAACACGCCTCAATATCCCCCGATTTGCCTCTCTACAGCAACTCATTGGCATATAAGCCGCCCACGCAGTGTCGATCAGGCCTTGTTACCGAACAAGTCTTCCACCGCCCGTCTTGCGACGTTTGGTAATCTCATAGATCTGCATATAGACGACATGTACGGGTTTGGGAAACCACCTCGCAGAAGTAAGGCCGCGACCATGCGCCACCGTGTCAAATAGCGCTATTTAGACCTGCAATCACTGACGTCAGACAGGACAAGGCACCCGGCTTGAAACAGTTATTATGCCAGCAGGCGCGATCTGCTCAGCGGCCCGCGCCTTGGCCGAGCCAGCCCTCATAAAACCGGCTGACCGGCTCTATCAGGTCCCGGGAAAGGCGCTGCATGCTGACCTCGGCTTCCGAACAGGGACGAGCGAGATCTCTTTCGATCTCTTCCAAGACTTGCTCGCGGTCGATATTAGTGAAGCGGCCTTCGTTATAAACCACGTTGCCGCCGATCAGAACCGTAGCGACAGCCCCGGATTTTGCGCGCCGGATCAACACATCAACCAAGGGCATGGCTGGATCCTGCCACGGTTTGGTGACAGCCTGCCAGTCCAGCAACACGATATCGGCCAGACGCCCCGGTGCCAGACACCCAATCCGCCCCGCGAAGGGCGTCGTCGCGGCCCCATGTTCCGTTGCCATCAGCAGAATCTGCGATGCGGTCGGATGCGGCGCGTCATGCCCGGCAGGCCGATGCAGCGTCAGCGCAAGCCGCATCTCCTGCAACATGTCACGATCATCGTTGATCCCCGCCTCGTCGATGCCAAGCGCGACCGGCACGCCGCTGGCAAGGAAGCCATTCAGATCGGCTGTACCGCTCTTCAGGCGCAGGTTGGACGAACAATTGTGGCACAGGCAGCCGCCACGCTCCGCCAGCAGGGCAACATCATCCGGCGTCATCCAGACCCCGTGACCAATGGTCAGTTGCGGCCCGACCAGGCCAAAGCTGTCAATATGCTCCAGCGCAGAGCCGCCAGTGCGACGGCGGGCGTATTCCTTCTGATACGGCGTCTCCAAAAGGTGCATATGCATCGGTGCGCCGGTCTCTTCGGCCATCCGTGCGGCACTTTCGAGCGCCGCATCCGACAGCCAGTGCAGGTTCGACGGCGCGATCTGGATGCCTACAAGCGCATCGTCTTGCCACCGGGCGCGCAACGCATGGAACACCGCGATCTGGTCAGACAAGGAAAGGCCGAAGCCGGCAAGATAATCCGCCGTTGGTTTTTGCAGAGCGGCGGGGAGCGAGGCGATGAACTCTTCATCCGCCGCATAGATCATGCGGTTCTGGTCACGCAGGGCAAAGGAGTAGCTCGCCCTCATGCCGAGGTCCTTGTAGGCGCCAATGATGGTGTCGGCGCGAGCCAGCACGGCATCGGTATTGCCCGGCGCCCGGCTATGAAGGTGCTGCACGGTTGTCACACCCGAGGCGATCATCTCGAAGGCCGCATAGAGCGTATCCAGCCGGGGCGCGACATGGCGCATCGCGAGGCGTTCGGGAAACCACAGTTCCAGAGGTTGATCGCGCGCGCCCATCTGGAACGGGGTCAGACCGACATGGTGATGCGCGTTGATCAGACCCGGGATGGCCACCCTGCCCTTGCCACCGGTCTCGGGCAGTCCCGGATGGGCCTTGCGCAAGGCGCGGGCGGGGCCGATCTCGACAATTTGGTCTCCGTCGATCAGGATGGCCCCGTCGGCAACGATCTGCGCCGCGCCGCCTTCATCGAACCCGATGATGATATGGTCGGCGGCGACAATATGGCGGGTCATCTAGAATCTCCTTTGGTGCAGCGGGCAAGGCTGAGCCGGACGGCTGCGGGCAGCGGTTCGATCAGCGGCACTGGGGATGAGGCTGCGAGGCTTTGGGCGGCTTCGGCCAGTGGTCCGCCGCCAATGATGATCGCCTCGGCTCCGGCTTCAACGGCACGGTCGCACGCTTCGGCCAACGCGGTTTGCAGTGCGACGGCATCATGGGTCAGAACCGCCGGATCGCCGGGCGTCGTCCAGGTGCCAAGGAACGCCTCATGGCCGTAGGAACGGGCGGCTTTGGCAATGTGATCGCTTAAATCCGGCGTCGTCGTCACAACTGCAAATTGTGCCCCAACCTGCGCCGCCTCGGCCATACCCGCCTCGGCAATGCCCGTGACTGGCACCGACAGCCGTCCGCGTAGGTCCATCAGGCCGGGATCGCCAAAGGCCGCGACGATCACAGCCTCGGCCCTGCCCACACGCGGCGCAAGCGCTGCGACGGCGTCTGCCGCGCGGGCCAGCGCGAAAGGGTCGGTGATCAACGGCGCCCCGAATGCCGCGGTCAGCCCGTCGACCCGCACCGCCGGGCCCGCCACCTGCCGTGCAATCCGCAGCATGGCCTCGGTGGTCGTCTCAGACGTGTTGGGATTGATCAGCACAATCATGCCGGACAGGCCCGGTCAAAGACCTCGGCAATTTCGATCCGGCGCGCCAGCCACAGCCGATCCCGGCGGCGGTCCAGTTCGGCGAGGACCTGCTCGAACGCCTTGAACCGACCCGGGCGGCCAACGATCCGCAAGTGGAACCCGATATTCAGCAGGCGCGGCATGCCACGCGCGGCCTCGGCCTCCAACACGTCCAACGCGTCGGTCACGTAATCGACCATGTCCGATGCGCGCACAAAGCCATTGGGATGGAAAAACTTCATGTCATTGGCGTCGAGCGCATAGGGCACCACGATCAGCCCCGAGCCATCCCTGTACGGCAGGTCATCGTCAAACCCGTTAGAGGTGTAAAGGTAACCCCTCTCGGCCAGAAGGCTGCGCGTCCAAGGGCTTTCGGCCCCGCGGCAGAAAAACCCGCGTGGGACGTCGCCGGTCGCGGCCGCGATAGCCACATCGGCACGATCGAGGTCAACGGCCTCGGCCTCTGGGCTGTCATAATCGGCATGAGGGCGCCAAAGCCAACCGTGACAGGCGGTTTCGTGGCCATCGCGCGCCAGCATGCGCAGAACCGGCCCTGCCCGTTCCGCCGCGCGCCCACAGGCGAACAGGGTCGCGGGAACCTGGTGGCGGCGCAGCGCATCGGCCATGCGCCACGCACCGGCCCGCGTGCCATAGGCAAAAATTTGCGCCTGACCGGGGTCGGGCTTGCCCTCAGGTACGACCGAGAGAACCTCGCCGATCCGCTCGCTGACCGGGTCGCCATCGAGCACCTGTTGCTCAGCGCCTTCTTCGACATTGACCACGACCGAAACAGCCAGCTTATGGCCTCCGGGCCAGGTAAGATCCGGCCAGGCACCGCCATATCCGATCAGATCGCGAGTCATACGCTCCCTCGGAGCGCAAACCCCTTGGGGCACGGACGCGGCGTCCACTCGGGCAGCCCTACGGCGCTGCGCCAAGCATGGGCGATTTCGGCCCGGGTCGCGAACCAGACATCATCGTGACGCACAGCGTGGTCCAGAAACGCCTCGAGCCCTCCAATCCGTGCCGGGCGCCCGATAATCCTGGTATGTAGGCCGATCGACAACATGCGCGGGGCTTGCTCGGCCTCGGCCAACAGCCGGTCGAAGGCTGCGATGCAATAGCGGGAGAAGTCCTCGGCAAAGACAAAGCCGCCCCCGTTGTAAAACCGCATGTCGTTGGTGTCGAACGCATAGGGCAGCACCACATGAGCACCATGTGCGGTATCGACCAGATACGGTATGTCGTCATTATAGGCGTTGCTGTCGTAGAGAAACCCGCCCTGTTCGATAAGCAGATCCCGGGTGCGTTCGGAGGTGGCAGAGCGCGTGTGCCATCCAAGCGGCGGCGTTCCTGCCGTCCGCGTGATGGTCGCAACCGTGCGTGCGATCGCGGCGCGTTCACGCGCGTTGTCCATGCCAACGTGACGCTCCCACCGCCAGCCATGGGCCGAAACCTCATAACCGTCCTGCACCGCCTGCGCGGCGATCCAGGGCGTCGCCTCCAGCGCGCGGCCGCAGGCATTCAGCGTCGCTGGCAGGTCACGATCCGACAGCGCATCTCGGATCCGCGGCCAGCCCGCGCGCGGGCCATATTCGAAATGGCTCTCCATACAAAGGTCGCGGGTGCCCTCGACTCGCTCAACCGCCTCGTAGATATGCTCATTGCGGTCGTCGCCGGCGCCAAGGCTCAACTCGGCGCCTTCCTCGACATTCACGACAATAGAAACGGCAAGCCCTGCCCCATTTGGCCAGCGCATCGCCGGCGGCTGGCCCGCGTAGCCGGTGAAATCGCGCGCCGCGCCGCTCATGCAGGAACCCGCACCGCATCCATGAAGCGGCTGCACAGATCGGCATCCCATTGCAGCGCATCCTCCGGCGCTGCATCGCGCCGCATCAGCGCACTGCTGACCACCACGCCATCGGCGGCGGCCATCGCCTCGGCCACATTGCCATCGGTCACGCTGCCACCGATGAGGATCGGTTTACGAATGCCTTTGCCGCGCACCGCGCCGATCCGGGCCAGTGTATCGGAAAAGCTGCTGCCGGTGATGACCAAGCCGTCGGCCCCGGATTTGGCGGCCCAGTTTGCCGCGAAAGGCTGGCTCTCGCCCGAGAGCGGGATCGCCGTGCGGTCATGCACGTCGGCCAAGATCGCAATATCGGGCCGCCGCAACGCGGCGCGGTAAGACACAGTTTCGGCGCCAAGCCCATCGCGCGGGCCCTGCGCGGTCATCGCGCCGCCCACAAACACCTTGAGCCGGACAAAATCGGCCCCCGTGGCATGGGCCACCGACAGGGCCGCAACTGGGTCATGCGCCTCGACAATGATACCCAGGCCAAGCCCGGGGACCTCTGCCCGGATCAGGCGCCCTATTGCAGACATCAGTGCCAGGGTGTCCGGGGCGGCGGCTCCCGCAGTTTTGGTCTGATCCTGCAGCTTGATCCAGGGGATGCCAGCTTGCGCGAACACACGGGCGTTGGCGACGGCATAATCCTCGTACCACGCGACCGACCGGTGCCGGTTCAGGGCGAAATCCGGCAGATGAAGGGCAGCAATAACCGGCTTGGCACCATCGAATAGCTTCAGCGACATATATTGGGTTCCTTTTGCAATGTGGCGCGCGCGGTCGCCTGGTCTGCTGGGAGGGCACCGGCGGCGCCGAAACTACACACGACCCCCGCCGCAGAAACCGCGCCAAAACGGGCCGCCTGCACCGGGTCGCCGGTTTCAACGAGGCCCGCCAGAAACCCGCCGCAAAAACTGTCACCGGCGCCAGTCGGGTCGCAGGCCTCAACCCGCTGTGGTGGGACAGCTATGGCGGTGCGCGTTACACGGTCCCAGATCAGCGCGCCTTGCGGCCCCATTTTGACCGCCACCACGCCGCGACATCGCTCAGAGATCACCGCCAAAGCATCGGCTGGCGCAGCGTCTGGCACCAGCGCATGCAGCTCAACCTCACTGGGGATGAAGGCATCGAGCCGCGCCAGGATTGGGACGATGTCTTCGAGCCTCTGGCTCGCCAACTGCCAACCCGGATCGGCGGTGATCACTGCCCCCTCGGTTCGAACAGATCCAGCATCTCCAGCAGTACGCGCGGCGCGCTGGGTGCCAAATGAACGCCTTTTGCCCCGCGCCAGGCCTGCGGCACCTGAGCCGCCCGCAACGGATGCTGCTCCCTAAATTCCGAATAGCCGATCTCGTTCAACAGTTTGCGCGCCTCAAGACGCGCGCGCCACGCCACCACCTGCTCAGCCGAAAGCCGGTCAGTCGGAAACCCGGCCTCGGCCAGCGCGGCGCCCGGCGCCGTCAGCCCCTCGTCACGCCGCCCTGCCCCGTCATAGAGAAACCAGCTGCCCGCGGTCAGGGCCGCGTCGGACCAGACCACACCCGCAAGGTCGACCCCGCCCGCCTCCAGCCGCGCTATGGTGTCTTTCGGATAGGTCGAGACGGCGCAGCTGACTAGCCCGACGCGGCTCACCCAGTTGAGCGCGCCAACCGCGGAAAAAGCGCCATTGCCACCCGCAAGATCCAGCGCAACGGTGCCGTCGGCAGAAATGACATTGTCAACCGTAAGCCCACCAACCGTCACAAGATCCGGCGTCACATCAGCCCCCAAGCCGGGGCGCGCCAAGGCCAAGTGCATCGCGTTCGACCGCTGCGTGATAGCCGAACAAATGCATGGGCACACTGTAGACAATCGGCGCGGTCGCCGCCGAAACGTTTGGAAGATGCCAAGCGACATCGACAGTCTTTGCTATCTCGGTTTCGTCCTCAGGTACAATCGCCACGCAGTAACCTTCTACACCCCGCGACATAAGCGCGGTGTCCAGGGCGCGGGCATGGCTTGCCTTGTCCCCCGCGATCAGGAACAGCGGATCGCCGGCCTTCTGGGTTCGATAGTGGTGATACTCCTCGAGCGGGAAAGAGTAGGCATGGATCGGTGCCAGTTCTTTCAGCTTGGCCGCGCCAAACTCAGCAGGCGCGTAAAACGGACCTGCGCCGGTCGTCAGAACCAGATCAGCGCGGGCAAGACGCTTGGCCACCTGTCGGGCCGGTTCAAAAACTCGCGCGCCACGGAATCGACCTGATCCGGCAGTGCAACCAGCGCTGCACTCAAGGCAGATGCATCTCCACCTTTTGCGTCTTGTACGGCCGCAGCCATGGCCAGCATCAACGCCATCGCCGCCGTGCTGGACTGCGTCGGCCAGCCGCCGCGCGTGGCCCGGATGTGCAGCGCACCGGGGCATTGTTCCATCAAGGGCGACTCGAGCGTGTTCGAAAGGCCGATCGTGTAAGCCCCACGCTCTGCCGCGTCCGTTAGGCCGTCGATTACAGGCTCGGTCTTGCCTGAGGAGCTGAGGCCGATGACCACGGTTTCATCGTCGATGGTATCCAGGCCGTAGGTCGCGAAGTCGAACGCCTCGATTGGCTCGCAGGGTGCGCCCAGAGCGGCCTCCAGCGCCGGGCGCACGCCGTGACCCGCAATCCAGCTATCGCCACAGCCAACGGTGACCACGCGACGGATGCTACGGTCCGCAAGATCGCGCCCGATGGCAGCCAGGGGCACGACATTGGCCGCAAGCGTTGCCCGAATGGCCTCGCCCTGAGACATCATTTCGTGCTCGGTCAGAGCGACGCGCCGAAACCTTTCCGGATCGCCAGCGGCATCCGAGGATGATTCCCGGCGGATTTCCGTTAGTAACTGCTCTATATTCATGTCGCTCTCCGTACTTGGCGGTCAGGTCAGGACAGGCGCGCGAAAAAGATGGCACCTATCGATTTCTTTCGATATTTGTCATTACGATGGAAAACGCAAGACGCGAAGGTATTAGTAATGGATTATCCGCAGAATTCCCCCTGCCGTACCGCCATCAGCGCATTCTTGAGATCCTCGACACGGAGCGCATGGCTGAGGTGGGTCAATTGTCCGATGCGCTGGGCGTCTCAGCCGTCACCATCCGCTCCGACCTCGATTCGCTGGAAAAACGACTGCTGCTTAGACGCGTGCGTGGCGGCGCGATGGCCGCCAAACCCGCCCGCTTTGAGCGCCCCGTTGATGTGCCGAGCCACAGCTTCACAGACGAAAAGGAGAGAATTGGAGCCCTTGCAGCGAGCATGGTCCGCAGCGGAGAGACGATTGTTCTTGATGCGGGGACCACCACATTGGCCATGGCCATGGCCCTTCCGGAGCACCTGCGCGACGTCATGATCATCACTTCAAGCCTCGATATCGCCATCGCGCTGGAGACACATCCGGGCGCATCCGTGATGGTGACCGGCGGAAAACTTAAGAAAACGGGCCGAAATCCGCACTCGCGCTCACTGGTACCGCCATTTGCGGGGCTGCTTCTTGAGCAACTCAATGCCGATTGCGCCTATCTGTGCTGCGCTGGCATCGATGCCGAACGCGGCTTCACCAACGCCCATTTGGAAGAGGTTGAAGTAAAGCGCGCGATGCTTGCCGCTTCCCGGAGGGCGGTGATGCTCGGGGATCGCGGAAAGATCGGGCATGTGGCAGGGGCGCGCATCGCCACCGCGCGGGACATTCACACACTCGTCACCGACCGCAAGGCCACCCCCGCCGACATCGCCGCACTCGAAACCGCCGGCACCAAGGTTCTTCTGGCATGACCGCAGACGCCACTTCCCGCTGCGTGTCGCCTAATTTTTAGGCACTTTTCCTCTAAAGTCGCTATTTTCGCTTTTTTTCGTTGCGTAACTTTTCGAAAGTCCTCCTACTTAATGCACCGTCGGGGAATCCGGCGCAAAGAAGCCTGACAGGAGCACATCATGAAACTGACCCGAAGAAGCGTCCTGGGCAGCCTGACAGCTGCCACGGTACTTGCCAGCCCAACGATCCTACGGGCTCAGACCCGCGAGTTGGTCATGGTCGGGTACGGCAACGACTCCGACGCCCCGCTGATCGCTGCCGGTGAAGAACTTAGCCGCCGCAACCCGGGCGTAACATTGCGCGTCATTGGCGGCTTGTCGTCGGAAGCCCTGGCTCAGATCAAAGCCGCCCGCGGCAACTCGCCCTACGACCTCGCAGTGATGGGCTCGCCCGCGATCATCAACGCTCTGGCCGAGGATGTGCTAGTGCCGCTCGATTTCTCGCAGATCCCCAACGCTGCCAATGTGGACCCGAAATTCCCCTCCTACGGCTATGATGTCGGTCAGCCGATCTGGTTCGAAGGGATTGGTGTCGCCTATGACACTACCAAGATCACGACGCCACCTACCACCTGGGAAGAGCTGTGGAGCGGCGCCTATACCGGCCGGATCGGCATGTGCCGCCCGCAATCGAATCTCGGCCTCGGCGTGCTCGCCGCCACGAGCGAGGCCTTCGGGATGCCCCAGAGCGATATGGAGTTTGCCCTGAACAAATGGCTGGAGCTTGATCCGCTGGTCGGTCGCTCGCCGCCTCTGTTGCAGCAGATGATTGAACGTGGCGAAGTGGACCTGGCGCCCTTGTGGCACGTCAACTCGGCGCTGGCCGCCAATTCGGGCCTGCCCATTGGCTACACCAAAATCACTGGGCCGGGGCCGCTGATGTTGCCGACCAACATCGTGCAATTCGTCAACACCGCCGACGGCACCGCCGATCTGGTTCATGAGTTCACTGACATCCTGCTGACGCCGGAGATTCAGTCGATGGCTGGCAGCGCACCGATCTATTTCGGCGCGGTGGTCGAAGGCATCGCGGTGCCGGAAGAGGCCGCGCCCTATGTGCCATCCACGCCCGAAGAGCTTGCGACCACCACGTCCCTGGAATGGCCGGACTTCGCGCCGTTGCGCGGTCAAACGGTGGAAACCTTCGACCGCATGTTCGCGTCGTGATGATGCAGGATAAGGCTGATCTGATGTATGGATCGGACATGGCCGCCCCGGTGCTGAGCATCGGGGCGGTTTCCAAACGTTTTGGCTCTGTCACGGTGTTGCAGGACTGCTCACTTGACGTTGCCGAAGGGGAGATCGTGACGCTGTTGGGCGCGTCGGGCTGTGGCAAGACCACGCTTCTGCGCTGCATCGCTGGGTTCTGGGATGCAGAACAGGGCGCGATTGAGATCGACGGTCGCAATGTCAGCGGCATGCCGGTGAATCGGCGCCCGGTTGGCGTCGTGTTCCAAAGCTACGCGCTGTTTCCGCATCTTACAGTTGCGCGCAATGTCGGCTACGGGCTGCGCATGCGCGGCGTGTCCCGGTCCGAGATTGAGGCCCGCGTCGCGGAGGCGCTTGATACTGTCTCGCTCGCAGAGTTCGCGGATCGGTATCCGGCCCAGCTTTCCGGTGGGCAGCAACAACGCGTCGCTGTTGCGCGGGTGCTGGTCTTGCAGCCCCGAGTTTTGCTGCTGGACGAACCGTTCAGCGCGCTCGACGCCAAGCTGCGCGGCGCGATGCAGGTCGAGCTGCGGCAGTTGATCAAGCGCCTGGGCCTGACGGCAATCTTCGTCACCCATGACCAGGAAGAAGCGCTGACGATGTCGGATCGGATCGCCGTTATGCGCGCGGGGCAGATCGAGCAGGTCGCCGCCCCCGATACGGTGTTCGACCATCCCTCGACGGCCTATGTCGCGGATTTCATCGGCACATCGAATTTTTGGGACGCGGAAGCCGGAAATGGCACTGTCGAGCTGCCCGATGGTCAGACGGCGCAGACCGATCTGTCCGGCAAAGTTCAGGTCATGACCCGTCCTCACAACCTTCGTGTCGCCCCCGAGGGCACAAGCCCCTGGCGCGGGACGGTCTCGTTTCACCGCACCGTTGGCGCGCTGATCGAATACCATGTGGACATGCCCGATGGCACAACGATCCAGGTGGCGGCTATGCGACAGGAGCGGGCCAGCCCCTTCAGGCCGGCGCGGCCGTCAGTCTGTCCGTCATCGACCCGTCCTATTGCGCCGTGTATCCGATCTGATGACCGAGGCAGCCTTCTCTCAGCCCGCCTCAAAGGCCAGCCTGTCTGAACAGGTTCTCGACAAGCTTTTGTCTGGCCGTGGCATCTGGCCCGCGGTTCCGGCGATCATTGTGCTGTCCGTTGTCGCGGTCATCCCGTTCGTGATCCTTTTGTCCCTGGGGTTTTCGGATATCGTGGTTTCGCGCGGGGCCATCGTTTCGCAGACATTTTCTCTATCACACCTGACCAATGCGCTGACGGATCCGCTGTATTGGACGACGTTCCAACGTTCGCTGACGCTGGCGATCAACACCACGCTTCTATGCCTGCTCTTCGGCTATCCGGTGGCCTACCTGTTCCTGATTGGCGGCAAATGGACCCGTCGGCTGATCCTGATCCTGACCATCGCGCCGCTGCTGACCAGTGGCATCGTGCGGACCTATGCCTGGTTGGTGATCCTCGGCGGGCGCGGCGTCGTGAACTCCACGCTGATGAGCCTCGGGCTGATCGACCAGCCGCTGCGCATCATGAACACCCATTGGGCCGTCCTGATCGGTATGGTGCAAATCCACCTGCCGGTTATGATCCTGCCGCTGATCGCAGTCATGAGCCGCCATGAGGGTGGCCTGTTCGAGGCGTCGGCCAATCTTGGCGCGTCCCGCCTGGGCACGCTGCGCACCGTGATCCTCCCGCTGAGCGCACCGGGCATCGGCACAGGCGCGGCGCTGGTCTTCACGCTGAGCTACACGACCTTCGTGGTGCCGCAGCTTTTGGGCGGCGGAAACTACTTGAACGCGGCAACGATGATCTATGAGCAGGTCGTGTTCTCGTTGGAATGGAGCAAAGGTTCAGTCAGCTCATTGATCCTGATGGTGACCTGCCTCATCGTGCTGGTGGCGATCGCGATGATCACAAACCTGTTCACCCGCTGGACAAAAGGACGAGACGCATGATCAAGGCCCTGCGCACCGCCTCCCTTGGCGACATTCTCGGCATCGGGTTGATCCTGTTCGTCGCCGTCTTCTCTCTGCTGCTGCTGATCGCGCCATCGGTCATCGTCATCCTCATCTCTTTCGACACGCGCGCCTTTGTCAGTTTCCCACCCGAAGGGTTCACCTTGCGCTGGTATGCCGAGGTGTTTGAACAGACCGAACTTGTCGGTGCGATGTGGACCAGCCTCAAGGTTGGCCTGATGGTGACCTTCCTGTGCGTCGTCCTGGGCGTGCCCACAGCGCTGGCCTGTGTGCGCGGCAAGTTCCGTGGCACGACCGCCCTTTCGGTTTTTGTGCTGGTGCCGCATATGGTGCCTGGCATTGTGCTTGGTGTCGCGGTGCTGTTCGCCGGCGCGCTGGTAGGGGTTTCGCCCTCAATCTGGTTGCAGGCGATCTCAATCACCGTGTTCATCATGGCGGTGATGGTCCGAACCGTTCAAAGCCGCCTTGTCCGGCTGGATCCATCGCTGGAGGAAGCAGCCACTAATCTCGGCGCGACCTCGTTCCAGAGTCTGCGCACCATCACCTTCCCACTGCTGCTGCCCGCGATCCTGGCGGGCGCGGTCTTCACCTTCGTCGAAGGATTCGACAACCTGTCGGTGGCGATCTTCACCCATGGCTTCCGCGACCGGCCTCTGCCGGTGGAGTTGTTGGCGCTTGTACAATACACCAGTTCACCGCTGGTCGCGGCCGTATCCGGCGTGCAGATCCTGCTTGCGATCCTTGCGCTGGTAGCGGTGTCGATGAGCGTCGGATTGGACAAGGTCAACGAGTGACGCCTGTCCCAGTCCAGCGCCTGCAGGATCGGTCTGATGGCGGAACCGGTGGCTCTGACCGCCCCTGGCTTCGGCGCGGTGGCGTTCGCGAAGCGGGGCGTGCGCCGCAGGCGATCTCCGGTCACTTCGCATTTGACAAATATTACAACTTCGACGCTAAACTGGTCGCGACAATGGGCTCAACCGGCCCAGGTGCGCAGATTTTCCAAAGAGACCGGGCAAGCAATGAGCAAAAAACCTTCTGTCATCGCCGCCGGACCGGCAAATGTCCGACGTGACCGTTTGGGACAGGGGCGGCTGAGCAGCAAAGTCTATGACGCAGTCCTCTCGGACATCATGGAAGGACACTACAAGGAGGGGGACCGCCTGCCGACCGAAACGGCACTTGCGGAGCAGTTTTCGGTCTCTCGTCCTGTTGTGCGCGAAGCGCTCGCGCAACTGCGCGACGATGGCCTGATCCACGCGCGGCAAGGGTCAGGAAGCTATGTGCAGAAGCCACCGAACACCGCACTTCTCCAGTTCGCCCCGCTTGGCAGCATCGCCGATATGCAGCGCTGCTTTGAATTTCGGGCAGCCTTGGAACCAAGGGCTGCGGCGCTTGCGGCCGTTCGCCGAAGCAAGGAAGATCTTGCCCTTTTGCGCTCTGCGCTAGAGACGCTAGATGCAGCCGTCAACAGTGGCGCGATAGGCACCGATCATGATTTCGCCTTCCACAAGGCAGTCGCAGCGGCCTCAGGGAACAGGTTTTTCGAGGTTACGCTCAGCTCCCTTGAAGAGGCGATTTCCTCCGCGATCTCGGTCAACCGCAACCTATCGCTGCTCGATCCACAGGCGCGCCTGGCGCTGGTTCAACGCGAACATGAGCGCGTTTTCGAAGAAATCGAAGCCGGCGATGCGGATGGCGCAGAAGCCGCCATGCGTCTTCATATCGACGGCGCGCGGCGCCGTGTTTTCGACGGGGACGGAGGCGCGAGCGGCAACTTGTGAAATCGGAGTTGACAAATTTTTGCAAATAGTCATTTTGTCTGACAACTTCGCTATCAAGCCACCTGATCAAGGACGCCGCCGTGACGATGCAAACCGACGAGACCGTCTCGCCAGAAACGATCGAGCGGCTGAAACGCTGCTCGACCGCGACACTGACAACGCAGCTCTTCAAGCGTGGTCTCAGCAATCTCTATATTCAGGGCATAGCCCGCCAGACCGCAAAAGGCGGAGCCATGGTCGGTCCGGCAACCACGCTGCGCTACATTCCGGCGCGCGAGGATATCGATCATCTCGGCGTGTTCGAGGATCGCAGCCACCCGCAGCGGAAAGTCGTCGAGGACATTCCAGGCGGGCATGTTCTGGTCATGGATGCCCGTTGTGATGCGAGCGCCGCGTCCGCCGGACATATCCTGCTGACCCGGATGCAGATGCGGGGTGCGGTCGGTATCGTCACCGATGGCGCGCTGCGCGACCTGCCGGAGATCGCCGAGATGGACTGGCCGGTCTACGCGCAAGGCGGCTCGGCCCCCACCAATCTGATCCGTCACCATGCAGTCGATATCGACGTGCCGATCGCCTGTGGCGATGTCCCAGTCTATCCCGGCGATATCATCGTCGGCGATCACGAGGGCGTCGTGGTTCTGCCTCGGTATCTGGCCGATGAGGTCGCAACCGACGCGGAAGCGCAGGAGAATTCGAAGCCTTCGTCCTAGAGGAGGTTAAGGCGGGGAAATCCATCTTCGGGATCTATCCGCCCGACGACGAAACAAAGCGCCGTTACGAAGCGCTGACCGGCATCCGGCCCAAAACACACGGGTGACCATGCGTATCGCCGGGCTTGCCCGTTCGGTCGCAAATGACTTCAGAAATGCGCATCAGGGGAGGAACCAGACATGTGCATCGCTTTGACTTCCATCCGACAGACCGGCCTTGCAGCGGTCTGCGGGATTGCACTGACGGCGGCAGGGCCTGCTACCTTCGCATCGGCACAGGATGTGACGCTGCGCATGGGTCACATACATGCCCCCTCGGGGCCGACCGGACGGGGCGCGGATATGTTCGCCGAGTTGGTCGCCGACTACACCGACGGACGTGTCGAGGTGCAGGTGTTTCCGTCCTCTCAGCTCGGCGGCCTTCGCGATCTTTTTGGTGCCTCCAGAAGCGGCGCAATTGACATCGCGCTTACGCCCTACCCGCTTCTGTCGGACATCGTGCAGAGTTACTCGATTTTGACCGCGGGCTATGTGTTCGACGACTTCTCGCACCAGCTTGCCGTCCTTGATCACCCTGACTACGGCCAGGCCTGGAGCGCCGAGCTTGCCGAAGACGGTGGCCTCGTCGTTCTGGGCAACTACTACTTCGGTGCTCGCACCTTGACCACGACGGAGACAGAGGTGCGCACACCCGCCGATCTTGACGGGTTGAAAATCCGCGCCGTCGGCAACCCGCTGTCGCTGGCGACGATCACGGGCTTGGGCGCAAACCCGACACCTCTTCCGCTGTCGGAGCTGTTCCAGGGGCTGACGCAAGGCATCGTGGACGGGCAGGAGAACCCGCTGCCGACAATCTTCAACCAGAACTTCTTTGATGTGCAGGACTACCTGATCCTGACGCGTCATCAGTTGATCCCAATCCCGATCACAATCAATGTGGACAGCTGGCGCGAGCTATCGCCGGAAGATCAGGAGGCCGTGCGCCGCGCAGCTGTCGAAGCGACCACATTCATGACCGAGACGGTCATTGCGCAGGAAGGCGCGCTTCTTGCAAGCCTCGAAGCCGAAGGCATGTCCGTGATCGGCGTCGAACAGGGCCTTGATATCGACGCCTTCCGCGCGTCGGTAACAGCGCAGATTGAGATGCTGGACGGGGCGGAATGGCCCGAAGGCCTTCTCGAAGAGGTCGAGGCGCTGGCACCGCAGGGTTGATCTCCATCTGACAGCACAAGGCGCGCGTCCGGCGGGCGCGCGCCGCCCCCGCCCCCTCAATCGACGGATCAAGCGCCCGTGTTTCCCACCGACCCCGATGTCAGCCGATGGACGATCCTGCGCCGTGAACCTGAATTCACGATCGCACAGATATTCCTGTGGTTCTTTGTGGCCCTGACCAGCCTTCAGGTCATCATGCGCTATGTCTTCGACGCGCCGCTGCAATGGCCGGAGGAACTGACGCAGATCCTTCTGGTCTGGATGACGTTCATTGCAGCCGTTGGTCTGTCAAGGCAAGGCCTCCACATCCGGGTCGAGATCCTGGAAAACTTCCTCGGCTATAGGGGTAGGAGTGTGATGGAGGCGATCTTCAACATCCTGACCATCGTCTTCATGGCCGCACTCATCATCGGCGGTTGGTCCATGTACGAACAGCTGAGCTTCGAACGAACGGCCGCCCTGCGCTGGAAGCTCAATATGATCTACGCAATCGTCCCCCTGAGCGCGGCGGCCATGTTAGTGGTCCATCTTTGGCAGCTGGTCGGGAACCTTTCCGTCGTCTTCGGGGCACGCAGCAATGGATCTTAGCTTGTTTCTAATCGGGTTGGTTGTTGCCAGCCTCGTGCTTGTGCTCGGCGGCTATGCCCTCGCCTTTGCCTTGGGCGGCTTGTCGATCCTCTATCTGTGGTGGAACGATTTCCCGTTGTCCTTCGCGGTCGTGGAGCTGGGCGGATCGCTTCCAGAACTTCACCATGCTGGCGATACCGCTTTTCATGCTGTCAGGTGCCTTAATGAATGCTGGCAAGATCACGGATCGGATCTTCGCATTTGCCAAGCTCATGGTCGGACGGATTCCCGGTGGGCTGGGCCATGTGAACATCTTCGCGAGTCTGGTCTTCGCTGGCATGTCGGGATCGGTGCTCGCCGACGTCGCGGGGCTAGGGCGCATGGAATACAAGGCCATGCGCGATGAGAACTACAAAGAAGATTTCGCGATGGGGGTAACGCTGTCTTCCGCCGCGATCGGCCCGATCCTGCCGCCGAGTGTGCCGATGGTGCTTTTCGGGCTGGTGGCGGAGGTCTCGATCACCGGCCTGTTTCTTGGCGGCATCATGCCCGCCTTCGTGATCACCGGCTGCCTGATGATCTATGTCTACCTCGTGGGCCGCAAACACGGCTACTACACCACGGACAGTCAATGGAGCCTTGGGCGCCTGGGTATGGCGTTTCTCTATGCGCTGCCACCGCTTTTGACGCCGGTCCTAATTGTAGGCGGTATGGTCCTGGGGATATTCAGCCCGACCGAGGCGGCGGTGGTCGCCGTCCTGTACGCCCTGTTTCTCGCTGTCATCGTCTATCGCGACTTGGGGCTGGCCACATTCTTCGATGTCAGCCGCGAGGTCGTGATCGGCACAACGCGCCTTCTGTTTGTGATCGCCATGTCATTGTTGTTCGGATGGGTTCTTTCCGTAGGACGCATGCCACAGGAATTGGCTGGCTGGATAGGCGGCACTTTCGATCAACAATGGGCTTTCCTGCTTCTTCTGATGGTGGTCATCATCTTCTTGGGCGCGATTGTCGCCGATGCGATCCTGCTGTTGATCCTGGCGCCGATGATCGTCCCGATTGCCGTCGCCAATTACGGCATGGACCCGCTACACCTGGGTGTGGTTATGGTCTTCACCATCATGATCGGGCAGTTCACCCCGCCGATGGGCATGTCGCTCTTCATAATGCGGGATATCACCGGGTTGCCGTTTACCCGGGTCTGCATTGCGGTTGCGCCGTTCCTGCTACCGCTCGTAGCCGCGCTTTTGGTGATGGCCTATGTCCCTGAGGTCGTGCTGTTCATCCCGCGCGCGTTCGGGTTTTAAGACGTCGATTGGAAGGAACCAAACCATGCAATACGATATCCGACATCCCGATTTCGAAGCGGTCATCGTTCCGGACGCGACGGTGTCGCAACTCGCGACAGGGTACGAGTTCGTCGAAGGCCCGGCCTGGCATCCAACCGAAGGCCATCTGACCTTCAGCGACATCGCGGGCGATGCGATGTACCGCTGGCGACCCGGAGATGCGGTGCCATCGGTCTTTCGCCAACCCAGCCACAAAGCCAACGGCAACACCTATGACGCGGCGGGCCGGCTTCTGACCTGTGAGCATGCAACCAACCGCATTGTCCGGCTTGAGGCGGACGGGTCTCTGTCGGTCCTCGCCAGCCATTTCGGGGACAAGGAGTTGAACGCCCCCAATGACATCATCGTCACTCGCGACGGCACCATCTGGTTCTCCGACCCGCTTGCAGGCCGAAAGCCGTTCTTCGGCGTCGAACGCGATCAGGACCTCGATTTTCAGGGCGTCTGGCGGATCCGGCCCGAGGCAGAAACGGCTGAACCTGTCGCCCGCGATTACGAGCTGCCGAACGGGCTTTGCACCAATGCGGAAGAGACGGCGCTCTACGTCAATGACACCCTTCGCAAACACATCCGCCGCTACGATCTGACGGCTGACGGAGAGATTTCGGGAGGCGCGGTGTTCGCGGAACTCACTGGCGCGGGCGAGGGCGTGGCCGATGGCATGAAATGCGACACCGAAGGCCGAGTCTGGTGCACCGGGCCCGGCGGCGTGCAGGTCTTCTCGCCCGATGGCGTGTCGCTCGGCGTGATCCTGATCCCCGAAAAGACCGCGAACTTCACATGGATGGGGGCGGATCGCCGGACGCTGGTGACAACCTCGTCGACATCGCTCTATACGATCCCGGTGAACGCCACCGGCCATCACCTGTTTTGACCGCCATGAAGAACATCCTCTTCATCATGGCGGACCAGCTTCGCTACGACTATCTCGGTTGTGCCGGCCATCAATCACTGGAAACGCCGAATATTGACGCCCTGGCGGCGCGCGGTGTTCGCTTCTCGCAGGCCTATGTGCAATCGCCCGTCTGTGGCCCGTCGCGGATGTGTTTCTATACAGGCCGTTATATCTCCACCCATGGCGCCACCTGGAACTATGTGCCGCTGCCGACCTCAGAGATGACCATGGGCGATCATCTGCGCCCGCTTGGGACCGATGTCTTGCTGGTCGGCAAAAGCCATGTCACCCCAAACCTCGACGGTCTGGCGCGCCTGGGCATCGACCCAAACACTAAGGAGGGCCGCCTGGTGGCAGAAGGCGGCTTTCGCGTGTTCGAACGCGATGACGGGATCCATGCCGATGCCGCCGTCAAGCCGGATTACGCTTATAATCAATACCTTGAGGAGCACGGCCTCGGAGGTCCGAACCCGTGGCACTACCGAGCGAATGCCACCGGCGACGCGGAGCCGAAATCCGGCTGGTATCTGCAGAATGTCGGCGCGGCCGCGCGTGTCCCGGCGGAACACTCCGAGACGGCTTACATGACCAATCGCGCGATGGAGTGCATCGCCGCACAGACCGACCAATGGTGCCTGCATCTGAGCTATATCAAACCACACTGGCCATATGTGGCACCGGCGCCCTATCACGCGATGTACGGGGCCGCGGATGTGCCCCCTGCCCTACGTGACCCGCGAGAGCTGGAGGATCCCCACCCTGTGCTCGCCGCCTATCACGCGCGCGAGGAATGCCGGACTTTCTGCAGGGACGAGGCGCGCGACACGGTGATCCCCATTTACATGGGCATGATCAAACAGATCGATGACGAGATCGGGCGTCTTGTGGCCTTCCTCGAAGACCGCGGCGAGCTTGATCAGACCTTGATCGTCTTTACCAGCGATCACGGCGATTACCTTGGCGATCATTGGTTGGGCGACAAGGAGATGTTCCATCGCCAATCGACGCGTATCCCGCTCATTGTGGTCGATCCCGACGCAGCGGCGGACGGCACGCGCGGCACCGTCTCCGCGCGCCCCGTCGAAGCTATTGATCTGTTGCCGAGCTTCGTTGACTGGCTCGGCGGTGAGGTGCCCGATCACATCCTAGAGGGCCAGTCGTTGCTGCCCTTGCTGCACGGGCAAGATATCCCCTGGAGGGACACGGTTTTCAGCGAGCTGGACTATTCCTTCCGGCAGCAGCGCCGCGAGTTGAATGTCCCACCGCACGCCGCACGCGCTTATAATCTACGCAATGCGCGCTGGAACTATGTCTATTTCGAAGGTTTTCCGCCACAACTCTTCGACCTGGAAACTGATCCTGATGAGTTCGTCGATCTCGGCCGCGACCCGGCCTATTCAGACATCTGTGCCGGACTTGAAGCGCGCCTGTTCGCGTGGTTGCGCGCTCGCAAACGTCGCGCGACGATCTCAGACGCAGCGATCGAGGCAAAGACCGAAAGCTGGCGCAAGAATGGCGTCTTCGCTGGCGCATGGAGCCCTGAGGACCACGAATGATTGTTGATGTGCGCCGTTACACCCTGAAACCGGGACATCTCTCCCCCTATCTCAGCCGCTATGGCGCGGCGGGCTACGCGGCACAGGAACGCCATCTGGGCACGGCTCTGGGCTGGTTCATTGCCGATGTCGGCCCACAAAACCATGTCCTTCACCTATGGGGATATGACGACACCAAAGACATGGAAACCCGACGCGCCGCCATGGCTCAAGACCCTGAATGGATCTCTGTCAGACAGGATTTCAAGGGCCTGTTCTCCGCTCAAGAGACCGAGGTGATGCGGCAAATCCCTGACCTGCCCTATACCCGGTCCGCGACCGCGCCGGGCCTCGTGGACGTTCGCTGCTACACACTTCATCATGGTGACATGTCCGCGTTCCTCGACATCCTCAGAACCCGGTCCGCGCTTGTCCAGGCCCGGCACTGGACGGACAACATCACCTATCTGATTAGTCAGACCGGCAGACAGAACCGTATCCTGCATATCTGGGGCCACGCCGATCACGCCGAGCGCCTTGCCCGGCGGCAAGCCCTTCTGGCCGACCCCGACTGGCAAGACTGCATGAAGGCCTTCCTTCCGATGATGGCCGATATGCAGACCTTCACGGCGACGCCGGCTCCGTTCTGGACCCGACCGGAAAGGAGGGCCTGAGCCATGGATCTTCGGCTGACGGGAAAACGCGCCTTGGTGACCGGCGCTTTGGGCGGTGTTGGCCGCGCCACGGTCAACACTCTTATTGCCGAGGGTGCATTGGTCTTTGCCACCGACCTCGCGCCGACAACGGACGTCTGGGACGACACCGGCGGGGTAACCTATCACCCGGCAGAGTTGCGCGATCCGGACGCGATCCAGGGCCTTGCAGCCGCCGCACAGGATGCGCTTGGCGGTCCGGTCGAGATTTGCATCAACAATGCCGCCATTACCCACAGGACCGATTTCCTCGATATGGAAGGCGAGGATTTCGACCGTGTCTATGAAATCAACCTGCGGGCGCCGTTTCTGTTGGGACAAGCCGTCGCCCGGGCGATGGTCGCCGCGGGCGACCCCGGCAGCATCGTTAATATCGGATCGGTTAACGCGCAACTCGCGCTCCCTGACAATGCGGCCTATGTGGCCAGCAAAGGCGGCCTCTTGCAGCTGACCCGCGCCATGGCCATCGCGCTGGCCCCCGATGGCATCCGCGTGAACATGGTGGCCCCCGGCAGCATCGACACGCCCCTGCAACGCAAAGGGCAATCCCGCTCTCCCGCGCTCCGCGCCCGGGTTCTATCACGTACTCCGCTCGGCCGCCTTGGGGCCCCGGAGGAAGTCGCCGACGCGATCATCTACATGGCAAGCCCCCGTTCCAGCTACATCACCGGCGAATGCCTGTTCGTCGATGGCGGGCGCATGCCGCTCAATTTCACCATGCCGGGTCCCGGCACGAACACCTGACCCAACGGAGGCCTCCAATGTCCAAAGGACAGCACCTCATCGCCGGGACATGGATCGACGGCGAAGACACATTCAGGAACACCCCCATCGCCGGTGCGGCCGAAGCCTTCGCCAAGGGCACACCCGCCCTCATCGAACGCGCCGCTGTTGCCGCCGAAGACGCTTGTGCCGCCTTTGCCGCCACCAACCGGGCCGAACGGGCGGCGTTGCTGCGTGACATTGCAGTCCGCATCGACGCCGTCGGCGATGCCATCACCGAGATTGGAACCCGTGAGACCGGCCTTCCGGCGGCGCGGCTGGAAGGCGAGCGCGGGCGCACGGTCGGCCAACTTCGGCTCTTTGCCGACCACATCGACGCGGGCGATTACCTTGACCGGCGCCATGATCCGGCCATGCCAGACAGAACGCCACTGCCGCGCCCGGAGCTGCATATGATCCAGCGCCCGATTGGCCCCGTCGCCGTCTTCGGCGCCTCCAACTTCCCGCTGGCATTCTCGGTCGCAGGCGGCGATACGGCCTCGGCTCTGGCTGCCGGATGCCCTGTCGTCGTTAAGGGTCATGAAGCCCACCCCGGAACGTCCGAAGTCGTGGCCGAAGCGATCGCCGAGGCGATCGCCGCCGCCGGTTTACCTGGGGGCGTGTTTTCACTTGTCCATGGCGGCGATCACGCCGTCGGTACGGCGCTTGTCACCCATCCGCTGATCCGCGCCGTCGGTTTCACCGGGTCGCTCGGCGCAGGCCGCACGCTGTTCGACATGTGCGCAAACCGGGCCGAACCAATCCCCTTCTACGGCGAGTTGGGCAGCATCAATCCGGTCTTTCTGATGCCTGCGGCGCTTTCGGCCCGGGGCGTTGAGATCGCCAAGGCTTGGGCCGGATCGCTGACCATGGGGGCCGGGCAATTCTGCACCAACCCGGGTGTTGCCATCGCCATCGAGGGTGCCGACGCGGACATCTTCGCCGCTGAGACGGCCGCGGCCTTGTCCGGTGTCGCGGCGCAAACCATGCTGACAGACGGCATCGCCTCGGCCTACCGCGCAGGGCGGGACATGCTTGTCGGCGCCCCCCGCGTGGAAACGCTCTTTGTCTCGGACGATGCGTCGCGAGCTGCGGGCCCGGATCTGTTCCGTGTTTCGGCCCGGGACTGGATGGCGGACGACACCCTCCGCCACGAGGTTTTCGGACCCGCCGCGATACTGGTGGTGGCGGCAGATAGTGCCGAAATGGAAACTGTCGCCGCCCAGCTCGACGGGCAGTTGACGGCCACCCTGCAGATGGACGATGCGGATCACGATGCGGTGCGCCACCTTCTCCCCAGTCTGGAGAGAAAGGCGGGGCGCATCCTGTTCAACGGGTTTCCAACCGGCGTCGAAGTGGCTGACGCCATGGTCCATGGCGGTCCCTATCCGGCCTCGACCAACTTCGGACAGACCTCGGTGGGAACACTCGCGATCAGACGTTGGCTTCGACCGGTCTGCTACCAGAACACGCCGGAGGCGCTACTGCCGAGCGATCTCAGATCGTCCTTCGTCAGGGTTTCTGGCACGAAGAGCGGCCTAGTTTAGGAGAGATTTTGGCCTCTCTGTTTGATTACACTATGCGGCACGTTTTCTGTGTTGTACCCGACGCGCTTCGAGTGTCTTTCGTTTGATCCTTCCCCTTTGTTGTGGAAGGGCCTTGTCGCGCCCGGAGTAGACATCCGCGAGTGTGACGTTGTCGCTGACCACAACGCAGGAATGCCTCCGCATTTCTGCGATCCGATCCAATTCTCGCGCGACCCGAGTGCCTGAGAGCAACATGTCCACGACGGCAGCCCGGCATTCCTGGCTGAAATCACCGATGACGCAAAGGATGCGGAACCACGGGGCGTCCGAGAATGCGTCCAACATGAGACCGAGCGGCCAGTGTTTGTTTGGCCACTGCGGAATCGCCTTAGAGGCTCTCGTACCGATCGCACGCTTGCGTCCGCTCTGTTTTGCGTGAGGCCAAACCCATCGGTTCCGATGCGCTTCAATCTGACTAAACCCGCGCAACCGCCAAATGCACAATATGGCGCCTCAGAAGGCGACTTCACGGTGCACGCACGGTACACAAAATACTCTTAAGATATTGAAAAGATAAATTAACCCGCCCAATCTATCATCGGGGCGATGGAAAGCCTCGCATTTTGTCTTGTTGATAATCTCTGTATCTTCAAACCGTTGACACACGTTGTTGAAGTGTTTGAGTCCCCCGGCTCCGATCATCGTGCAAGCCAATGACCTCTCACGACACAGATAGCGCAGGGGAAACAGCGTCCTTCATTAAGCTCCCTTCTAAAACTGGGCTGAAACAGCGATGTTCAAGGAAGCCAGCTCTCCACCTCTCCCAGAGGTGGAGCGGATCGGCGAGGCTGAAACGAGGTGCCCCTCAGCCCCAGTTCTCGGCCAATCCACGCAGAATATCGGTGCGGCTGATCAGCCCAAGGAGTCGCCCGTCTTCCACCACGGGAAAGCGCCGATACGGGCCGTTAAGAAACTGCTGACAGGCGGTGAGAAGGTCCAGGTTGGGGTCCATCGTCACAACATCTTTGGCCATATAGGCGGAGACGGGTTTGCCCCATTCGCGATAGTAGCTGGCTTCCAACGCCGCGCGCAGACCGTCCTTCTCCGTCAGAATACCGACCAGCCGCCCCGCTTTGTCGACCACCGGCGCGCCCGAGATCTTGTGATCCAACAAGACATGAACGGCGCTGTTGATCTCTTGCTCCGGGCTGAGCGTGACCAACGTGCGATTCATGTAATCGGAAACGAGGCTGAGCGTGCTCATCCCCCCTGCCCTCCGCCACCGGATTTCGGGCAAGCCGCGCAGCCGCCCGGCACCGCGCAAGATATCCCGCCGCAGGACCCTTTGATCGGCCCGCGCCCGAGCAAAACACCGATCGCAAGGCCCAAGATCATCAAACCGATGAGCGCCAAGGTGAACAGAAATGTCGTCATGCCGCTGTCTCCTTTCCGATCCTCTCAGGCCACGACATGGTCGGCAAAATCACCGGTCATGACAGTTTGCCCCGCCGTAGCCGCATCGAGGATGAAGAGTGCCGAGACCCCATTGGCCCGCGCGAACGCGGGGCCGCCTGCGCCCATCGCCAGCAGCGCCGTGGCCATGGCGTCCGCCTCCATCCCCGTCGGGGCTAGGACAGAGACCGAAGCCGCGAAGCCTACCGCCGGGCGGGTGCTGCCCGGATCGATCACATGGCTGAGCGCGATGTCTCCCGAAACACCGTTGGCCCGATGTCCGGATGTGGCCAGCGCCAGCGCACCCGGCGTCACGATTGTGTGCACGGCAAAGCCAGGTACCAAGGGGTCTTCGATGGCCACCTGCCAGGGTCGTCCCGACGGGTGCCGCCCGATCGCGCGCACCTCGCCGCCGAGTTCAAGCAGCATGTCCTCAGCGCCCTGCGCCACCAGCCCATCGGCTAAGAGATCCAGGGCAAAGCCTTTCGCAATCCCGCAGAGGTCGAGTGTGACACCCGGCACCTGCTTCCGCACCGACTCCGCACCCAGAACGATCGCCTCGGCACTGCCCACCTGCCCGGTGATTGGTCCGAAGCCAAAACGCTGCACCTGCGGCCCGATTGTCGGGTCAAAGGCGCCCTCTGTCGCCTGGTGAATCTCCAAAGCGGTGCGCACGACATGCGCCATCGGGGCTGGAACCGCGATCTCCTGCCCGACTTCCGCGCGATTGAAGCGCGACAATGGTGAGGTCTGCCGATAAGGCGACATGGCTGCATCAACGGCGGCGATTTGGTGGCTGATCCAGGGGCTGATCAAAGCCGGATCTCGACCGCCAGAGACCAGCCGCCACGTGCTACCAAAAGCCGGGCCGCCAGCGATGCGCGCGCCGGTTGCGCCGGTGCCTGACCATCCCGCATTAGGCATCAGGCCGAGAGCCAAACCGCCAAGGATCATGTTGCGCCGGGTCTCATCCATCGCTCACACTCCGAAATCATCGTTGAAGATGCGGTCGGGTTCCACGCCCAGATCGTCCAGCATCTTGAGCACCGCCGCGATCATCATCGGCGGGCCGCAGAGGTAAAACTCGCAGTTCTCCGGGTTCGGGTGGTCGCGCAGATACCGTTCCCACACGACAGTGTGGATGAATCCGGTCGCGCCGCTCCAATCATCCTCTGGTTCGGGGTCGGACAGGGCAACGGTCCAGTCAAAATTCGTGTGCTTTTCTGCCAGCGCATCCAGCTCGTCGGCATAGAACAGATCCGCGACGCTGCGCGCGCCATACCAGAAGCTCATCTTGCGGGGGCTGTGCCGCGCCTCCAGCGTTTCGAAGATCATCGCGCGCAACGGCGCCATGCCAACCCCGCCGCCAAGGAACACCAACTCGCGGTCGCTCTCTTGCACGCGGAAGGTGCCAAAGGGCCCGGCAACAGAGACCGGATCGCCGGGCTTTACCGAAAATAGCCAGGACGACACGATCCCCGGCGGCGCGCCCGCGGCTTTTGGCGGCGGCAGGGCCAGGCGGATGTTCAAAACCACGCGCCCGGCGCTGTTATCTTCGGGTCGATTGGCGATGGAATACGCGCGGGTCACCGGCTCATCGGTACGGACGGAGAGCGGGCGGAGCGGTTCCCAGACAGTCTCAAACGGCGCAGGCATCTCTATTTGATCAAAGCTCAGATCGTAAGGTGGCGCGGTGATCTGGATGAAAGCACCCGCAAAAAGATGCTCGGCCTTCCCCTCGGGCAGATCCAGAACGATCTCCCGGATCAGCGGCGTCAGCGCAGTGACGGAGGCGACGCGGGCCTCGAAGGCCTCGGCGGCCAGCAGATCATCGCTGACATGGACCGCCATATCCCCACGTAGCGTGACTTGGCAGGCCAGATGCGTGCCATCGCGCCGCTCGGCCGGGGTCAGCCGGGCCAGCTCCACTGGCAAGGGCGGCGGGCCATCGCCGGTGATCTGAACCCGGCACAGCCCGCATGTGCCGGCCCCGGCGCAAGCCGAAGGGACCAGTACGCCGTGATCGTTCAGAGCGGTCAGAAGTTTCTGCCCGGTTACCGTTTCAATCCGGTTGGTGTCATTCACGGTGATCGTCGTGGGGCGCGCGGGCATCATGACCCGCCGGGCTAGGATCACCACGCCGGTCAGCGCCAGGGTCATGGCAACGAGAAAGACGATACCGAGGATCAGATTGCTCATAGCGGCACCCTCGCAAAGGCCGCGAAGCCAAGCGACATCAGGCCGGTGACCAGGAAGGCGCTGGCCAATCCCTGCACACCTGCAGGCATATCGCTATAGCGCAAGCGCTCGCGAATGGCCGCGAAGGCGATGATTGCAAGCGCCCATCCAACACCGCTGCCAAAGCCATAGACCAGGGATTCCGGGACGGTGTATTGCCGCTCCGCCATGAAGAGGCTGCCCCCAAGGACGGCACAGTTTACAGTGATCAATGGCAGGAAGCTGCCCAAAGCGATGTAAAGGCGCGGGAAATAGCGATCGAGTGTCATCTCAAGCACTTGCACGATCGCCGCGATCACACCAATGAAGGCCACGAGCCGCAAGAAAGACAGATCGACATCGGGCAGGCCCGCCCAGGCCCAGGCCCCGTCCACCAAAGCTCCGTTCAGGATCAGGGCATTGACCGGCACCGTGATCGTCTGGACCGCGATGATGGCCAGGCCAAGCCCAACCGCCGTATCCACCCGTTCCGAGACGGCGAGGAAGGTGCAGATCCCGAGGAAATAGGCCAGCGCCAGGTTTTCCGAGAAGATCGAGGCGATCAGAAGTTCGGTCATCCGCGCCCCCTATCCCCGGCGAGTTGGTACTGCGCTGGCTCGACCTGATCGGTGCGGGCGCTGCGGATCGCCCAGATCAGCAAGCCGATGATAAAGAAGGCTGCGGGCGCCAACTGCATCAGGCCGAGAGGTTGGAACCAGCCGCCATCCTCCAAGGGCGTCAGCAGCGTGACGCCCAACAGGCTGCCTTGCCCCAGAAGCTCCCGGATGCTGCCCACCACGATCAGGATCAGGCTATAACCCAAGCCGTTGCCAAGGGCGTCCAACACCGAGGGCCCCACCGGATTGCGCATCGCGAAGGCTTCCGCCCGCCCCAGAACGAGGCAGTTGGTGACAATCAGGCCCACGAAGACCGACAAGGCGCGGCTCAACTCAAAGGCGAAAGCGCGCATCAACTCGTCGATCACGATGACCAGCGAGGCGATGATGGTGATCTGCACGATCAGCCGGATCACATGGGGGATATGGTGGCGTATGAGGCTGATGATCGCCGAGGCGAGGCAGATCACCGTCGTCAGCGCCAGCGACATCATCAACGCCGTATCGAGCGATGTGGTCACGGCAAGCGCCGAACAGACCCCAAGGATTTGCCGGGTGACCGGATTTTGGTCGATCAGCGGGGAGACAATGCGCGTCAGGGCGTTTGCCATATCAGAGACCTCCGTCGCGCAATTGGTCGAGAAATGGGCCAAAGCCATGCGGCCCCATCCAGTAGCGCAGCATATCGGCCACCCCATGTCCGGTGCGTGTCGCGCCCGAGATACCGTCAACCTGATGCGGGCCGCTGGCCTGCCCGCGCACCACGTCGATCACGATCTGACCACGTGCATCGGCCAGTTCCCGCCCGGGCCAAAGCGCTTGCCAGTCCGGATCTTCGATGCGTGAGCCCAACCCGGCTGTTTCGCCTTGCGCGGTAATAGTCAGGGCGGCGACGGTGTTGAGGTCCGCCTCAAGCGCCAATAGCGCCTCGATCCGCGACTGATATCCGGTGCCAGAAACCGGCAACACAATCAGCGCGACGCCCCCGTCACGCTCGAGAATATGCACCGGGGCAAGTGGCGCGCGCTGTCGCAGGCGGGCGAGGTCTTGCGAAGCCGGGATCGCCACCGCCGTTTCCGGGTCATTGGCGGCAGCGTTGGCGTCATAATCGGCGGCGGACATGTCGGGCACAATCTGACCACTGGCCAGATCGACCAGATAGGTCGTCAGGCCATCCGCCCCGGTCTCGGCCAAAAGCTCCCCCATGCCGGGCAGCGTGTCCAACATGGCCGCCATTCGGGCGGCGCGTTCGGCCTCAAGATGAGCTTGCTGCCGCGGTTCCAACAGGGTCGCGGCACTGGCCACCAAAACCGCGCAGATCACGGCCGTGAGGCTCGCAACCCCCACAATCTTGACCGGATCGTCATTGTCACGCGACAGAAAACGCCAGCGGGAGAGGGTTGGATCAGCCATGGCGCCGTTGCCTTCTCCAAGCGTTGAAACTCAGCACGATATGGTCGATCAGCGGCGCCATGAGGCTTGCCATCAGCGCCGCAAAGACCAGGGCACCGGCCCCGGGCGGCATATCGCCGACCCCCGCGAAGACCCAGGCGAGACCACCGGCCAAGGCACCATGCAGCACACGGCCCCAGGATGTGACGGCGGCGGAGGTCGGATCGCAGATCAGAAACACCAGCGCGACACTGCTTGTGGTCAGCAGGATGATGGCCGTCTCGAAACTACTCACCCCGAGAACCAAGATCATCACGACCAAAAAAGACAGAGCAATGCGCAAGCTCAACAGCCCCGTCGCCAAAAGCAACACCGCCCCCGGCAGGCAGGCCAGGGCCAGCGCCGGGCTTGGCGAGACAAAGGTCAGATCGGGGAGCGACAAGAACGCGAGTGCCAGGGCGACTGTCGCCGGCGACAGAAAGGCAAAGCCGCGCCCACCAAAGATCCGCTCCCCGATGACGCAACCGAGCGACAGAACGACAACCAGGTGCCAAAGCGGCATATCGGCGGGCACGAAAAGCGTGAAGATCGCGGCGGTGGTGAGGCCATGAGGCTCAAAGCGGCGATGGCGCAAAGCGGCAAAGGCATAATCCCAGACTAGCACAACCAGAAGCGCGGCGAGCAAAATGCCAAGGGTCGCGGCGCCGCCGTGCCAAAGGCTCACCCCAAGCGGCGGCAAGAGCGCGAGGCTTTGGATCGCGACGAGCCCGCCAGCCCCTCGGCCCTGCATGAGCGACGCAAACCGGGTCATGCCGCATCCTTCTGCAACTGATCCAACACGTCGCGCAGGCAGCGTTCGTAATTGGTGCCGCTGGTGCAGAGCGCCGTCAGCGGCACTACATCCTCTTCCAACAAATCGAGGCAGCCGAGGCGTCCGCAGGCCTCCAAATCACCAATGCTAAGGGCGCGCATCAAGGGCACGGCTTGTACATGGGCCGGAAGAGCGCGGTCGAGCCCGGTCAGCGGGATCAAGGGCTGCGGCCCCGTTGGTCTCCGCGATGTGCTCACAGCGGCAAGCGCCGCATCAAGATGGTGTCGCCCCAGATAGGCCGCAGGATGGCTATAGCCGTGCGGGCCAGACCTCGGTTCCAACTCAGGAGAAAGGGCACCATCCGCCGCGAACAGCGTCCGCAAATCCGCCCCGAGCGGTGCTTGCATTATCTGTGCCCGCGCGCGTCCTTGGGTTGCAAAGAAATCGTTCGGATCGGGTCATAAATACCGGTGCGCCGTATCGATCCAATCGCGACGACGTCCTGATAGCCAATTGTCCAAACCTGCCCCAACGGGCCGACGGGATGGAGCCGTGCGACCTGCCCACCCGGCCGATGCCAGTCGCGCGCGAACCGTTTACGATGCGCTTTGATGCGCGGATTTGCCGGGATCGGGATCGTCGATTGAGCCGCTAGGCAGAGGTGAACCGGCCCTTCCGTTAATTCGGTCAAGGCGTTCATGCCGTCGGCGAAATCGCTCTGCCGGTCAGACAAGATGGCCTGCGGGTCAAGCGCGCTGCCACGTGCCGGAACGGCAGAGACGATGATGGCGTCCGGGCGGGCGTCCGGGACGGGCGGACCGCCATAGGGGCGCGTCACAAAAGCGGGCCAGAGGCCGCGGGACAAGAGGTATGTGCGCAGATCGCCCCCCTCAGGCAACATGTTGGCGGGGCTGGCCGGGCCGCCCTTTGCTGGTTCGATAACAATCGCCGAAAGGGTGCGCCGTGGCCCAAAACCTATGCTCGCCACACGGCCCCGAATCGGAGAAACAAACTCAATCTCCGGTCGCTTCACATCGTGAAAGAGCACCTGCCCCGGGGCTACAACCTCGCCCTCTGCCACAACCGCACGCGGCCGCAAACCCGGGTAGTCCCGGCCCAGAAGGGCAACGGGTACAGGGGAAGGCGGCAAAGGGTCGGACATCATCGATACGCCTGTTCTTGGCCCTGATGGGCAGCAAACTCCGCCCACCTTCTCGGAGCTTGGTCCGGCGCACATTGATCTTGGTCAATTACCCGGTTCGCAATTTGTGGCCGGATAGGCGCAGACCTTTAGCCCGCCCCGCCGCCAGCCCATTTGGAGGACATCCCATGTTCATTCGCCCCCTCGCCACATTCGCGTTGGCCGTCGCATTGCTCTTGCCAGCGGCCGTTCTGGCTCAAGATCGCGGCCCCACTCTGACGGAGATCACCGAAGCCTGGCTGGCGTCGCCCCATGCGGACCGATCGGCCGAGGCCTTTACGCATTGGGACGAAGACGGCGAAATCCCCGGTCGCTGCGCCGTCTGCCACTCCTCAACCGGCGTATTGGATTATCTTCAAGGACCGATGGAAACGGTGGGGGCCATAGACCATCCCGTCGGGATCGGCACCGTGGTGAGCTGCGCGACCTGCCACAGTTCTGCGGCGGCAAATCTCGACAGCGTGCCCTTTCCCTCGGGCGTTCATGTGACGCTAGAGCGTGGCTCTGCCGTCTGCGCCGTCTGCCATCAGGGTCGGGCCGCAACCGGCACCGTGAATGCCGCGATCGGGTCTGGCGAACCCGACACCGTGTCGGCCGATCTGGGCTTCATCAACTCGCATTACGCGCTGTCGAGCGCCGCCCAACAAGGCAGCGCGGTGCATGGCGGTTACGAATATCCAGGCCGCCGATATGCCGGGCCATACGCCCATGTTCCCGAGTTCAACACCTGCGTCTCGTGCCACAGGCCGCACAGCCTTGAGGTCAACCTGGCCAGTTGCACAAGCTGTCACGAAAACGCCGATAGCTTCGCCGCAATCCGCACGTCACCGCTGGATTATGACGGCGACGGTGACACGAGCGAAGGCATCACCGCGCCAATCGCCACGCTGCATGCGCAGCTTGGTGAGGCCATCGCGCTTTATGCCGCTGAGGTGGCAGGTACTCCGATTGTCTATAGCACAGGGTCTTTCCCGTATTTCTTCATCGATACCGATGGGGATGGGGCGGTGTCCGAAGGCGAAGACGCCTATCCAAACCGGTATCAGAGCTGGACGCCGCGCTTGCTACGCGCCGCGTATAACTACCAGTTCGTCGCGCAAGATGGCGGGGCATCTTATTCGCACAACCCGCATTACGCGCTGCAACTGCTCTATGATTCCTTAGCGGATCTGAGCGAAAGCGTCGCGGTTGACCTCTCGATGCTGACCCGACCTTGAGCGGTCGCACAACCAACGAAGCGCCCCGATGATCATCATCGGGGTATTCTGCCTTTCTGGTTGGGTGAAGAAAACTACCCCATCCGTACTGCAAGGAACGGCACCGCAGAGGCCAGCGTCGCGATTTTGGGATAGTCCGGTTCCGCCACATCGACACCGAAACGGACATGAAGCGCCGTGACGAGATTCAAGATATCCATCGAATCCAGGTCCAGATCATCCTGCAAATGATCATCCTCTGCGATCGTCTCGGGGTCCAGATCGGGAGCGACGCTGGTCAGTTCTTTCAGAAAAGCAACACGGATTTCGTCTTCGGTCATAAGGCCTCCGGGGATGTCAGATAGGAGTCGAATGCGGTCAGGAAACGGGACGCTTGGCGCCCGTCATTGACCCTGTGATCGACAGAGAGGGTCAGGTGGATCACTTGGCGCGGCTGAAGCGCCCCATCGACCACCCAGGGCCGAAGCTGCGGCGCGCCGAGGCCGACCAACGCCACCTGCGGCGGGAAGATGACGCCGCCCATCGCCTCCGCCCCGCTGTCGCCAAGGCTCGATAGGGTCAGTGTGCCAGCGGTCATCTCAGTTCCACGCAGACGCCCGGCGCGGGCACGGGCGACCAAATCGCGCATCGCCGCCATGGTCTCATTAAGGGTCAGCGTGTCGGCCTGCATCACCGCTGGCGCGACCAGCCCGCCCCCGCGAAGCGCGATCACAAGGCCCACATTGACGTCTGACGCGGGCTGAAAATCGCTGCCCTCGTAGCGGCCGTTCATCGTTGGGCAGGCCCGCGCGGCCAAGGCCGTCGCCCGTACCAAGAGCGCGCCGAGCAACAACCGCTCCGCTGGCGGGCAGTTGGTATTTAGCGTTGCCAGGTGGTCCAATGTGGGTTGCACATCAATGGTTTGCGATAGGTAGAAATGCGGAATGGTTTGTTTGGACCGTGCCATGGCCGCAGCAATGGCTTTACGCATTTCGGCTTTCGGGTCTTTCTTTGTCGGCGCGGTGGCTTGCGGTGGGGGCACGGCACACTGGCCGCGCGCGACATCGCCCAGAACAATCATGCCATCCGGTCCGGTGCCCGAAATCCCACTCAAGTCGACGCCGATTTCCTGCGCTCGCAATCGGGCCGCCGGTGTGGCGCGTGGCTGATCCGAGGTGGACGGAATAGTGGAACCGACCGCGCCATCAACACTTGGCGGCCTTGCCGGTGGAGTCGCAGCGGGGGCCACAGGCCGCTCTGGGCTTGGTGGCGGCGGCGCGTCCGGTTGGGACTGCGGCGCGGCGGCAGGCATGGGTTCCGACGCTGCTTCTGGCACGTCTCCCTCGCCGATCACAGCCAAGGGTGCACCAACCGGCACCACCTGGCCCACCGGGACGAGCAGTTTCGAGACTGGCCCGACCTCGAAACACTCGATCTCGATCGCGCCTTTTTGGGTTTCGACAACGGCCACGACATCGCCGCGCGCGACGGTGTCGCCTTCGGTGATCATCCATTCGACAAGGGTGCCATCTTCCATATCGGCGCCAAGTGAGGGCATCGCAAACACACCCATCTTATCGCCCGAACCGCGATTTGGCCGCGGCGACAATGCTGTCGATCTGCGGGATCGCTGCCTCTTCCAAATGCTTGGGATAGGGGATCGGCACCTCAGCCGAGCAAACACGGCCCACCGGCGCATCAAGCGACCAAAGCGCCTGCTCCATGATCCGGGCGGAAATCTCGGCGGCGAGCGACCCGCTGCGCCAACCTTCATCGACGATCACGGCACGGCGGGTTTTGTTCACCGAAGCCAAGATGGTGGCATCATCCAACGGGCGTAGGCTGCGCAGGTCGATCACCTCGGCCTCGATCCCGTCTTTTGCCAGTGCCTCCGCCGCATCGAGCGTCTTGAACAGCGACCCGCCATAGGTGATCAGGCTCAGATCACTGCCCTCACGACGTATGGCGGCCTTGGAGATATCGACCGCGCCCGCGGCTTCATCGATCTGGCCCGAACGGTTATAAAGCATCACATTTTCGAAGATCAGCACCGGGTCAGGATCTTCCAGCGCCGTCCAAAGCATCCCGTGCGCATCCTCCAGCGTGGCTGGCGTCAACACTTTCAGGCCCGGGATATGCGCATACCAGCCTTCCAAACTATGCGAATGCTGCGCCGCGAGCTGTTTGCCTGCGCCGGTCGCCATGCGGATCACCAAGGGCACGCCGAATTGCCCGCCCGACATATGCCGCAGCGTCGCCGCCGTATTCAGAATCTGATCCAGTGCCAGCATCGAGAAGTTTACGGTCATCAATTCCACGATGGGCCGCATACCTGCGACGGCGGCCCCGATCCCGGCCCCGGTGAAGCCAGACTCTGACAGCGGCGTATCGCGGATGCGCGCCTCGCCAAACTCCTCCATCAAGCCCTTCGAGACCGCGTAGCAGCCGCCATAGGCCCCCACATCCTCACCCATCAGAAACACCCGATCATCACGCAGCATCGCATCGCGGATGCCTTGCTTAACGGCCTCGCGATAGGTGGTCTCCACGGTTGTGCCAGAAGGTGTCACCACCGCAGGCGGCGCCGGTTGCGGCCCAAGAACATACTCGGTGAGTGCCGCCACGGGCTCCCATGCTCCAGCTTCGGCAAAGGCGACGGCCTCAGCAATCTCGGCATCGGCGGCGTCTTCGATCGCCTGCACGTCCTCTTTGTGGACCAAATTGTTGTCGAGCAGCCAGGATTGGAAGCGGACAATTGGGCCTTTTTGTCGCCAGGCGGCGACCTCATCCTTGTCGCGGTAAAGCTGCGCGTCGAACATCGAATGGGCCCGGAACCGATAGGTCTGGCACTCCAGCAGCATCGGTGCGCTGGTCTCGCGGATCTGCGCGATGGCGCGCCGCGCGGCGGCCTCCACCGCGACGACATCCATGCCGTCGACCTGCTCCGCCGCCATGCCGTAACCCGCGGCCTTCTTTGCCACCTCAACCTGTGCCTCGGTCCGCTCGATGGCCGACCCCATGGCGTAGCCATTGTTTTCGCAGACAAACAGCACCGGCAGGCCCCAAAGCTGCGCCAGGTTCATCGCCTCATGAAACTCACCCTCGGCAACCGCTCCTTCGCCAAAGAAACAGGCGGTCACATTCTGTGCGCCGTTCATCCGGTCGGCCAGGGCACGACCCGTGGCCAGCGGCAAGCCGCCGCCGACAATCGCGTTGCCGCCCAAGAAATTTGTCTCGGCATCGAACAGATGCATGGAGCCGCCGCGCCCTCCTGAGCAGCCCTCGGCCTTGCCATACATCTCGGCCATGATCGTGGTCATTGGCACGCCTCGCACCAGCGCATGGCCATGTTCGCGATACGTCGCCACGACGGCATCATCGGGACCAAGGACTGGAATGATCCCGGCGGCTACGGCCTCCTCGCCGTCATAGAGATGCAGGAACCCCCGGATCTTCTGCTGCGTATAAAGCTCGGCGCATTTGTCTTCGAACCGGCGGATACGGATCATTTCGCGCAGAAGCGCCAATACATGCGCCCGATCGAGGCGCGGTTTGTCGATCACTGTCATGTCTCGTCACTCTCCAATGTCGAAATATCGCCCTCGGGCAGGCCCAGTTCGCGCGCCTTCAGAAGCCGTCGCATGATTTTGCCGGAGCGGGTCTTGGGAAGGGTTTGGCGGAACACCACTTCGCGCGGGGCGACGGCGGGGCCGAGTTTCTTGCGGGCATGGCCCCGGATCTCACGTTCCAACTCGGCAGAAGGCTCAACGCCGGGATTCAAGGTGACATAGGCTTTCACCACTTCGCCCGCCGTCTCATCCGGCAAGCCGATCACCCCGGCCTCTGCCACGGCGTCATGTTCGATCAAGGCGCTTTCGACCTCGAATGGCCCGATCAGATGGCCAGAGGTTTTGATCAGATCGTCGGCCCGGCCCACGAACCAGAAATACCCCTCCGCATCGCGGAGTGCGAGATCGCCAGACAGGTACCAGCCATCGACGAAACACTTATCGTAACGCGCCTGTTCGTGCAGATAGGTGCGCATCATTGACGGCCAGCCGGGCCGCAGCGCCAACTCGCCAATCTCCCCAACCGGCATCTCTTTCAGGCCGGTGTCGCCACGCTCGACAATCCCGGCGGTGATCCCCGGCAAGGGGCGCCCCATGGAGCCGGGCTTGACGGTCTCGCCTGGGCAATTGGCGATCATGATGCCGCCGGTTTCGGTCTGCCACCAATTGTCGTGGAACGGCTGGCCGAACACCTCTTCGCTCCAGACCACCGCCTCGGGGTTCAGCGGTTCGCCGACACTGGCCAGAAACCGCAGTTTGGAAAAATCATAAAGTTTCGCCGCCTCAGCCCCGGCACGCATCATCATACGGATCGCCGTGGGCGCCGAATACCAAACCTCGACGCGTTCCCGCTCGACGATGCCGTACCAGCGGTCAAGATCGAACTCCGCCTCATCCACGATCATCGTGACCCGATTCGCCAAGGGCGCAATGATCCCGTAAGACGTGCCCGTGACCCAGCCAGGATCGGCGGTGCACCAATAGATCGTACCAGGCTTCAAATCGAGCGCGACGCGCCCGGAATAGGCATGATAGACGACAGCGCCATGGACATGGACCGCCCCCTTGGGTTTGCCTGTGGTGCCAGAGGTGAAATGGATCAACGCGGGGTCTTCAGGTGCGGTGCGCACCGTCTCAAACACTGGGCCAGCCGCCGCCAGCGCCGGGCGAAGGGCGATACACCCGTCTGGCGCGTCATCGCCCAGGATCAAGACGAGTTTCAGCGAGGGGAGCTTATCTCGCCATTTCGCGATTTTGCGTTGGTAAATCTTTGCCGTCGTGACCAGGACTTTGGCCGATCCGATCTCCATTCGCGTTTGAATCGGCTCCGGCCCGAAGGCCGAGAAAAGCGGCGTGAACACCAACCCAGCCTTCAGCGTGCCGATTGCCGTGGCATAAAGCTCTGGCACCCGACCCATCAAGGCAAAGAGGCTATCCCCTGGCACGCAGCCATGGGCGTGCAGCACATTGGCAAACCGCGCCGACATCGCCGCCAACTCGGTATAGGAAATCTCGCGCCGCTCATCCGCTTTGCCCAGCCACAGGATGGCGGTGTCATCGCCATGGCCTTGCTGCACATGCCGGTCCACCGCCTCATGGGCGATGTTCATCCCCCGTTGAGCCCACTGACATCGGCTGTTTCGGTGAAAATGGACGCGGCGGCAGTCTTCGAACCTGTTTCGATCATGGTCTCCTCCTCATCGGAAAGAGTGGCAGACCATCCGCAGTCGTCATTAATCTCTGTCAATCGGGCACTGCGGGACCGGTACAGATTTTTGCCGAGCAATGACCGATCCCAAAGGCACTTGAGCGCCAGCCCTCATGCGGGTTCAACTGGCAAGTATATCGGCGAGATGCTCGGGCAGATCGGCAAGCGCGACCTCGGTCAAGGTCTTGTCCAACTCGCCCAAAAGCGCCGCTCGCACTGGCGGGCTCAACGCCTCTCTCAAATCGCCCAACATCTGCGGCCCGGCCACAAGCACCAGGCGCGCGAAATGCCCGGCACGTTGACCCTCGGCGAGATCATCGGCAAGCCTCTTGGCAAAGGCCTTGGCGGCTGCCGCTTTCGGATCACGCCGTGTCATCGCTGCGCGGCCCGGCCCATGGCTGCTTTGCCCCTGCCCCGGCGTGTCGGCGTAATCTGTCGGCGGTGCAGCTTTGAACTGCTTGCCGGGCACATCAGCAAACCCTTTCCCCGGCCCCGCATTCATCACGATCCGCGCGGATTGCGCATCCGCGAGAAGGACCCAAGTGATTGTCGGTTTCATGCTCCGTCTCCTCTTCTCCAACAATGATGGCGCCGCGATTTTTGAGGCATCTCGCAAGGCCGAATGATCTCACACAGGCGCATGGCGCTATCCCACGCAGCCGAGATGAACGGCGGCCTCCGACAACGCACCCGCAGCCCTTTCCAAAAGCTCGTAAATACCCGAGAAACGGCCCATGACCGCAAGTTAACCTGGCGGTCCGAACAACGGATTGACGCGCATCAATCCGCGTCTTTGAAACAACGGCCCTCATCCAGACGATGGCGCGATCCGTTCCAAATCGATACCAATAGACTACCCACCAAGCGCCGACATATGACGCGCCAAGGTCGGGCTGTTCATGGCCGTAGCATCGAACCGGTGGCGTTGCGGCTTGTGCTCCAACGCCTCTCGGATCGCGGCAAGCACAGCTTGGTCGGAGATGCGGAGTGGTGCGCGCAGATCGACTGCGCCTTCGTCGCCCATGCAAGGATAAAGCTGCCCGGTGCAGCTGACCCGCACCCGATTACAAAGTGCGCAGAAATTGCAGGACATCGGCGATATAAATCCAAGCCGCCCGCCGGTTTCGCGGAGACGCACAAATCGGGCCGGCCCGCCCGTGGTGGCGCGCAGCGGCTCCAGCGTCCAACGCTGCGCCAGATCGCGCTGCACCTCTGTCAGAGACAGCGCCCGATCCGCCCGATCCGACCCGGTATCGCCTGCGGGCATCTCTTCGATCAACGTCAAATCCATGCCGCGCCCATGGGCAAACAGGATCAGATCATCAAGCTCCGCCTGGAAAGCGCCACGGCTGGCAACCGCGTTGAGCTTCACGGAAAGACCCGCCGCCAAGGCCGCATCGATCCCGGCCAACACGGTCGCAAGCGTGCCAAGCCGGGTCACAGATCGAAACCGCGCCGGGTCGAGCGTATCGAGCGAGACATTCACCCGCCGCACCCCCGCCGCCGCGAGCGCTTCGGCATGGCGGACGAGTTGCGTCCCGTTTGTGGTCAGCGTCACCTCATCCAGATCGCCCCGCCGCACGTCCCGCCCGAGATCGCGAAACAGATCGATCACATCGCGGCGCACCAGCGGCTCACCGCCCGTAATGCGCAGTTTGCGGACGCCGTGGCGGATAAAGACGCGCGACAAACGTGCCAATTCCTCCAGGCTCAAGAGATCGCGTTTTGGCAAGAACACCATCTTCTCTGCCATGCAATAGGTACAGCGGAGATCGCACCGGTCGGTCACCGACAGCCGAAGATAGGTCACACGGCGTCCAAACCGGTCGATCAGCGGCATTGGTGCGCTATCAAGCGGCATGACGTACCGCCATGGCGCGATGCGCCCAGTCACAAACGGCGTCACGATGCATCGGCAAATCCGTCGCCGCCCCGCCGCCGAAGGCGGCCCAAGCGTCGGCATAGGTTGGGCGCACGGCGGTCAAAACGGGCACGCCACGCGCCAAAGCCGTAAAGATCAAGTCGCGGAAGCCGCGCCCTTCGCTTTCGCCACGGCCAAAGCGATTGAGGATCAACAGATCGGCACCTGCAGCCAGTTCGGCTTCAAGATGGGCCGAACATTCAGCCAAAGCCCCGGGGTCGAGGCGGCAGCCGCGCGAGCCGTTGCCAAGCGGTTGGGAAATCCGAAACACCTGCCCGGTGCCGATGCTGGTCAAATCCATATCGGCGCAATGGCAGTCGCCGCTGACCTGACCCCGGCTCTGCAAGACCCCGCGCACCGCAAGACGCTCGGCGGTCAACGCGGCGGCCACATCGCGGAGCAATGCGTCGACATCATCGGTTTCGAACCGGATCGCGGCCAGTTGAATATCGGTCATTGGATATCTCCTTGGGAAAACGGCTGCCAGCGCAGCGCGTTGCCTGAGCGCAGGTCGCATGTCTCTGCCGGAACCATCGCCAGGCCATCTGCGCCGCTTAGTGGCAGAAGCGTGCCCGAGACGCTGCGGCCAAGGCGCTCCAACACGGGCAGGCCAGTTTCGTCATAGCGCAGGAGGCGCACAGGGAAGACCTCGGCCCGGCCCGGTTTGCGGGTCCAATCGAAACCTGCACGCGCCGGGATGGTTGCGAAAGCCCTGGGCGTGGCGCCGGACAAGCGGGCGATCTGCGGCGCGACGAAGAGGTGAAAGCCCACATGCACCGCGAATGGGTTCCCCGGCAGACCGGTATAAGCCGCCTCCCCGATGCGTCCGAAAAGCACCGGCTTGCCGGGCTTTATGGCGACGCGCCAGCCACGAACCGCACCCCCCGCCGCATCCAAGGCAGCGCGCAGATGGTCTTTGCCGCCCATCGAGACCGCGCCCGACGTCACGATCAGATCCACGTTCGGCGCGACACGGTCCAAGGCCTTGGCGCTTGCCGCAAGATCATCGGGGATGACACCGGCATCCACGGCCTCGGCCCCGGCGGCGCGGATCAGGGCCAGAAGCATAGGCCGATTGGCATCGTTGATCTGCCCCCTGCGCAAGCGCCTTCGGTCAGTTCATCGCCGGTCGAGAAGACCGCGATCCGTGGTTTCCGCCGGAGAGCGACCTCAGTCACGCCATTGGCGGCCAACAGACCGATATGATGCGGCGTGAGCCGGGTTCCGGCCTCGATAAGGACTTGGCCCGGCGCTTGATCGCTGCCCAAGGGCCGGATGTTGTCCCCCGGCGCGGGCGGGTGATCGAGATGGACATGATCGTCGGAAATCCGGCAGCGCTCAATCATCACCACCGCATCGGCACCGCGCGGCACCGGCGCGCCGGTGAAAATCTGCATCGCACGCCCGGCGGGCAAATCCGACGGGCCATCTCCGGCGGCAATGGTGCCAGCCAATGGCAGGTCGGAGGCTTGCGTGAGATCAGCCGTGCGGAGCGCGACACCATCCATCGCCGCGCTGTCGAAGCGGGGCAACGGCCCCGGCGCGTCGATCCGGTCGACCGTCACGCGCCCGAGGGCGTCGCCCAGAGACCGAAGCTCACGGCCCGCCACCGGGGCAATGTCGCAAAGCGCCAACGCAACCGCGTCCGCCACTGACATGAGGCTTGCTCTTGTCTTCGCCGGGGCATCGTCACAGCACCCGCAAGAAACAAACGTGCCATCCATGAGAAAACTCCGAGAATCAAAGGTGGATGGGAAGAGAGGATGGGCCGGGCAACCCAAGAAGAGGATCGCCCGGCCCGGAGATGTCGACGCCTTAGTTCGGCGCGTCGGAGGCGTGGCGCATCAGATAGTCGGTGACCATCGCGGCCTCTTCCTCATCCAGACCCGCCCGCGGGAACATCGAGGGCGTGATGCCGCGCCATTGCAACTGCGTGAAATGGTGGGGTTCACGCGGCCCGTGGCAGACCGTGCACCGCTCGTAGAACAGACGTTCGGCAGGCTCCATATCGGCATAGAGGGCGTCGGTCAGATCATACAGGCGGTCGAGACCCAGATCGTCGTAATCCGGCGCGGCAAAGGCCACCTCATCCATCTCGACGATATCGGGCTTCTCATAGGCCATGTTCGGCCCCTCGGGATCTTCGCAACGCCGCAGCGAGGCGAGCACCGTGTTGGCCGAGTTGGCCTGGCTGAGACCCGAGGCGCGTTGCGTCGAGGTGATGAAGTTCACCAGCCCCGAGTTACACCGGCCTTGACCATCGAGTTGCGGCCAGCAACCCTCGTAGATCGACACAACCCCCGGCATGATCTCATCGCTGAGAACGGCGCCGGCGATGACCGTGCCACGGTCGTTATAGAGCTCGACCAGGTCGCCATCGGCAATGCCGCGTTCTTCGGCATCCTGCCGGTTGATCCGCACCGGTTCCCGGCCTTGGACCTTATAAAGGTCGCGCAAGCTCTCGGATTGGTCCATCTGGCTGTGCAGCCGGAACCACGGGTGTGGCGACACGACGTGGAGTTGCCCAGGCTCGGCATTGCCGAGATATTCGTGCTTCTCCATCCACATCGGCATGCCCGGGCAATCGTCGATCTCCATCGCGGCGATGTCTTCGCAATACATCTCGATCCGGCCCGAGGTCGTGTGCAGCGGATTGCCTTCCGGGTCGTCGATAAAGGCGCTGTGCCGAACCCAAGCGCGGGCTTCGTCCGGCACCTCCATCCGGGCATAGCCTTTTTCCCAGAACTCTTCGAACGGGATTTCATCGGCTGCCGAGGACCGTTCATAGGCTGCCCGAATATGGGTCATGAACTCTTCGCCATCGGTGAACTGCGCCCAAAGGCCCAGCTTGTCGGCGAGGCCCTCGAAAATCTCGTAATCCGAACGGCTTTCACCCACCGGTTCGATGACTTTCTTCATCGCATAGACCCGGTCATTGGAATAGGTTCCGCCCGAGGTGATGTCGTCACGTTCCAGCGAAGACGACGCGGGCAGCACGATATCGGCCCACCGGGTCGCCGCCGTCCACCAGACATCGACGCTGACAATCGTGTCGACGGTTTCCAGCGCCCGGATCAGCCGGTTGGTGTCCTGCTGGTGCGACATGAAGTTGTTGCCAGCGTTGAAGATCATGTGAACCTCGGGATAAACGCCCGGGTTGCCGTTATAGGTGAACTCCATCCCTGGGTTTTCCAGCATGTCGGTGATCCGACCGGCCGGACAGGTGCCGCGCACAAAGTTTCGGCCCTGGCTCAGCCCTGTTGGCGTGGCCTGGCCCGATTGCGGCATGCCGCCATTGCCATAGTGCCAGCTAAAGCCGACACCACTGCCCGGCCGCCCGATTTGCCCCGTGAGTGCGGAGAAGTTGACGATGGCCCAGTGGGTCATCTCGCCATGCTGTGCCCGTTGCAGCGACCAAGCGCCAGCAATCGAGGTGGTTGAGGTTGCCAGAAGCTCGGCCAGCGCCCGGATCTCATCGGCGTCGATGCCGGTGATCGCGGCGGCCCATTCCGGGGTTTTCGGCGTTGCGTCTTCGCCCTCGCCCTGGACATAGGCGATCCAGCGATCCGCGCCGACGGTGTAACGCTCCATATACGCGCGGTCTTCGAGACCTTGATCGAGCACGTGATAGGCCATCGCCAAGAACAGCGCGACATCGGTGTTGGGGATGATGCGCATCCATTCTGCGTTTAGGTAATCATCGGTCGCCGTGCGCTGTGGGTTGATCGAGATGAAGCGGACGCCTGCGTCGCGGATCATCTCCCAAGGTGCATACATGCCGTGATCGGCCACGCGGAATTCGACGCGATTGTTCTTGATCGGGTCACAGCCGACAAGCAGGAACACCTCGGTATTGTCGCGGATCGTCTCCCAAGCGGATTGCGGAGAGTAGACCTCCATATCGCCGATGACCCGTGGCAGGGCGATTTGCGATGCCCCGGCGGACCAGTCGCCTTGCGTGTTGGTGCAGCCGCCCATGAGATTCAGAAGCCGCCCTTGCAGCACATTGGGCCGCATGACACCCGCATGGCTCCAGCCACCATAGGAGGAGCTGAAGATCGCCTCATTGCCATAGTTGGTTGCGGTGTCGAGCAGGGCCTTTGCGGTGAGATCGAGCGCTGTGTCCCAGTCGACCCGAACATAAGGCTCTTCGCCCCGCAGTTCCGGGCGGGTGTCACCGGTTTGCCAGTTTTCCAGGTAGGATTTCCGGACCATCGGATAGTCGATACGGCTCCGATCATAGGTCCGATCAAGGACGCCTTGGGTCAGCATCTCGGTCGGGCGGGCGTCCAGCTCCATCATCGTGTTGATGCCGATAAGCCGACCATCACGCACCACGGCCTCGAACGGGCCATAGTGGGTGGCGTGGAATGTGCGGTTGCTAAAGGAGTTTGGGTCGATCGATGCCAGCGCAGTTGAGTTCATCAACGTCGCAGCGCCGAAGGCCGCTGCCCCTCCCTGCATAAACCCGCGGCGGGTAGGACGATGGAATGACATGGGAGAAGCCTCCTTAGCTCTTTCTGATATTTTCTGCCTGATTTTACCGCCGCAGCGCCTGTCACCCTGTTGATGCACGTCAAGGCGGCGTGTACGAAGATGTGAAGAATTGTAAACACCATGACGCCCCTGCCCCATATCCTTGTCGTCGAAGACGACCGCACCACCCGGATGCGCCTCGTCGCCTATCTCAGCGGCCAGGGCTACCGCGTCAGCGATGCCGCGAATGCGGAGGAGATGGAGGCCGTCTTGGCCCGGGACCCGGCAGAACTGTTGCTGGTGGATATCAATCTCGGCGGTAAGGATGGGCTGACGATCACGCGTGAACAGCGCGCGGCCTCCCGGGTTGGGATCATCCTGCTAACGGCGCGCGATGATCAGGTCGACAAAATCGTCGGCCTGGAGATGGGCGCAGATGATTATGTCACCAAGCCGTTCGACAAACGCGAATTGGCCGCGCGGGTGAAGAACCTTCTGGCGCGTATCGCGGATATCGGCCAAGCCCCGGAAGGGCCGCCGCCGGTGGATGTGTTCGGCCCTTGGCGCTTTGACCGCATCCGACGCCGGCTTGTCTCCGTCAGCCGCGTTGAAACGCTGACGCAGCAGGAGTTTGAGGTGCTCACGGCGCTCACGGACCACCCCGGTCAAACGCTGAGCCGTGGGCGGCTCTCGGAGATGCTTGGCCGCGATCCGGATCGGCCCAATGACCGGATGATCGATGTCGTTGTCGGGCGGCTCCGCAAAAAGCTGGAAGAGGACGCGACCACACCAGACTGGCTTCTCACCGTGCACGGCCAGGGCTATCGGTTCGTCGACCCCGCCACAACGTGAAGGCCGGACTGGGTTGCCGCCTCGGACAATTGCCGCGCCGCAGCCTCCGCAGCGGTGGTGAGTTGCGCGTCGGATACCTCGTCGCCCGCCTCGATCCGCAGCATCAAATCGCATAAGGCGTCCAATCGGAAATTCGATGCCGCGCCCTTTAGCCGATGCGCCGCCGCGCGTCGGGCAGCGGCCAGATCGTCAGATGATCCCCCATCTTCAGCGCACGCATCGCGAATGCGGTCAATGGCGTTTGGCAGATCGGCCAGAAACTCCGCCACGATGCGAGCGGTCGTCTCCTCACCCAGATCAACCCTATCACTCAGCAGGGTTTCGAGGACCGGGTCGGAAGATACTGTCTCGCGTGGCTGTTCCGCATACGTGGTCAGATCATCAGACAGACAATCGGCCAGCGCACGCGGGGAAATCGGTTTCGCTAGGATGCGGGAAACGCCCAATCGAGTTCGCTCCATCTCGGTATCCTCGATCAGATGCGCGGTCAGAGCCACCAAACGCCCGGCCTGAGGCTGATCGGAAAGCGCTTCGGCCACCGACTGCCCCGGCATGTCGGGCAAGTCGAGATCAATCAGAACCAGATCGAAAGGCCCATCCAGCACCGCGGCGAGCCCTGCCCGCCCGGTCGCCGCCTCAACCACATCGCACCCCATCTTTTCAAGGTAGCCACGGGCGACCAGACGGTTGACGGCATGATCATCAATAATCAACACTCGGCGCTGACCTGCAAACGCCGCCTCATCCAGATCAGCCTCCCTGACGATCAGATCCGGATCGCCGAGGCCAAGCGGCACCGATAAGGTGAACCGACTGCCGACGCTGGGCGCGCTTTGCACGTCAAGCGCACCGCCAAGCGCCGTCGTGAGCGACCGCGAAATGGCGAGGCCGAGACCGATCCCCTCAATCCCGGACTGCCGGGCAGCAGTGGCGCGCGCATATGCATCGAAGGCTTCGGCCAGCGCCGCCTCAGACATGCCAACTCCGGTATCGGCGACGGTTATCGATAAAACGATCTGCCCATCCGCTTCCGAAATCCCATGATCGATCAGAACCGAGACACGCCCGGCATCGGTGTATTTGACCGCGTTCGAAATCAGGTTGGAGAGGATTTGGCGAATTTTGACCACATCGCCCACCAGCACATGCGGTGCAGGCTCAATCAGCTCAACTGTCGCCTCCAACTCCTTTGGCGCCGCCAGAGTTCGCAACTGAAGCTCCAACTGCCCAACCAAATCCCGGAGCAAGAAATGAACGTCGCGGGGGCCATTCTCGGCATCATCGCTGGCGGCGAAGTTGAGCAACTCATTGCTGATATCCAAAAGATCGCGGGCCGAGCGATGCGCGATCCGCACGCGCTTGGCCTGCGCGTCATCCTGGGTTTCGGCGGCCAGCAACCCGAGCATTCCGATTATCCCATTCAGGGGGGTCCGGATTTCATGGCTCATAAGCGCCAGAAGCTCCGTTTTGCTGCGCGCGATGGCTTCGGCATCGGCCCGCGCGGTGTCGGAGGCCTGCATCTCGCGCACCAGATCGCCGGTACGCGCGATCACGGCTTCCTCAAGACTGGCCCGCAAACGTGTCGCCTCGGCAGACCGGCGGCGCAGGATGTTGAGGGCCTTTTCCATCCGCCCAATCTCGTCACGCCCAGTGATCGGCACCGGTTGGTCGTGAACCCCACGCGCCACAGCAACGATTTGACGAGAGACATCGCCAAGCCGCGAGACGAGGCGGCGCCGCGCGTAGATCCACAACACCCCGGCCAGCCCAACCGCAAGCGCAACCCCGACTATCAGGGCCGTGGTCAGCAGAGCCGCGCGCTGGTTTACCGCCTCGACCCGCGCTAGGCTGGCCGTTTGAGAAATGGTCTGTGCCACGCGGGCGCGGTTGGACAAGGCCGTAATGCGCCGGTTTAGCAATCGGCTTTCCGCAACCAAGCGATCGGCCAGGAGCACGCGCTCTCGCTGCACCGCGACCAACCCGCCGGGCGCCAGCGCCGCGCGATATGCTGCCAAATGCTGCGCCGCCGTCCCACGCGCCGTGTCAGATAACAGGAAACCGAGGCGCTGTTCGGCATCTGCCACTTGCACCACCAACGCCCGATGCGTCTCTTCGAGCCGCGCCGATGTCATCATTGCAGGAAGCGATTGCGTTTTGAGCCGCATGCCGTCTACCAATCGGCCCAACTCGGTCAACCGCTCGAACGCGAAGAAATACTCGTCGGCCAAATCGTCCAGCACTGGGCGGGGGTCGCCATCAACCCCGGTATAGAGCCCGACGATCGTCGCAGTGACCCTCAGGCGCGCAAGCCCGATCTCTTCTCCGACAAGCGTGGTAAAAGCCGCGCCCTCGCGGTCAAGCGCCTCGTGTTCTGCTGTGACCCGCGCAGATAGCTCTAACGATTGCCGCCCGACCGTCGCGATGCGGTCCAAAATCTCAGCCGCGCTGTCTTCGGTTGGCAAATCTGCCGGATCTTCCGCGCCTTCCCCGTCTTCCAACAGACGGACGCCCCCGCCTCAATCCGATCCACCGCGTCGCCCAACCGCGCGACCATTCGATCGAGATCGGCCCGTGTATCGGCCCGCACAAACGCCGTCGACACCGTCCCAACAAATTCAACATCCGCGCCGATTTCGCTGGCCAGTTGTATTCGCGGCAAATTGCTTTGGATCAAGGTGTCATGGCTTTGGATCACATAGCGATTGACCACCACGGCGGCCACACCCACCATTACGGCCAGAAGGCCCATGGCAGACAGGATCAGGATCAAACGCGTGTCAAAACGGCTCTGGAACACGGCGGAACAGTATGGCGCGCAATGGAGACGTGCAATGATAGGGGCGGGTTTGGCGATGGGTCTGTGGGCATCTGCCGCATCCGCTACCCCGCTCTTCTGCGTCTTGGTCCCGCATTTCAAGGATGAGTACTGGCTCAGCGTCGGTTTTGGGTTGGAACAAGAGGCCGATCGTCAAGCGGTGGACCTGATCATGATGGAGGCTGGCGGCTATAACGCGCGGGCCGCACAGATCGCACAACTGAGCGATTGCGTCGCACGCGACGCCAACGCCATTTTGATCGGCGCGGTCAGTGCCGATCATCCCGTCCTGCTGCGGGCAATTGCGACCGCAGCGCATGAAGTTCCGGTCTATGCGCTGGTCAATGAATTGCACTCTCCCGCGCTGAGTGGCCGTGTTGGGGTCGATTGGTATGATATGGGCCTGGATCTCGGTCGCCACATGGCGGACCTGCACCCGGCGGGGTCAGGCGAGCTCAGCGCCACCCTGATTACCGGGCCGCCAGAGTCGGGATGGACGGCCCCCTTGCTGGACGGGCTACAGGCCGGGCTGGGCGATAGTGCCGTCACGATCAGCACCATTTACGGCGCTGATACCGGTGTGCCAGAGCAATTGGCGCTGGTTTATGAGGCGCTCTCTGACGCGCCGGACACAGATATCTTGATTGGCAGCGCTCCGGCCATTGAAGCCGCGGTCGGGCTGATCGCCGTTGGCGACGGCCCAACACCGCTTCTCTATGCGACCTATGCCAATCACTCCGTCCTAAGGGGGCTGATGAATGGCCGGATCGGCGCCGCCCCTTTCGACGACCCGGCGGCGCAGGGCGAACTGGCCATACTGCAGGCGCTTGGGCGCGACGGCACCGGCGATCCGAACCGGCTTTTCGGACCAGAAATTGTCGTGCTGACACCACAGAGCGACGCTCTGAACGCGGTCACACTCTCCCCGCCGGATTATTTCCCGGATCTCGACTAGACACCTGGCGGCCCCGCTTTTCTGCGCCATATGACGAACCGCATACATGACCCGACGCTTCTCGCCGCTGTGGCGCGGTCAGTTCATTCGCCGACGTTTGCGCGGGGTATTGCAGCGGAAGTCAGAAGCAATTCGGCCCGGGTTATTAGACAGTCTGCTGAGCCGCATTGCGGGCATCGCACCCATTGCCGTCACAAGCTCATTGTGCAGCCCGTTGCCCCACAAACCGCCCGGCCCCATCCGGCATCGCCAAGCCGCGATGCGCGGCGGCGTATTGCGCCAGCGCCTCCGCGACGGCCCCTTGGGGCGCGACGCTCTTGCGGGCCTGAAAATCCATATGCAGAAGAAAGGTTTCCATTGTCGCCGCCAAAGTGCCGTCTCCGCGGGTCATGCTGTGAAACAGATGCAGCTTCTTCCCTTCGGTTGCCAGCACTTGCGTGGTGATCTTCAACTCATCGCCTGCATGAACCTCCGCCAGATATCGGACGTGGTTTTCAACAGTGAAATAGCTCAGCCCGCTGGCGATGTAGGCTGCATCGGCGCCGATCATTTCCATGAATCGATCACTGGCTTGTGCGCCAGCCTCCAGATAATGGGCCTCGTTCATATGGCCGTTATAATCCGTCCATGTCTCTGGCACCTGGCGCAAAACCGTCACCGGCAGGACGGACTCCATCACCGGCGGCAAGCTGGCCTCATGATCCACAATCACCCCGCCTGCCCCGCTCTTGGTTCGCCGCAAGCTGCGCAGAATGCCGACCAGATTGTCATCGCGCAGACGTTCCAAGGCGCGGATCGACAGATGGCCCGACTGCGCATCCGACTGCCCCGCGATCAGATCAACCAATTCGGGCGTGAAATCCGGCACATCCATCAGCTTGGTCCAGGGCCATTCCAGCGCCGGGCCGAACTGCGCCATGAAATGCTTCATCCCCGCTTCGCCGCCCGCCACGCGATAGGTCTCAAACAGGCCCATCTGCGCCCATCGGAGGCCGAAGCCCATACGGATCGCCTCGTCAATCTCTTCGGTTGTGGCAATCTCGTCTTTGACCAGCCACAGCGCCTCGCGCCAGACTGCCTCCAGAAGCCGGTCCGCGATATGGGCGTCAATCTCCTTGCGGACGATCAAGGGATACATGCCGACACTACGCAGGATCGCCGCCGCGTCCGCGCATTGCCCCGCTTCGCCGACCAGTTCGACAAGTGGCAAGAGATAGACCGGATTGAACGGGTGCGCGACGATGACCCGCGCGCCTTGCGCGGTCAGTTCCGAGGGTTTGAAACCGGATGTGGACGAGCCAATGATCGCATTCGGTGGCGCGAGAGCCGTCAGATCCGCATGGATCTGATGCTTTAGCTCCAACCGCTCCGGCACGCTTTCTTGAACCCAAGCGGCCCCGTCCAATGCCTCCCCGAAGTCACTTTGGAACGCCAAGTGCCCCTCGTCTGGCAGCGCTCTGTCGTAGAGCGCTGGCAAGCTTCGGCGCGCATTCTGCAGGACCTCTTGGATCTTACGCTCTGCCTCCGGTTCGGGATCGTAGACCGCCACATCCCATCCGTTCAGCAGGAATCGTGCCACCCATCCGCCGCCAATGACCCCACCCCCGATGACTGCCGCTTTGCGCTCCGTCATTGCTCCGTTCCCGCATGTTCCGGGTCGGCCCCACGCCGCATTCGCGCAACAAACGCCGCAAAGGAGACCCGATATGGATATTGAATTTCTAGCTCTACCGACCGAACCCGTCGCCCAAATTCGCGACCTGGGACGCGACGCCTATGACTTGCCGGTCGAGCGTCATGTGTCTGGCGGCGATGGCTATCCCTGCCGTCATTGTCTGGAGGAAACACCATTGGGGCAAGACTATCTGGTCCTGGCACACAAACCGTTTGAAACCACGAATCCCTATGCAGAAACCGGCCCGATATTCCTCTGCGCGGAGTCTTGCGCCCGCGCAGAGCCATCGGACAAGACGCCTGCCATTCTTCGCGCGCCTGAATACCTGATACGGGGTTACTCCGCCGATGAACGGATCGTCTATGGCACCGGCAAAGTGGTGACGACAGATCAGATCGCCGCATACGCGCGCGCGTTATTCGAACGCAAAGACATCGCGTTTGTCGATATCCGCAGCGCCGCGAATAACTGCTATCAATGCCGAATCCGGCGCGCCTCATGAGACGGGCGCTCGCTTGGTCAGGCCCAATTTGGCGCGGACCGCCTCCGGCCCGATCACGCGGGCGCCCATCGTCTCGATCAGCGTTACGGCCCGCGCGACCAGTTGCGCATTGGTAGCCAGCACGCCCTTGTCCAAGAACAGATTATCCTCCAACCCGACCCGGACATTGCCACCTGCCAGAACCGCAGCAGCGACAAAGGGCATCTGATCCCGGCCCAAACTGAAGGCCGACCAATGCCAATCGGCGGGCACGTTATTGACCATCGCAAGATAGGTATTGAGGTCATTCGGCGCACCCCAAGGCACCCCCATACAAAGCTGCACAAGCGCTGGCGCGATCAGAATGCCCTCGGCCACCAACTGCTTGGCAAACCAGAGATGACCAGTGTCAAACGCCTCGATCTCCGGCTTCACACCCAGATCGGTCATCATCTGCCCCATCGCCCGCAACATGCCGGGCGTGTTGGTCATCACATAATCCGCCTCCGCGAAATTCATCGTGCCGCAATCGAGCGTACAAATCTCCGGCTGACATTCCGCAATATGCGCCATCCGCTCGGTCGCGCCCGCCATGTCGGTCCCGGCCGCTTTGAGCGGCAAGGGTGCCTCGGTCGAGCCAAACACCATATCGCCCCCCATCCCGGCGGTCAGATTCAAGACCACATCCGTGTCAGAGGCGCGAATCCGGTCCGTCACCTCGCGATAGAGGCCGAGATCGCGCGACGGGCCCCCGGTCTGCGGGTCGCGCACATGGCAATGTACAATCGCCGCCCCCGCCTTCGCGGCCGCGATCGCGCCGTCGGCAATCTCCACCGGCGACCGCGGCACATGGGGCGATTTCTCCTGCGTTCCACCCGATCCTGTCACAGCACAGGTAATGAAAACCTCGCGGTTCATCGTCAACGGCATTTCGATCGTCCTTCTTCAGCTCCACCGAACGGGATCATGGGCGGCGTGACGTGTAAAGAACGAACGGTGTCTATCTCAATCGATTACGCCGTGTGGAACGCACTGACAATCTCTCAGTCGTCCTCTATAGCGGTGCCTAGCCGGACCTGGGAGACTGGGGTGTGGTCTGGCGCTAAGGAGATGCGGACGACAAGACCGTTGTCACGACCGGCCCGGCGATGGCGATTGATTGCTTTGCCCCGCTCCTCCATGCCACCAGCGCAGCACAACAGCTAGTCACGATCGGTTTGACCAACATCGTAGCGGTGGCCATGCCCGATGCGGTACTGGTCGCACACTAAGACCGTGCACAGGATGTAAAAAACGGTTGCCGCGCTCAAGGCGTTTCTCAGGCCAGACGCTACCGCGCGACTATCGGCCTCGGGGTTGGTACGAAAGCGTCGTCACGGGCTCCCGGTTCCAAGTCAAAAGCATCATGGTCCATCCGGGCGCCAGCCTGAGCCTCCAAAGCCGCTACCACCGAGCCAGGCGCTGGGTTGTAGTGGAAGGTGCGGCTGAGGTGACAGTCGATAAAGAGGTAAAGCTCGTGACCGAAAACCAAAGCGTCTACATTCCTCTCGGCGCATTCCACCGCGTGGAAAATCCCGGCAAAGTGCCCTCACTCTCATTGAGGTGCCGACTGGCAGCTATCTCGGTGAAGATGACACTCCGATACGAAGACATCTACGCCAGGGATCAGGGTGCAAAGGCTAGCCCAGAAAGACTTCTGGCCGACGGCAAAGTAACCGTCTACGGCATAGAAGTTACACTGTAGCTCGATGGTGTCACCGGACATGAGCGCGACCACTGCAAATACCCAGAGCGCCGCGGCCTTGAAGACACGCGGCAAATGCTCTGGTCGCTCGACACCGTGATTTCGATTGGATGTTCATTTCCAGGCCGCTGCTTATTGGTGCCGACGCAGGTCCGCCCGGCAATGTCATCAGCAAGCACCGCAAAACAATCCGCCACATTCAGATCGTGCTCGTCACCTGCCCAAATCCTGTTTGATATGGCAACAGGCCAACAGTCAAAAGACACTGTCATAAAGAACTTCGCGAGGGAATTTGCACACTTGCGAAGCCCAACGCCTGAAAGTGTTGAACTACAAACTGCAACGATCTCGAATAGAACGGAAGATAGGGCGCAGGCACCGAGATCTCTCCCCTTAGAACGATTGCGATTTCCGAATCCGCATTCCGGAACGTGAAGGGCGGTGAGAAAGAGACGCTGACCCTTTATAGATCGACTTTCAGCGGGGCGGCCAACCTCAGAAAGTCGACGAGCATCGCTAAACAGCTTTGAAACAAAAGAAAAGGGCTCATTTGGTGTCTAGTGTCGGTTTCGCTAATGATTTGTGGCGGAGCGGGCGCAACTCGCGGCGAACGCTCTCTCGTGCCTTTGTCGGCTTTTGGCGGTTGCCGCGAAAACGCTAGCCTGTTCTGCGGAAATTATTGACAGCCCAGCAAATTGACTTTAGCTAAGCTCAGGCTCTAAAGGAGTTGAGGTTGCAAGCGTCAGTCCACGAAGCAAAAGCAAACCTACCAACGCTTCTAGAGGCGGTCGCACGAGTCGAACGGGTTGTGATCACACCGCATGGCATTCCTGATGCCGAATTGATTGCAGCACGGCCTTCCAGAATTAAGCTCGGGGGTTTGAAAAGCCTCATTTCCCCGCCGCCAGATTGTTTCTTCGAGCCTCTGAGCCAAGAAGAGTTGCGGGACTGGGAAGGCGAATGACAGCATTTTTGCTCGACACAAACGCTTTTTCAATGGCGATCACGGATGACCCACGACTGCCATCCAAATCGCGTTACAGGATATTGACCGCTTCGAGAATTGCCGTTTCCACAATTACCTTCCACGAAATCAGGCAGAAAGTCCGGCTCGGAAAAAATGGCCCGAAATGTCTTCACATGTAGAAATACTAGATCGCCGCGCCGTGGAAGATGGGTTTGAAATTTTGCCTTTGACGGCGTCGGCGGCATCTACTGCTGCCAGATTGGATTGGGTGCATCGCGATCCTTTTGATCGAATGATTGCAGCAGTTTCTCTGGAAGAACGCCTTGACCTGCTTTCATCAGATCGCGCATTCGATGACATTGGGATCACGCTGGTCTGGTCAAGCTAAGCAGCGCATTTGAATACTGGATATTGCTTTGAAGATCAGCGTCATTACAGCCGTTTACAATTCCGAGACCACCGTGGCCGAAGCCATCGCCAGCGTGGCTTCCCAAACCTATCCGGACGTTGAGCATCTCATCATCGAGGGCAAGTCCAAGGACGGGTCTTTGGCGACGATTGAAACCGCTTCACATGATCGGATGGTGTTGGTCAGTGAACAGGACACGGGCATCTACGACGCGCTGAACAAGGGGATTTCAAAGGCTACCGGCGATGTTGTTGGTTTCCTGCACAGTGATGACTTTTTGGCGCATCCGGACGTTTTGGCTCGCATCGCCGCAGCGTTCGAAGATCCGACCGTCGAAGCTGTGTTCAGCGATCTCGACTATGTCGCGCAGTCAGACACTTCCCGCATTGTCCGGCGGTGGGCCACCGGGCCGTTTGCGCGAGAGCGGCTGAAGAGGGGCTGGATGCCGGCGCATCCCACGCTTTATCTGCGTAGATCGGTCTATGAGCGAATCGGCATGTTTGACACCGGCTTTCAGATTGCGGCGGATTACGATTTCATCCTGCGGTATTTTTCGCAGCTCAGCGCGCGGTCGGTCTATATCCCCGAGGTGCTTTACAAAATGCGGCTCGGCGGCGAGAGCAACCGCGATTTCGGACGGATCAAGCGCAAGTCGCTTGAAGACTACCGCGCGATCCGCCGCAATGGCGTAGGCGGGCCGATGACCTTGGCGATCAAGAACCTGTCGAAGTTGGGGCAATTCCTACCGAGATAAACGGGATTGCGCTCAAATCGCCCGAACTTGCCCGGCATCCACCGCGACGCGGGTTTTGTTGCCCATGAGATCCATAAGGACCCATACGCGGCGGTCGGGGTCAATTTTCTCGACCTCGGCCACGAAATCGGCAAAGGGGCCATGGGTCATGGCGACTTGGTCGCCCGGCTTCAGCAGCTTGGGCGACATCAGTTTGCCTTGCGCGTCGCAGCGCAGCATCAGGCCTGAGATGATATCGAGCGGCACAGGGGCTGGGTCTTTGCCAAAACTGACGAGCCGTGTGATGCCATTCGTTGAATTGATCGCACGCCAACCGCCTTTGGTCACGTCGAAGGCCACGAAGATGTAGCCAGGAAACATCGGGCGCTCGGCAGTGACGAACTTCGATTTGACCCGCTTGGTGACCTCTTCGACAGGAAGGAAGGTCCGGAAGCCCTGCCTCTTGAGATTGCGCTCGGCGATCTTCACTCTGTTGGGTTTCAGCTGGGCCAGAAACCAGGTCGTGCCACGGTCGTGAAATGTCATGTACCAAACCTTCCAACTATTCCACCACCGGTTATCGCTCAATACTGAACAAATGCAAGATTTGGTGCCGTGCTGGTTAACCAGAAACGAGGCGGAAAGCGATCAAGCTATTGAACTTGCTACAATCTCGCAAAGAGCGACTTGATAGCTGCGCGCGGTCACGCAAACGTCCGACCCGACTTGGAAGCCTTTGGAGGGTGAGTTGGACGGCAGCGGAGTGGAGTTCAAGGCGGCGCAATATGTGCGCATGTCGACTGAGCATCAGCAGTATTCCGCGCTGAACCAGTCCGACAAGATCCGCGAATATGCCGAGGCGCGGGACATCGAGATCGTCAAGACTTATGCCGACGACGGCAAAAGCGGGCTCTCCATCGGCGGCCGGGCCGCGCTGCAGCAGTTGATCGAAGATGTCGAAACGGGTCGGGCAGATTTCAACATCATTCTGGTCTACGACGTCAGTCGTTGAGGTCGATTTCAGGACGCGGATGAAAGCGCCTACTACGAATACATCTGCCGACGGGCCGGTATTCAGGTCGCCTATTGCGCCGAGCAATTCGAAAACGATGGTTCGCCCGTTTCGACCATCGTCAAAGGCGTCAAGCGTGCCATGGCTGGCGAGTACAGCCGCGAATTGTCCGCCAAGGTTTTTGCGGGTCAATGCCGGTTGATCGAAATGGGCTTTCGCCAGGGCGGCCCCGCGGGTTTCGGGCTGCGCCGGGTGTTGGTTGATGAAAGTGGCAGTGTCAAAGGCGAGCTGAAGCGCGGCGAGCACAAATCCCTGCAGACCGACCGCGTCATTCTGATGCCCGGCCCCGACGAGGAAGTGGCCTGGGTCAATAAGATGTATCGCTGGCTGATTGAAGAGGATCTGTCCTTCCGGGAGATTGCGGACCGCCTGAACGGGGAAGGCGTGACCACCGATCTAGATCGGCCTTGGACGTCTGGCACGGTGCGCACGGTGCTAACCAACGAGAAGTACATCGGCAACAATGTCTACAACCGCTCCTCCTTTAAACTTGAGAAGCTGCATGTGGACAACCCACCGGAAATGTGGGTGCGCAAGGAAGGCGCCTTCGAGGGGATTGTGCCGCTCGAGTTCTTCCTGACCGCGCAGGAAATCATCACCGCGCGGTCAGCGCGCCTTTCAGACGAAGAGCTGATGGATCACCTGAAACGGCTATACGCCGACGCGGGTCAGCTTTCCGGCGTGCTGATCGACCAGACGCCGGACATGCCGTCCTCTTCAGCCTATCGCAACAGGTTCGGCTCGCTGGCGCGGGCCTATGGGATGATTGGCTATCGCTCTGACCGGGATCAGGAGCGCATTGCACTGAACAAGCGCCTGCGTGGGATGCACCCGGAGATCATTGCACGGACCGAGGCAGCAATTGCCGAGGTGGGCGGCACAGTGGCGCGCGACCCTAAGACCGACCTGCTGACCATCAACGATGAGATGGTCGTCAGCTTGGTGCTGGCGCGCTGCCAGCCGCAGGGCGATGGTCGTCTGCGCTGGCGGATCCGGTTTGACCCGATGCGCTATCAGGCTGACGTCACGCTGGCTGTGCGGCTTGATCCCGACAACCGCGACGAGCTCGATTATTACCTGCTGCCCTGGCTTGACCTGCCTCGGCAGGAAATCCGGCTTTGCATCCGCACCAGCATCGCCTTCGAGGCCTTCCGGTTTGAAGACCTCGGCTTCTTCTACGGAATGGCCGAGCGGGTCGGCATTCGCCGGAAATGGGGAGGATGAGTGGGATGACAGAAATCAACGAAAGTACAAAACATGAACAATTTTACTGGAAAAGGATGCCACGCATATGATGACTGACACACCCAAGAGCGTCACGCTCGTTCCCATCGACCGGATTGAGGTCCTGAATTCTCGAGACCGCAACATGAAGGTCTTTGAAGAGATCGTTGAAAACATCCGCTCAATCGGCCTGAAAAAGCCGATCACCGTGACAGAGCGCGGGGGCAGATGGGGCGCCCGCCTATTTGCTAGTCTGCGGCGAAGGGCGTCTGAATGCTTTCCGCTTGCTTGGTGAAAGCCATATCCCGGCGCTCGTGGTCAATGTGACCGATGAGGACGCCTTCATCATGTCGCTGGCCGAAAACATTGCCCGGCGGGGTCACCGCCCGCTGGAAATCCTTGCAGACATCGAACTGTTGTTGGCGCGGGATTACAGCATTGACGACATCATCACGCGCACGGGTTTGTCGGAGAAATATGTACGCGATATCGTCTTTCTGCTCGAGAAAGGCGAGGAGCGCCTGATCGAAGCCGTGCAGAACGGCACCATCCCGCTGACCACCGCGCTCGAAATCGCCCGCGCCAAGCACGACGATGAAAACCTCGGTGACATGCTGGAAGAGGCCTACAAGACCGGCCAGCTGAAAGGGTACCAGATCACTGATGCCAAGCGGCTAATCGAAAAACGCCGCGAAAAGGGGCCGAAAACTGGTGGCGATCGCCCGAAGCTGCCGAACTCGGCTCACTCGCTGGTCAAGACCTACCAGCGTGAGGTCGCCCGCCAGCACAAGCTGATGCTGAAAGCCGATCATGCACACCAACAGCTGCTTTTGGTGCTCCAAGGCCTGAAACGCCTTTTTGCTGACGAACATTTCGTGACGCTGCTGCGCGCCAAAGGTCTCGACAGCCTGCCGAAATATCTCGCCGATCGCATTGAAACCGCCTGAACACCCGAAAGGAAAATCCCATGAATGACCTCAGCACAGTGAAGCCGCTTTACCCAGGGGCCTTCCCCCAGCCCGACAGTGATGAAAACGACGCGCCATATCCCAAAGCGCCGCTGAACCTTACCCTTGGGTTTGACCTCGAGACTTTCCAGATCCCCCTCGAGGAGTTGATGCCCTCGAAAAAGTTCCCGGACGGCGTGATGACCACGCGCAAGTTCAAGCAGATTGTGTCCTCGATCCGAGAAATCGGTTTGATCGAGCCGCTCTCGGTGATCAAGCCAGACCCGGATGCGGTCGGATTTCTGCTGCTCGATGGAAATTTGCGGGTGCTGGCCCTGAAGGAGCTCGGTCAGGACACCGCGCCCTGCCTGATCGCCAAGGATTTTGAGACCTACACCTACAATCACCGGATCAATCGGCTCTCGACGGTGCAGGAGCATTACATGCTGCGCCGCGCGATCGACAAAGGCGTCAGCAAGGAACGGCTTGCGCGCGCTTTCAACGTGAACCTCTCGACCATCAACAGTCGAATCAACTTGCTGCACGGCATTTGCTCGCGGGCGGTGGAGCTGCTGCAGGACCATCAGTTCACACCCGATGTTACGAGGCACCAGCGCAAAATGAAGGCTGCGCAGCAGGTCGAAGCAGTCGAATTGATGATCGCGGCAAATACGATCACGGCCGCTCATGCAGACGCTCTGCTGAAAGCCGCGCCACCAGAACAGCGCACCGACTACAAGCCGCCGCAGCCGGAACAGCCCAAGGGCGACCCGCTGGAACAGATCGTCAAGCTCGAGCGCGAGATGAGCCAGGTGCAGGAAAAGTACAAACACGCAGAAGAAAACTATGGGTCCGAGTTGCTGAACCTCGTGGTCGCCAAAGGCTACCTGAAAAAGCTGATGGAAAACTACGCCGTCCGCGAGTTCATCGCCCGCCACGCTCCAGAAATTCAGGAACAGTTTGATCTGGTCCTCAACACGATCAGCATGGAAGAGGCTGTCGAGCAGGCCGAACGCGCTGACGGTGACGATGCCCCTTCGCCACACACACCGTAGGCGCAACAAGGCGATTATAGCAACGTTCTCGCGCACCATGCCGTGCTTGCTGACGTCAAGACAATGTGCTCGAGCCAGGCGCGCGACACGCTCAAACATTTTTGACATTGGGGCTTTTCGCAAGCGCCGAAAGCTGCTATTCGCTCAAACATGAGCGGGATGTTTGATTCCAGCCGAGCCATATCACCAAGACGCCAAGGGCAGTCCTTGTGCGGTAGCCATACACCAAGCTGACAATGGCTGGCCGGCAAAACAGACTTCAAGACGATGTGCGCTTCCGCATTTTGCGATTTCTTGAGCAAAACCCCGAAATGTCCCAGCGCGATTTGGCGCATGCTGTTGGTATCAGCACCGGAAGCGTTCACTACGTGCTGAAAGCGCTCGTCGACAAAGGTCTGGTTAAGCTGGGTAATTTCACATCCAGTGAAGACAAACGGCGCTATGCCTACCTCCTGACACCCGAAGGTATCGCAACAAAGGCACAGATGACGCGCAAATTCTTGCTTAGGAAGCGGGAGGAATACAAAGCGCTAAAGGCTGAAATCGAAGCGTTGGAGAAAGAGATGCGGGCGGAGAACGCCCAAGGCCAAGAAAACCCAAGGGGCCAAACTGGGATTTTGAGAGTGCGACGATGAGTAACCAACCCCAAACTACCCGGCGAAACGTATTTCTGATGTATCAGCCGAATTATTTTAACAACTTCGTTCTGTCACTTGAGGCTGCAATCAAGCCCGAGACCATTATCTATATCGAGACCTATCAAGAGCCCCACGCCACCATCGATGCCGAACAATTCCACATTAGTGACTTTGCCGCTGACAAATGGAGCGGGTCGCGCGTTTTTGTTTTTGATTACTTCAGCCGTCCGATCAGCAAGCTGGTTCAAATTCTGCACATGCGCGGTGCAGAAATCGTGTTCGTCCAGCACGGGTCACTGTCGCAGCTGGACCAAGAACTGCAGACCGGCGCAAAGCGGCTCTTTTGGCAACGGCTCAAGAACCGCGTATCGATCATGGCCCAAGTTGGGTTGCTCGCGCTGCGTACCGGCACGCTGAGCCTGTTGCGCGACAACCCGCGCGCAATCGACCTTGATTGCCTCGCTGCGGCCTATGTATTTATCGATCAAGACGCGAGGTATTTCAAAGAGATCGAAGACCGCTGCCTTGTGTGCCAATCGGCGGATTCCGGTCGGTTCCGGCATGCATCGGATGCGGGGGCGGTCTTTATCTCTCAGCCGCTGATCGAAGACCGGATCGTTGACCGTGACGCGTATCTGTCGCTCTTTGAGCGTCTGGTTGCTGAACATGATGTGCACCGCGTCATCGCTCATCCCCGTGACAAGGTTCTTGCCAACTATGCGCACCGTAAGGAGCTCGCGGTATCCAGGCTCGGGGATCAACCCCAATACCCTGCCGCCGCAGCGGTGGGGCATTACTCGACCCTGTTGTTCGAAATTCAGGGTGTTGAGGTTATCCGTCTGGCATACGCCGATGGTGCAGAAATTGAGCGCTTCCAAAGTGCTGGCCACGAAGACCGCCCCCTCATTGCCGATGCCTTGCGCGACCGGTACGGTCCAGCATCCGCCAACCGAACAGGACGAAAATCAGCTTAAGGGCGCATCGCGCCTCCAGCGCCACCTATTTTTTTGAGTTTTGACATGCCGAACCCCTCCACAAACAGCATCCTGATCGTCGGCGCAGGACTGACGGGTCTGACGATTGCCAACACATTGGCCCGCGCAGGCTGGGATATCCTGATCATCGACCGCCGCCCTCATATCGGCGGCAATATCTATGACGAGGTCAACGAGGCGGGTATCCGCGTCCATAAATACGGTCCACACATCTTTCACACACGCAACACCCGCGTGGCCGAATATGTGCAGCATTTTGCCGAATGGACGCCCTATCGCCACAAGGTTCAGGCCTATGTCGAAGACAAAGGGTATTTCACCTTTCCGCCGAACGATGCGACCCGGGCGGCCTTCTCCGAAGACGAGCTGCTTGAGACGTTCTTTGTCCGCTACACGGAAAAGATGTGGGCAACGGCCTTTGACCGCGTTGATAGCGATATTCTAGAGCGTCTGCCCAAACTCGAAGGGATGGCAGACGAATATTTCCCCAACGACGATTTCCAAGGGTTTCCAAAAGAAGGATACTCTGCCTTTGCCGAACGGATGGCCGATCATGAACGGATCACGGTGCTCTTGAACACCGCTTTTGAACATGACATGCCGAACGGGCATTATTTCACGTTCAACTCTATGGCGATCGACGAATTCTTTGATTACCGCTATGGACGCCTTCCGTATAGATCGATCAAGTTTACCAATGTAGAATTGCCGCTGCCGCGTGCGCTACCTGTGCCGACAGTGAATTTTACCCATACCGGCCCGCATACCCGCGTGACCGAATGGAAAAACTACCCCGGTCACGGTGATAACCCGCTCAAGACCATCCTAACCTTCGAAGAGCCTTGCTCGGCCGAAGAAAACAACTTTGAGCCCTTTTATCCGGTCCAGGATCCGGGCGGCGAAAACCGTGCGCTCCACCGCCGATACGGCGAGCTTGTGGACGAAAACCGGATGAAATTCGTCGGCCGTTGCGGGTCCTACGCGTATCTGGACATGGACCAGGCCATCAACCAAGGCCTCAATTTCGCGCAGAAGTTCCTCGCGAAGCACACCAGCACTGCTTAATCGGCGAAAGGATACGCGCCATGCGTAAGATCGGCATCTTCCATTCGATGAACCTCGGCGACAACTTTATCCAGGGCGGGGTGCAGAAAGTATGTTTAAACCTTGTTGCAGGCTTTGATGGGGCGGGCTGGGACTCCGTCATGGTTCAGCACGAAGGCAATAGCGGGATCCGCGAAAAGCTGAATGAACAAGAGCTCAAAGAGCTTCCGCTGGTGTTCGAAATTCCGACCTTGAACAACGATTATGGCGGACTGAGCAAGACGCAGTTCCTGCAAAAAGGGATCAGCACCGTCGCGTCCATCCTGCGGTTGCGTGGTCAGTCACACAAATTCGACACCGTGATCCTGAACGACATCACATCGATCTTTTTCAACAAAGCCTTCCACGCCAAAAATAAGTACGTGTTCCTTCACACCGAACGCTTCGCCAATTCGAGCGCTGCGCGGCTTGCGCTGTCGCTCTGGCCGACCGGTGACGTTACCTTTATCTGTCCTACCAATCAGCTGATGGACGTTGTGGCATCGGTCTTCCCGGAAAATCCCCGCCGGCGCGTCTATACCCCGGTTTTCCCAGTTACACCGGACCTGGCACAGGTGCTGCCGCGCTCGGCCAAGGCGGCCGACGACCCATTCCGTCTGTGCTATATCGGGCGGATTTCGCCTAACAAGAACATTGAGGCCGCCACGTATATGGCCGCGGACATCAGCAAATCGCGCAAAACCGTGTTCGACATCTACGGCACGGGGTTCACCGAAGAGCAGATCGCCTACGAAAAGGAGATGCAAGCACTCGCCGTTACGTTGAACGAGGATCATCCGGATCTGGAACTGACGTTCAAAGGCCGGACCAACGATCCGTCGGGTACATTTGCGCAATACGACTATTCTATCATCCTCAGTGACGGGGAGGCGATCCCGCTGGCCGGTCTTGAATCGCTCAGTGTCGGCACAGCCGTCATCGCCTGGGACGCTGCCGGCGTAAACGAGCTGGTGCTTGACGGTGTGTCGGGCGTTGTTGTCGAACAGGATACAGCGGTCAAACGCGCCAAGGTCACGCCAGAGTTTCTGGACCGTCTGGCGGCGTTTAAGCCCGAGGCCGACCCAATGACCCAGCTTTTGTCGAAGTTTTCCATCCCCAGCTTTGTGGCGGAATTCGAATGACAGGCGCCTTTGTTTGCTGGAGCTTGCCCCGATGACACGCGCCGTTGCCATCATCCCGATCCGGTCGGGCAGTAAGGGGATCCCGCACAAAAACATCCGGCCCATCGCGGGAAGGCCGTTGGTCGAATGGACAATCGCCCATCTGCTGTCTTGCGAGCGGATAGACCGGGTTATCGTGTCCACCGATTCGCCGGATTATGCTGAGCTTTGCCGCAAAGCCGGGGCCGAGGTGCCCTATCTACGACCCGATGCCTTGGCAGAAGACACGACTTCGACTGAGGCGGTGATGCTGGATCTAGATCGGCACCTGACCCAAGAAGGCTACAACTATGACCTGATGGTACTCGCGCAGGCAACTTCGCCGGTTCGCCGCGCGGGTATGGCCGATGCCTGTATCGTGCGCCTCGAAGAAACAGGCGCAGATTCACTTTTGACCGTGACGAAAAACGAGGCCTTTCACTGGCGCAAAACCAACGACGGTGTAAAGGCGCTTTATGACCACTTTAATCGCCCGCGCCGCCAGGATATCCGCTCTGAAGATATTATGTTTCGGGAAACCGGATCGCTCTACGTGACAAAACGCACCATCCTTCAGACGTTCGAAAACCGGCTTGGCGGGCGGATCGAGAAACTGGAAACCGAAAAAACCGAAAGCTTCGAGATCGACGATTTGCAGGACTGGCAGATCGTAGAAGCGATTTTGGAGACTGTCCAATGTCCTTAATTTACAACGTTGCCCCATTCACAGTCAGAAGTGAAACCTCGGTGACCGATGCCATGCGAATGCTTGATGCCAACAAGCGCGGGTTTCTGATCGTCACCGACGAAGATGACCGCGTGGTCGGGACAGTGACGGATGGCGATATCCGCCGGTTGATCATCGAAACAGGCGACCTGCCGGACCGTATATCGCAGGCGATGAGGCATCGGTTTTCCTTTGTCTATTCCGACGAACCAAACAGCCAGAGCTTTACCGACCGGATCAAGTTCCTACCCGTCATCGACAGAAAGACGCGCCGGTTGACGGCGATTTCGCTGCCGGGGAAATCGACGCTCGAGATTGACGGGCACCAGATCAGCAACGACTATCCGCCGTTCATAATTGCCGAGATCGGCAATAACCATAACGGTAGTCTGTCGGTTGCAAAGGAGATGATCGACGCCGCCGCGCAGGCAGGCGCAGATTGCGTAAAATTCCAGTACCGCGAAATGGCGCATCTCTATCGCGATTCCGCTGGCGCGGGTGACGCAAACGATCTGGGTGTTGAATATACACTCGATCTGCTCGCGCGGTTCCAGCTCAGCCGCGAAGACATTACCGAAGCGTTCGATTATGCCCGTTCCAAGGACATCGTAGTGATGTGCACGCCTTGGGATAAACAGGCGCTGAAGGTTCTCGAGGAATACGGAATGAGTGCCTACAAGGTGGCATCGGCGGACTTGACCAATATACCTCTAATTGAGGCGATTGCCGACACGCGCAAGGCGATTCTGTTGTCGACTGGCATGAGCCACGAATGGGAGATCAAGCGCACCATCGCAGTGCTCGAATCGCGCCACGCCGAATACGCGCTGCTGCACTGTAATTCGACCTATCCCGCGCCATTCAAAGACGTGAACCTGGCTTATCTGAATACGCTCAAGAACCTGCATGACGGGATCGTCGGCTATTCGGGGCACGAACGTGGGATCGAGGTGCCGATCGCGGCGACCGCCATGGGGGCGCGCATCATCGAAAAGCACTTTACCTTTTACCGCTCGTGGGAAGGCAATGACCACAAGGTTTCGCTATTGCCCGATGAATTTGCCGCGATGGTCCAGGGCATCCATAACGTCCATGAAGCGATGGGCGGCGGTGAGAAATTCCTGAGCCAAGGGGAGCTTATCAATCGCGAAACGCTGTCCAAAAGCATCATCGCCAAGTGCCCGATTGAAAAAGGTCAGGTGATCCAGGCCAGCGACCTCGACATACGCAGCCCGGGTCAGGGCCTGCAGCCGAACCGCATTTCCGACCTGTTGGGTCGACCAGCTGTTCGCGCGAAAAAAATGGGCGAATACTTCTTTGAATTCGATCTGGACCCGGCCGATGACGACGAAGTCGACACCGTGTCGTTTGACCGTCCGGCAGGGATCCCGGTGCGTTACCACGACGCAAAACGGTTGGTCGACGGGCGGACGCTCGATTTCGTCGAATTCCACCTCAGCTATTCGGATCTTCAGGTCGACCCGACCAAAGCCCTGGACGATTTCCCGTTGCAAGAATTCGCCGTTCACGCGCCAGAGCTTTTTGAGAACGACCACATCCTGGACCTGTCGACCGATAACGAGACGTATCGCGACCAAAGCATCGCGCATCTCCGCCGAGTGATCACGGAAACGCAAAGACTGCGCAGGATCCTGACCCCACAGGCCGACAAGACCTATATTGTTGTGAACGCCGGCGGCTTTAGCATCGACGGGTTCCTGCCGGCCGATGTCGTGAAAAAGAAGTATGACCGTGTCGCCGAGGCCTATGCCGAACTCGCGTCGCCAGAGATCGAGCTGTTGATACAGACCATGCCGCCATTCCCGTGGCATTTTGGCGGGCAGCGGTATCACAATCTGTTTTGTGAACCCGACCAGATCCTTGATTTCCACAACAGGACCGGTGCGCGGATCTGTCTTGATGTATCGCATACATGCATGTCGGCGACGCATTTCGGGTTCGATTTCTACGAGGCTTGCGAGATGTTGGCACCTTTGTCGCCGCACATGCATATCGTGGATGCCTACGGGTTGGACGGCGAAGGTGTCGCTATTGGCGAAGGCGATGTGAATTTCGCCCGGCTCGCTGATATCCTACGGCGCCAGTCGCCCAATGCGATGTTCATCCCCGAGATTTGGCAGGGTCATAAAAACAATGGGGAAGGCTTCTGGGAGGCTTTGAAATTCCTCAATAATTTCAAATTGTAATCTGCTTTACATCAAGTCAGGACAAGGGGCGCAGTTAATGGCGATCGGATCAGACTACAAATACTCGCGCGTAGGGCTCTTGCGCCTTTATTTCGCGATTTTTGGGACACCTGACCTGCATACCCACCTGCGACTGTCGCCCTTCTTGCAGCAGGTCACTTCGGCGGTAAAGCGGTACAAGATCTCGCGAATTTTCGAGCCAGGGTGCGGGCGGGGCATCAACGCGTTTGAAATCACAAAGCAGGGGCTGACAACACCCTACTTTGGGAACGATTTCAATCCCGACGACATCGCCTCAGCGCAAAAGATCGCATCGCGCCTAAAGCTTGACCACGTTACCTTCGCACATGCTGACGCAACAACAGCGATCCCGAAGGACGATGCGTATGACGCGGTCCTGCTATTGGACATTGTCGAACATATCCCGGACGACGCGGCCTTTGTACGTGCGGTGGTCGAAAACAGCGCAGATGATTGCGTGTACTTCGTGTCGGCGCCTACCAAGACGTATCCCAAAGTCTTCGGCAGCGCCTATCATGAGAAGGTCGGACATGTCCGTGAAGGCTATACCGTCGAAGAACTCGAAGCTCTGTTCAACGCAGCTGGGGCACGCCTGATGAGCCATTCCTACGCCACGGGGCTGGTCGCGCGAATTGGATGCTTCGTCTACTACCGCCTCAATACTCGCTCGAATTTTTTGAATGCGATCCTCGGGCTCGTTGTACTACCATTCAGGTACATTGATGTCTTCAATTCAAAAGATGCGAGCTGTTCGTTGTTCTGCGTCTTTGCCAGAGGGCATTCCGATCTTTAGCTTTTGGCGCACCAACAAGGGCAGCGCGGGCATGCTTAAGGGCTTTTTTCTGTCCGGCATGGTTCGCGGCTATGTGATTTTTGTCGGTCTGGCGCTGCAGTTTGTGATGGCGCAGGCAATGACAAAAGAGGATTTCGGTGCAGTTAACACATTCATATCGACCGTAATTCTGGCAACATTTCTGCTCACGGCCGCTCCGACGCGCCAACTTGTGCGCGAATTGGGTGCCTTTGGGCTCAAGCTGCGCGGCAATTTGGCCCAAAGGTATTTAAACGCTTCGCACCTGTTCCTAGCTTTGTCGGCGGGCTTCGCGGGCTTTGCGGCTCTGATCGGTCAGACTTGGTTTGCCGCGTTTTTCCTCGTGATGGGGGTAGTCAACGCTAGCGCGCTCTATTCCGCATATTTCCGTGGAATAGGACGCTACATAGCGGGCAACCTTGAGGCCGGTGTGATCCGGATCACCGTATTCCTCCTGTCTCTTCTAATATTCTACTGGATCGGTGGCAAGCTCTCGTCTGCTCAGGCTCAGATGCTTTATGTCCTTGCGGCGGTTTTGGGACTTATTTTGTTAGTCTGGATGCACGGCGGGATGCCGCGTTTGAACTTCCGGCTTCAGGCGCTTTGGCCTTATGGTCGGCTGCCCATCGCGACGACGATTCTTGCTGGGATCGAAATCTTCACCGTGAACTACGACCTGATGGTGGTGAATGCAATTTATGGGTCCGAAGTTGCGGCTGAGGTCCGGATAGGCCAACAACTGCGCAGCTTGTCGAGCCTTCCGTTACAAATCTACCTGATGTTTTCACTGGACAAACTGTCTCGCGCCCTGCGCGCCAATGATGGACTCGAACAAAGACGCCGTGAAATGCGTCTCGTCCGGCTGATGCTGGGTGGCTGTTTCGCGCTCGCCATTTTGGTTTCTGGCCCGTTCACAGGGCTCTTTTTTGACGAACCGATTGAACCGATCCTGATCTACTCGATCTTAGCGGGGATACTACCACTCGTCCTGCTGGGTCCACGCCCCGATCTGAGCATTGCCGCAGCGACTGAAGGCAACCACTACAACAAGACAATCGTTTTCGTAGTGTGCTATCTCTGTATAGCCCCCGGGGTCCTGAGCCTCTCTGGGCTGGCGCCGGAGTTCTATTTTATGTTCCAGGCCACGCTCGTCGGCTTCTATTTCATATCCTTACATAGCCAGATGTAGAGGTACGATGTCGACCCTTGCGATCAAAAAGACCGATCTGTTCAAGCTCCTTCTGACGCTTTGGGTCTTTGCCATCTCTGTTCCCTATACCCTTTCGGGCAACCCGGTGGTCGGCAATCTGTCCTTAGCGACTGCCTGGTTCGTGGCCTTCAGCTTCATCAGTGGCGACAACTATTTCGCAAAGCTCTATTTTCTGTTATTTGGCGTGTTCTTCATTTTGCCACCACTATTTAGTGACGAAGAGAACTTCCTCGCGGTCGGCTTCTTTTTCAGGGCGATCGCACTCTCTAGTACCGAAACCGTGTGGCTGCAGATCGCCATTTACGTGTTTTTGATTGCCTTTTCCTTGTCGGCGTTTTCGATCCGGGTGCGCCGGCCGACAACAGACCAACGGGTGACGCGGATTGCCCATCCCGCGGCCTTTACATTCCTGATAATTGCGACGTTCCTCACCACGATCTTATTCAACGTTCGCGAAATCAGCGCTGTCTATAACGAGGGGTATCAGGCCTACTTTACCGGCGATCTTGGGATCCAAAAAAGCCTGCCGGTCTTTCTCTTGGAAAACGTGTTCCTCGTACTTTGTGTGATCGGCATCAGCCGGGGCGGGATGCTACCGCTAGTCCTACTCTGCGTCTACGGGCTATCGCTTTCGATGGCGGGTCAACGAATGCCGGGCTTTTTGTTACTAATTATCGCGATTGCGATCGCGCACCCGGCCTCATTCTTTTCCCGGCGGATTTTCCTTCTGGCGATGCTGGGGCTTGGGTTTGCGCCGCCCCTCTTCATGACGATCCAGACTTTGCGCGCCGTCGGGGTTGACGGCTTGCAAGCCGTGGATGTCTGGTATTTCTATACCGATTTCTGGGCGGTGATCGCGCACAGCATGGATACGCTCAAAACTGCCATCATCAGCTACCGGCTCGAAGAGACGTCAGTCAATTTAGCGGCGCGTCTGAGCGGCACGCTCAATGTGATTTTTTCGCGGATTTTCGGGCTCGAACTCGGTTTGAACTCGGTTGGATTCGGCGCAGCTTTCTCAAGCCAGATGGCACCCGACCTCTTCTTTGAACGCGGAGTGACCTTTGCCTCGTCCGGTATCGCCGAGGCGTATTACGTCGGCAGTTATTTTGGCGTCGCGCTTTATGGAGTCGGTGCGTTCGTCGTCTGCAAATACCTGCAGGAGGCCATGTATCGTATGGACGCGCTGAGTGTGTTGCTGATCCTGATATTTGCGCCGCGTTTCTTAGTCGGGGTACGCAACGAACTCTTTGGTTGGGTGTTCGAAGGGGCAATCTATTTTGCCGTTGCCTATCCGATCTTTGTAGCGTGCAAGTCTATCTTTTCTAAAAATACTAGGCCGACCCGCCGCGACAAGATCTGGCAGAACCGACATCAGCCCGAAAAATGGAAATATCAATGAAAAAATGCGCTCTGATCACCGGTGTCACTGGCCAGGACGGATCCTACCTTGCTGAGCTCTTGCTCAACAAAGGCTATGAGGTGCACGGGATCAAGCGGCGGGCGTCTTTGCTCAACACCGCCCGGGTGGATCATATTTACCAAGATCCTCACACCACAGATCAGAACTTCATGCTGCATTACGGCGATCTGACGGACACGTCGAACCTCACGCGGATTTTGCGCGAGGTGGAGCCCGATGAGGTCTATAACCTCGGCGCGCAATCCCATGTGGCGGTGAGTTTTGAGGCGCCGGAATACACGGCGGATGTGGATGCGATTGGCACGCTGCGGCTCTTGGAGGCGATCCGGTTTCTCGGCTTGGAGCAAAAGACGCGGTTCTATCAGGCCTCCACCTCGGAGCTTTATGGTCTGGTGCAGGAGACCCCGCAAAAAGAAACTACCCCCTTCCACCCGCGCTCGCCCTACGCTGTGGCCAAGATGTACGCCTATTGGATCACCGTGAACTATCGTGAGGCCTATGGGATGTACGCTTGCAATGGCATTCTATTTAACCACGAAAGTCCTCGGCGCGGAGAAACCTTCGTTACCCGCAAGATCACGCGGGGGCTCGCCAATATCGCCCAAGGTCTCGAAGACTGCCTGTACATGGGCAATATCGACAGTTTGCGCGACTGGGGGCATGCTAAGGATTACGTGCGCATGCAGTGGATGATGCTGCAGCAGGAGACGCCCGAGGATTTCGTGATCGCCACGGGAGTCCAGTATTCTGTGCGTGAATTCATAATTTGGTCGGCGCGTGAGCTGGGTATTGAGCTGGGTTTCGTCGGAACGGGCGTCGAGGAAATCGCCACCGTCACCGCAGTCACCTCCGACATGGCGCCTTCAGTGAAACCCGGCGATGTCATCATGCGCATCGACCCACGCTATTTTCGCCCCGCCGAGGTAGATACACTGTTGGGCGACCCGACCAAGGCCAAAGAGAAGCTTGGCTGGGTGCCGGAGATCACCGCCCACGAGATGTGCACCGAGATGGTGGCCGAAGACCTGGAAACTGCCCGCCGCCATGCGCTGCTAAAGGAACGCGGGCTGGACGTGCCTGTGAGCCTAGAGGGCTATCGATGAAGATCTACGTGGCAGGCCATCGCGGCATGGTGGGTAGCGCGATCTGCCGTGCGCTAGCCTTGCGAGACGGCGTGGAGGTGATCACGCGAACCAGCGCAGAGTTAAATCTCACTCATCAAGCCGCGGTTCAAGATTTCATGGCTCATGAGCGCCCTGATCAGGTAATCCTCGCAGCCGCAAAAGTGGGAGGCATCCACGCAAACAACACCTACCCTGCCCAGTTCATATACGAAAACTTGATGATCGAGGCCAATGTGATCCACCAGGCCCATGCGGCTGGTGTCCAGACCCTATTGCAATTGGGCTCAAGCTGCATTTACCCCAAGCTGGCCAAGCAACCCATGGCTGAGGAGGCGTTGCTCACCGGAACGTTGGAGTCCACAAACGAGCCTTATGCTATCGCTAAGATAGCCGGCATCAAGCTGTGTGAAAGCTACAACCGGCAATACGGGCGCGACTACCGCTCTGTCATGCCAACAAACCTCTATGGTCCCGGCGATAATTTCCACCCTGAGAACTCCCACGTCTTGCCAGCGCTCATCCGTCGGTTCCACGAGGCGAAGCAAGCTGGCCTTGCTGAGGTTGCCATTTGGGGCACCGGTACACCAAGGCGCGAGTTTCTTCATGTGGATGACATGGCCGCAGCGTCGCTCTTCGTGCTGGACCTGCCAAAGGAGGTCTATGCTAGAGAAACAGAGCCGATGCTGAGCCATATAAATGTCGGATCAGGCACCGATGTGACGATCCTCGAGCTTGCTCAATTGGTCGCCCACGCGGTCGGCTACACGGGCCAGATCACAACCGACCCAACTAAACCCGATGGCACCCCGCGCAAACTCATGGATGTCCGCCGCCTGGAGCGCCTCGGCTGGAGCACCAGCATAACCTTGGCACAGGGCATCGCTGAGACCTACCGCTGGTTCTTGGATAGCGCCGAGACCTTTAGAACGAAGTGAATTTGATGACCGACCAAATCTATCCCGTACTTCTCTGCGGTGGCTCAGGGACGCGTCTTTGGCCTCTATCACGCAAATCCTACCCAAAACAGTTCGTGCAATTGAACGGAGACGAGAGCCTGTTTCAGGCTTCTGCGAAACGGCTTGCCGGTCCGGGCTTTACAGCCCCGATTATCGTCACGGGCGGCGATTTCCGCTTTGTGGTGATCGAGCAATTGGCCGCTTTGGAAATGGCTGCGTCAGACATTCTGATCGAACCTGCAGCAAAGAACACCGCCGCTGCGATTTGCGCCGCAGCCCTGGCACTTGAGGCCGAAGATGACGGCGCTTTAATGCTCGTGGCGCCATCCGATCATGTCATCCCCGATGGCAAAGCGTTCAGCGGAGCTGTTCAAGCGGCGATCCCCGCTGCAAAAGCGGGCCAGCTTGTGACCTTCGGCATTCGCCCGGACCGGGCCGAGACAGGATACGGCTGGCTTGAGCTCACCGAGGCACCCGACGCAGACTTCGCTCCTAGGCCTCAGCCCCTCAAGAGCTTTGTTGAAAAGCCCGACCAGTCGAAAGCCGACACACTCTTGAAAGGCGGCTTGCACCTTTGGAACGCTGGGATATTCCTCGTTACCAGCACGGCAATCCTGGACGCCTTCGCCAAGCACGCGCCAGAGGTTCTTTCTGCCTGTCGGGCTGCGGTCGATAGCGCCGAAAAGGACCTGTCCTTTACCCGACTAAAAGCAGAACCTTGGGATGAATTGCCCGACATCTCAATCGATTACGCAGTGATGGAACATGCCAATAATCTAACAGTTGTACCATACGGTGGGGCATGGTCAGACTTAGGCGATTGGCAAGCGGTGTGGCGAGAAGGTGATGCCGATGACCAATCCGTTGTCACAAGTGGACCAGCGACCGCGCTCGATTGCGACACCACGCTGCTTCATGCCACCAGCGAAGCGCAACAATTGGTTGGGATCGGATTGACCGACATCGTGGCGGTTGCCATGCCTGATGCGGTGTTGGTCGCACATAAAGACCGCGCCCAGGACGTCAAAGAGGCCGTTGCCCGGCTCAAGGCTAAAGGCATATCACAAGCCACGACCCTGCCGCGGGACTATCGACCTTGGGGGTGGTACGAGAGCTTCGTTATCGGACCGCGCTTCCAAGTTAAACGGATCGTGGTCCATCCCGGTGCCAGCCTCAGCCTGCAAAGCCACCACCACCGCGCAGAGCATTGGATCGTTGTGGAGGGCACGGCCAAAGTGACCATCGACGACGAAGTGAAGCTGGTAACTGAAAACCAAAGTGTCTACGTCCCGCTTGGTGCCGTCCACCGCATGGAAAACCCGGGCAAGGTGCCGTTAACCCTGATCGAGGTGCAAACCGGCAGCTATCTCGGCGAGGACGACATCATCCGATACGAGGATGTCTACGCCCGCGGACAAGGGGCGAAGGGATGAAGCCCAGAATTGCAAGCCCTTACGCCATAAGAAGGCTCTGCTGAGTAGGTTAGTTCTGCTCGCCCAAAAAGGTACATTTCACGAACAAATTTCCGTGAGGCACTAGCCCCGTGTAAGGGGGTTACCAGACAGACCCAAGGCATACCCCGCGACTGCTCGCGCATAACGGCGTAGTCGCCCATCATCTCGAAGACGGTTGATCCATTAGGCAACAGACCCAATTCCTCAGCTGCCCGTGCCTGAAACTCCCTGCTGTATTCCACGACCGGCGGACACGCTGCCATGCCGCCAGTTTCAAAACCCGCCAAGGCCCATTCGACATGCCTCCAGGCTATGAGCGGAAAGTCTCTTTGTCATCAGAGACTTCTCGTGGTCGTTCGCATCAACACGCACGACCACGTCGCCTTCGGGTGTCTCAGTTCGCACCGATAGCGGACGAAATCACCGCAACTGCGGCGCAATCCATTCTCGTCAAGCGTCTGAAAAGACGCCGAGTTTTGAATCCGTCTTGATCTGGGTGAAGGGCGGACGGAAAGAGACGCGGGGCGTTCGGAGACCGATTTCGGTCAAATCGTTAGTCTCCGAAAGTCGCATGGCCTCGTTAAACCCCTTTGAACCAAAAAGAAAAAAGGCCCCGCTAGGGCCCATCTCGGGTTCGCAATGTGTATAGTGGCGGAGCGACAGGGATTCGAACCCTGGAGACGGTCTCCCGCCTACACACTTTCCAGGCGTGCGCCTTCGACCACTCGGCCACCGCTCCGACAGGGCGCACTTAGACGAGAATTGGGAGCGCTGGCAAGAGGGTGCGACGAGATTAACAGTGGCGTTGCCTCGGCACAGTGAAGCGGCCGCGCATCAGCAAACAATCGCGTGAACCTACGGTTTTCCTGCATCGGCAACGGGGCAAAGCTCGTCTAAGCTCCGCGCCGATCCCTCAGATCGGTTTCTTCGCCCTCGGGCACGTTTGATCCGGTGCAACATCTTTTCATCTAAAGCCATTTCTAACCTTACATGTCTGACCCGCTCAAAATCCTACCTGGCACCTTGCTTATCGGTGCGTGGCGCTTCGATCCGCGACGCCGTGTGTTGAGTTGCGGAGATCGCGCTGTTGCAATAACGCCCAAAGCAGCAACGCTGTTAACCACATTGGCGGAGGCCGCGCCCGAGCCGCTCACTCGCGATGTTTTGTTTGCCAAGGTCTGGCGCGATGTCACTGTCAGTGACGAGTCGTTAACTCAAGGCATTTCTCAGCTCCGCCGGGCGTTTGGCCAGACGGGTCGCAATGAGGGCCCGATCGAAACAATCGCAAAGTCGGGATATCGGCTCGCTTGGCCTGTCTCGCGGGTTGCTGAAAGACCGATGGCGCAACGCCGTTCCAACCACCCAAATGCGGCATTGGGATCGATCGATGCACATTTGGCGACCGCCGAGGCACGACGAATCCGGGAACGCAATGGAAAGGGCGCTCCCGCGCAAGCGCTTGAGCTGTGCCGCAACGCCACCGAGATGGCGCCCGATTACGCGCCTGTGCTTGCCGAATACGCCATGGCCGCCGCCGATTGCTATCTGTTCTCTCCCGAGGGGTACGATCAGATGCCACACGCGATCGAGATGGCAACGCGAGCAACGGAACTTCGGCCCGACCTGGCCGCAGGCCATATGGCGCTTGGCATGGTCTTGGATGCAATGGGAGCCACGGCGCGTGCATTGGAAAGCTTTGCCACGGCGCTGCATCACGATGCGCAGGATGCGGAATGCCATTACAGCTTGGCCCGCACGTTCTACACCTCCGGCGATATGGCTCGCGCTGCGCGGGTGGCCTTTGTGGCGGCGGATCTGCGGCGGGATGATTTTCGCCCGCTCTATCTTGCGTCCGGCGCTCTCGCCGGGCTGGGCGATCAGGCGGGGAGCCGCCTGGCCGCCGAACAGGGGCTTTTTCGACTGCGCGCGTCGGGGCCACGAGATCCGCGAGACCAGCGGGCCCAGAACATCCTCGCGTCCCTTCTGGCCCGTGCTGGCCGGACCGATGAGGCGATGGTCGAGCTTGAGCGATACGAGGCCGAAGATGGGCTTCTGACCTACTATACCGCCGCCACGCTTGGTTGGTGCGGGGCGGTCGACATGGCGCTTGATCGGCTTGAAGAGACGGTAGAGGCCGGGTATCGGGATTTTCGGTGGGCCAGGAACGACCCGGCGCTGGCCATGCTGAGAAGAGAGCGCCGCTTTCAACGGCTGACCTCAACCGCCGCTTAATCGGCGAGAACGACCGTCACCCGCCGGTTCTGACGGCCCTTGTTTTCGATCTTGCCGATGGTCACTGTGCCGATCTCGCTTGTGCGCACCACATGGGTGCCGCCGCAGGGTTGCAGATCGACCTGGGTCTCCCCTTCGCCGATCCGGACCAAGCGGACGCGCCCTGCCCCCTTCGGTGGCTGAACCGACATGGTTTTCACCAGGCTCGGATTGGCCGCCAGCTCCCCATCGGTGATCCAGGTCTCGCCCACCGGCAAATCGCGATCGATGAGACTGTTGAGTTTGCCTTGCAGCACCATCTTGTCCTCGGGCGCCTCGGGCATGTCGAAGTCCAACCGGCCTTTCTCGGCCCCGATTGCACCGCCGGTCACCGGCAGCGGGATCACCACCGACAACAGATGCAGTGCCGTGTGCACGCGCATATGGCCATAGCGCCGGTCCCAATCGAGCTGTTGCTCCACCTCGGCCCCGACCGGCGGCATGGCGGCGGGCTCCGCCGGGACCAGCACGATCTGCGCCCCCTCGCCTTTCACTGCCGTCGCGATGGGAATGCGTCCGCCCTCCCAATGCAGCATACCGCTATCGCCGGGCTGGCCGCCCCCCGGGCGTAGAACAGCGAAGCGTCCAGGATGATACCGCCTTCGCTTGTCACACCGGTGACCACCCCTGGCGCGGTTTTGCGATAGGGGTCGGTGAGAAACAGCGGCTCCGTCATGTCTCGGGCTCTCCATCTGCGCCGCCTGTGTCAAAATCGGACGGGTCATGATTGGGTAAGGGTGTTTTGGGCGGGCCCGACGTGGTGGTCGTCGCGTCTCCACGCAGGGTTTCGGGATTTCTGAGCCAGATATCGCGCTGCGCGAAGGGGATCTCGATCCCTTCCTCGACAAAGCGCGCGGCAATCGCGTGGTTCAAGTCGCTCTTCACACTCAAGACCCAGTTCACGTCCCGCAGGATCGCGCGGATTTCGAAATCCAGGCTGTCCGCCCCAAACCCCCGGAAGAAGATCGAGGGCGGCGGGTTCAACAACACCATCGGATGGGCTTCGGCCACCTCACGCAGGATGCCTTCGACGCGTTTGGTATCCGTCCCATAGGCCACGCCAACCGGCACAATCGCCCGCCCGGTGTTGTTGTGATGGGTCATATTGGTGACCACACCGAGATTAGATCGGCATTGGGCACGATCACATCGGAGCGGTCGAAGGTCTCGATCCGGGTCGAGCGGACCGAGATATCGCGGACATAGCCCATCACCCCGTTCACCTCGATCCAATCACCCTGTTTGATCGGGCGTTCGATCAACAAAATGATGCCAGAGACGAAATTCGAGACGATGGTTTGCAGGCCAAAGCCGATCCCGACGGAAAGCGCGCCGGCGACAATCGCCAGGGAGCTGAGGTCGATCCCGGCGGCGGTGATTGCAATGACGGCGGCCAGGAAGATGCCGACATATCCGGTACCAGACAGGACCGCATTGCTGCCGCCTGCATCCAGCCGCGTTTTGGGCAAGACCGAGCTGCGCAACGTGGCCTGCACCAGCCGCGTCGCTGTGTAACCGGCGGCAAAAACCAGCGCGAAGACCAGGAAGTTACGCGGGCTGATCGTGACACCGCCAAGAGAAAATCCTTGGATCACCTGTTGCCACAGATCGACAAGCTGCGCCGCGCGCACGCCCCATATCATCGCAAAGAGCGGGAGCGAGAGGATTGCCAGAACGAAGCCGATCAGGGTTGGCGTCAGCGCCTCATCTAACCCTTCTCGCCGCCCGGTGAGCGTGCCGTAGAGGTTCGTCACAAGTCGCTGCAAAATCCGCACCAACGCAAGAAGCGCGAGGCTCATCGTCGTCGGCAACAAGAAGCTGATCCCGGCGGTGTAATAGCCGATGGCGGAAGATCGGGCCGCTCACGCCAAGGATCATCGCGCTCCACCCCACCACGCGAATAATCTGGTTTGGAACGCTTAGATCGGCATCCTCGGTTGTCTCGTGGCGGACATGGCTGATCAAGAGTTGCCCAAGTCGGAACAACAGCAGGCCCAAGGTGATCACGATCGGGAAGAACAGCGTCAATCGCGCCGCATCTGTGAAGGCGCCACTATCAGCGATCTCACCAATCAGGGTGCCGATGCCAAGCGCGATGCCGAATGTGATCGCGATCCAACGGCCTTGGCGACGCTCACCCACGGTCAGGTTCAAGGGGCGGACGGCAGTCTCCCGCACGGGGAAGACCTGCCGGCCCAGCCAGACGGAGACCATCAGAAAAATGGTGATCGCGACGACTTGATCCGTCAACGCGCTCGCCCGCAGGCCAACGAAGCCCGTTGCCTCTATCGCGGCGACAATGGCCGCCACACCGAAAACGGGGGCCAAGACCTGCAACAGAGACAAGAAGAACAGGCTCAGCCGCGCGCCGGGCGATGTCTCCTCCCGGGCAATAGCACGGGCCATCAGGTGGCCGGTCCAGCGCCAGCCGCGCGCCAGAAGCACCAGCGCAATCAAAAGATAGACCACGATCAGCGGCGCGTTTTGATGCAGTTCCGCCCGGCGCAAGTCAGACGCGACCAGCCGTTCGGTCTCCGACACCATCGCGCCGATCCACCCCGTCAAAGCTTCCACCGCTTCGGGCCAATTCGCCGGGTTTAGCGGCGAGGGGCCGAGTGAGAGCAACTCTCCGGTCAAGCGTTGGGCGATCAACGCATCGATCTCGCCGATCAACCCCTGTGCCCGCTGAAACTCGGCCACAGCCCGGCGTGCAGGCGCCTCCTCCTCAGCCAATCGGGCGTTCAGCTCCGCCCGCTGCGCGGCGATATCGGTGGGTTCTGTCGCCCCCTCCTCGGGTGGCGGCCCAAGCGCGTCGATCTGGGCGCGGGTGGTTTCGATCCGGGCGCTGTTGATCTGCTGCGCTTGCTGAAATTCGCTGCGCCAGGTCACGAGCCGCGCACGCAAAACCTCCAAAGCCGCATCCGAGGCCCGTTGCCCGTCGATCACCTGCTCGGCCCGGTCGGCGACGCCGATCCAGATTTCGTAATCAGGCGTCTCCTGCGCCCAGACAGGCAGCGCCATGGCCAGGATCAACAGCCATGAGGCCAAGAGATGCCGCAGCACTGCGATCATTCAAAAACGCTCGGCAAATCCTGGTTTTCCGCGTCGAGCCAGGGCGGGATCGGCAAGCCCTTCTCGCGCAAGAAAGCCGGGTTGAAGAGCTTCGACTGATAGCGCGTGCCATAATCGCAGAGGATCGTCACAATCGTATGGCCGGGGCCCATCGCCCGAGCCATCCGCGCGGCCCCGGCCGCATTGATCCCCGACGACCCGCCGAGGCAAAGCCCCTCTTCGGCCAGCAAATCAAAAACGATCGGCAGTGCTTCGGTATCGGGAATTTTGAAACTGTGATCCGGTTTGAATCCCTTGAGATTGGCGGTTTCCCGCCCCTGCCCGATGCCTTCGGTGATCGAGCCGCCCTCGGCTTTGAATTCACCGGTTGTATAGAAGCTGTGGATGGCGGAACCTTCCGGGTCGGCCAGCCCGATCTTCACGCCTTTCGGTTGCAGAGCCATACCGACGCCCGCCAACGTGCCGCCAGTGCCCACGGCGCAGATGAACCCATCCACCTTGCCATCGGTCTGCGCCCAAATCTCTGGCCCCGTCATCTCAATATGCGCCTGCCGGTTGGCCACGTTATCGAATTGATTTGCCCAGATCGCGCCATTGGGCGCGGATTTCGCCAGCTCAGCCGCCAGACGTTCGGAATAGTGCACATAATTGTTCGGGTTTTTGTACGGCGCCGCAGGTACTTGGACCAAGTCAGCCCCGGCCAAGCGCAACATGTCCTTCTTTTCCTGGCTTTGCGTCTCGGGGATCACGATGACGGTTTTGAAGCCCATCGACGCGCCGACCAAGGCCAACCCGATCCCGGTATTGCCCGCCGTGCCCTCGACAATTGTGCCACCCGGTTTCAGATCACCGCGCGCGATCGCATCGCGAATGATATAGAGCGCCGCGCGGTCTTTCACCGACTGGCCCGGGTTCATGAACTCGGCCTTACCCAGAATCTCGCAACCTGTCTCATCGCTGAGCTTGTTGAGACGGATCAACGGGGTGTTGCCGATTGTCTCGGCCAGATCCTTATGGATGGTCATCTGATGCGCGCTCCCCGCCTCGTGGAATGATGCCAAAGGGATAGGCGCGCGGGGCGGCAAACTCAAGCGGTCAAACTCTCGGCGCGCAGCGGCTCGCGATGCGCCGCCAACCATTGCAGCGTGATAATCAGCGGGGCCACAGCCAGCTCACCGCTGTCCAACATCTGCATCGCTTCGTCAAAGCTGACCACATGAGATCGGATGTCCTCGCCTTCGGTGGCCAAACCACCCAAGCCGGACGCGCCGTCCTCCAAATCGGCGATCCCTAGATAAGAGATCAGAACCTGCGCCACACCGCCAGGCGACGGATAATATCGTCCGGCATGGTGCAATGCGCCCAGGGTGAGCCCGGCCTCTTCCGCCGTCTCGCGCCGCGCGGTTGCCTCCGGCGTCTCTCCGGCATCAATGATCCCCGCGATGGGTTCCAGCAACCAAGGGGTCGTGTCGCCATGGGCATAGGCCCCGAGGCGAAGCTGCTCGATCATCAAAACCCGATCCGCAACCGGATCATAGGGCAACACCGTGACCGCATCGGCGGCACGAAACACCGCTCGATTGACCGGCGCAGAGAGCGCGCCGTCAAACAGCCGATGGCGCGCACGATATTCTTCGAGCGTGAAGAACGCCCGATACGGCGTCTCAAGCCGATCTATTGTGACATCTGCACGGGAGAAATCCGCTCCAATACTGCGCGGACGCTGCCAGGACGCCGTCTGCACACGGGATTGCGCGCGGGAGCGGATCATATCGAACCGCTTTGCAATGCTGTCTGCCGGTTCCCGCCCATAAAGCGCCATGACTTCGGCGGCGGCTTCCAAGGTCAAAGCGCCCCAATCCCGAACCCAATCGTCGAGCGACCAAACGGCCCCCGGGGTCCACAGGCCGGGATCCGGCAGATAAACCTCGGCAAGTGTCGACCCGTCAGCAGTCTCGACCTCACGATGAACCAGCTGATAGCCGAAAGCCCCCTCATAGAAATCCAACCGGGCGCGATCTTCGGCGGTGATGTCCCGCGCTACTAGGCCGGTTGCAATCCCACCGACCTCCTCTTGGATCATCGGGAAGGGCTCATCGGCGACCCATCTGACTTGATGGTTCCGCAAAACGCCGTCCACGCTGACCACATCGCGGCCCAGCACCAGTTGAAGCAGCGGCGCGTGCCGCAGCGTGCCATAGAAGAACAGAGCAGACATCGGAGCGGCTTTACCTCCAGGCGCGCGCGGCGGATTCTGTCAACCACCCCGCGACGATACCGCCGACGGCCAGCGCGGTCAGCACGGGCACGGTCTGCATCTGCCAGAAATACTCCAGAAAGAGTTCCAACGCCGCAATCACAGCCTCGCCCGGCCCGTCATAGCGCAGATTGGCGGAGCGCAGGAACATCTCGCGCAGTGCATAGAGCACCAGCCCGAAGAAGGCGATTTGGATCGAGGTTCGAAACCCATTGCCGAACGCAGCGTAATACCCGTTGCCAGCCCGCGCGCCCATCACATACCAGCCCTGCCAGAGGCCGATGGCGGCGATGGAGGCCGGGAAATAGGTGGCGATCTGCCCCTCCGGAAACGTGTCCATCACAAGAAAGGCCGCCAGATATCCAACCCCCGCAAAGAGCAACGCGCCAATGAGTTTGGCCGCCGTAAACATCTTACCGTGGCCGTGTCACGGTGATCTGCGTGACGTCGCAATTGCCAAAATGGAAGGTCGCCGCACAAGAGGTGAGGTAGAAATTCCACATCCGGCGAAACCTGTCATCAAAGCCCAAGGCCTGGACCTCCTCCCAACGATCATTGAACACGTCATACCATCTGCGCAGCGTCTGGGAATAGCTTTCGCCAAATTCGATTGAGCCTGTGACCTCCAGGCCCGCCTTGACCACCTCTTCGCGAAGCACAGTTGGTGAGGGCAGCATACCGCCCGGGAAGATGTATTTCTGGATGAAATCAACGCCTCTGCGGTAGATCTCCCACCGTCGGTCTTGCACGGTGATGATTTGCAGAGTTGCTTGTTTTCCTGGTTTAAGATTTTCCCGTAATGCTTTGAAATAAATCGGCCAATACTTCTCACCAACGGCTTCGAACATCTCGATTGAGGCGATGCCATCATAGCTGCCGCGTTCATCGCGATAGTCCTGCATCTTGATCTCAACCCGGTCTGACAGGCCAAGCCGCTCCATCCGCGCGACGGCGAAATCATGCTGTTCTTGTGAGATCGTCAAACCTGTGACCCGAAGGCCCCGCTCCTTGGCGGCATATTCCGCAAACCCGCCCCAGCCACAGCCGATCTCAAGCACATGATCGCCGGGCTTGGCCCCCATTTCATCGACCATCGAGGCGTATTTCTGAATCTGAGCGGTTTCCAGTGGCTCTTGCCCCGTCCGGAACAGCGCCGAGGAATAGGTCATCGTGTCGTCGAGCCAGAGTCCGTAAAAATCATTCCCCAAATCATAATGATGCGAGATGTTCTTCTTCGCCTGGCGTTTGGAATTCGACTGCATCCAGAACCGGAGCCGCTCATAGGCACGGACGAGTTTCAGGCCCAGAAACCCGTCATAAATCTCGTCATTATCCGCGTGGATCAGATCCATGAACCCCTGCAGATCCGGCGTCGACCACCAGCCATCCAGATAGGCTTCGCAAAAGCCCAGATCGCCTTCGCGGATCAACCGGGCAAAGACATCGGGGTTGTCGATATGCAGTTCCGCCACCGGGCCAGGCTTCGCGCCATCAGCCCGAAATACCCGCCCATCCGGTAGGTGCATGTCGAGCCGACCATTGGCCATGCCTTGGGCCTGTTCAAAGACGGCGCCGAAATAGCGTGGCAGGTCCGTCTCGCCTTTGATGCTTGTTTTTATTGTCATTTCATTCCCTCACGTCCGGCCAGTTTGATCCGATCCGGCGCTCTGTCTCAAGCGAAATTGCACCGTCTTGCCGCGAAAACCGGGCTCAAAAGTCGCGCGCCTGATAGGCCGCTAGGGCCCGCGCGCGTCCATCGGCCAGTCCGACAATCGGCTCAGACGGATACGGGTCCGATGGCGACATGGACCAGTTTCGCGGGATCGCATCGAAATAGGCGCGTGCCTCGGCTCCGGGATTTTCACTGATCTCGGCCAGCCATTTTCGGCGATACCGCCCATCGGGATCGAATTTCTCCGCCTGCGTCGACGGGTTGAAAATCCGAAAATATGGCGCGGCATCGGGGCCGGAACCGGCCGTCCATTGCCAGCCCATCGCGTTTGAGGCCGGGTCCCAATCGACGAGGCACTCTGCGAACCAGTCCAGCCCGACCTTCCAATGGGTCATCAGGTGTTTGGTGAGATATGAGGCCACCAACATCCGCGCGCGATTGTGCATCCGCCCGGTGACGTAAAGCTCCCGCATCGCGGCATCGACCACCGGCAGGCCGGTACGCCCCCGCCGCCAGGCTTCCGCGTCGGCATTGTCCTCGCGCCAAGGAAAACTGTCCCACCCCTCACGCCAGTTCGCGCGGGTGATATGCGGGGTATGAAACACCAAATGCGTCGCAAAATCGCGCCAGATCAGCTCTTTCAGGAAGTGCTCCGCACCCGCGGCCCCGGCCTCCATTGCGGCCCAACCGGCCCGCCAACAGGCGCGCGCGCTGATCTCGCCATAGGCCAGCGGCTCGCTCAATCCCGAGGTTGCGTCTTGGTCGAGAAAGTCCCGTTTTGACTTATAAGCGCCGATTTTCTTCGTCACGAAGTGATCCAGTCGCGCCCGCGCCGCCGTCTCGCCAAGCGTCAGATAGGGCCGGACAATTTGCGCCCCACGTTGCATCGCCGCGCCCATTTGCCATCCCGACAAGGTATCGCTTTCGGGCCAGCTCTTCGGCGCTGTCAAGCGCGGCGGCGCGAGGGCGGCGCCGACATCTTTTTCGCGTACCGCGCGCCAGAACGGCGAATAGACTCGGTAGAACCCGCCGCTGCCCGTTTCGACGGTCCAGGGCTCGTGCAGCACATGGCCCGCATGGCTGACCGCTCGGATACCGTCGGATTTCAGCGCGGCTTTCACGCCTTCGTCGCGCGCCCGGCTGTCCGGATCATAGAGCCGGGTCCAATGCACCTCATCGGCGCCGGTTTCCGCAATCAATGCCCGCAAAACATCGAGGGCTGGCCCGCGCCGCAGGATCAGACGGCTGCCCTGCACGGCCAAAGACTCCGCAAACGTTTCGACGACCAGTCCCAAGCGCCATTTCGGCGCCGCGCCATGGGTTTCAACAACCTCGTCGAGAATGAAAACTGGAATGACCGGGCGGCCCGACGCGCAGGCCGCGACGAGCGCGGGATTGTCGGCCAGCCGGAAATCCCGGCGCATCCAGTAAATGATGGGTGACATCTGTGCCTTTGCCGCGTGAGGGTCTGTTTGCCCCAAACTAGCCCGCAACGGGGCGGGTCAACCACCCTGCCCCGTCTTCATCTCCCAAAACGGGTCAGGCCGTCACGTCCACCACGACGCGGCCCCGCACACCGCCCTTCAAGATCGCCGCGCCAAGTTCGGGCAAATCAGCCAGACCGGCCGGATGGATCATCGCCTCAAGCTTCTCCATTGGCAGATCGCGGGCGATCCGCTCCCAAGCGCGGAGCCGGTTGTCATAGGGCTGCATGACAGAATCGATGCCCAGAAGGTTCACACCGCGCAGTAGGAACGGGATCACGGTGGCGGGCAACCCGGCCCCGCCCGCCAGACCAACGGCGGCAACAGACCCGCCATATTTCACCTGTCCCAAGACCCGCGCCAACATCGCGCCGCCAACCGCATCGACGCAGCCCGCCCAGGTCTCGGCCTCAAGCGGGCGCTTCACCGTCTCATTGATCTCATCGCGCGCCACAATCCGCGCCGCGCCAAGCGATTTGAGGTAATCTTCCTGCTCCGACCGTCCGGTCACCGCGGCCACTTGATAGCCCAGATTGGCCAGGATCGCGGTGGCCACCGAGCCAACACCGCCAGCCGCGCCGGTAACCAAAACTTCGCCTTCCTCAGGTGTTAGCCCGTGATCTTCAAGCGCCATCACCGCCAACATCGCAGTAAACCCGGCGGTCCCGACAGCCATGGCTTGGCGCGTCGTCAAACCGTCCGGCAGGGGCACCAGCCAATCGGCCTTCACCCGCGCCTTTTCGGCATAACCGCCCCAATGCACCTCGCCGACACGCCAGCCGGTGAGCACAACCTTGTCGCCCGGCTTGTAGCGCGGGTCATCAGAGGCCTCGACAGTGCCCGCGAAATCGATCCCCGGCACATGGATAGGTGCGCACCAAGCCGCCCCCCGGGCCAATGCACAGCCCGTCTTTGTAGTTCAGAGTCGAGAACTCCACCGCAACGGTGACATCGCCCTCGGGCAGACGGCTCTCATCGACCTCCTGCACCGCAGCGCTGGTCTTGCCGCTCTCTTCGTCCTTCTCCACGATCAAAGCCCGCATCGGGTCTCTCCTTGTTCAAATCCAGAAATTCTCGCGCACCGCCGCCGCGCGGGGCCGTCTTGGGTCACAACGCTCAATTCGGTGCCCGGATCCCAATGGGTCATCCGAACCATCCCGATGGCCACGCCTTCGCCGAAATCGGGCGATTGCGCGGCGGAGGTCACCTGCCCCACGCGCTTGTCGCCAGCCATCAGCGGCCAGGGACGGTCGCAGGCCGGCAAGGCGTCACCCGCGATTGCAATCGGGCGGATCTGCTGCACCGGGCCTTCGCGGGCCACGCGCAGCAACGCATCCCGGCCAATGCATCCGACCGCCGTCAGTGTATCGCAGAACCGGCCAAGCCCGCATTCATGGGGGGTGTTGGCCGCCGTCATATCGTTGCCATAGCTGAAGAGACCGCCCTCGATCCGCTCAATCGTGTTGGGGCAGCCCGCGCGCACATCCAAATCGCGCCCGGCCTCCATCAACGCATTCCAGAGCGGCATGCCGATCTCGCCGCCCTCGACATAGATCTCGAACCCGCCCTGTTTCGAGTAACCGGAGCGGGCAACAACCAAGTCCCGACCCTGAAACGCAAAGTAACCGAAGCGGAAGAACCGGATATCCCGGACGCCATCGCCAAAGACCCGCGCCGCCAGATCATCCGCCAGCGGCCCCTGAATAGCCAGCGGCGAGACGTCCGGCTCATCTACCAGCACATCCAGCCGGAACCCTTGCGCCACGCCTTTGACCCAGAGCAAGAGGTCGCTATCAGCTATGGAAATCCACCAGCGATCCTCGGCCAGTTTCACCGCCACGGGGTCGTTCAGCATCCCGCCCGTTTCATCGACAATCGGCACGTAATAGCACTGCCCCGGCAACATCCCCCGCAAATCGCGCGGGGTCAGCATCTGCATCAGCCGGGCCGCATCCGGGCCGCGGAGTTCCACCTGCCGCTCGCAGGCCACATCCCAGACCTGCACGGCCTGTTTCAAATGGCGATAATCTTCCTCGGGGCTTTCAAAAACCGAGGGCAGAAGCATCCGGTTATAGACCGAATAGGCTTTCACACCGGCCGCTTCGACGCCATCGGAAAAGGGCGTCCGGCGGATGCGGCGGGAGGGGGAGATCAGTGCCATTCCGGTATATCCTCCGGCATGAAAGGCAAGTCGGTGACGCCGGTTTTGGCGCCTGCGGCGGTCAGCATCGCATGGACTTGGCCCCGGTGGTGGGTCTGATGGTTGAACATCTGCATCACGCAGAGCGCCCGGGGTCGTGTGAGGGGCTCCGGGCTGGCGCTGGAGGTCCAGGTAAACGCACCCTCGAGATCACTCTGGTCGATGGACCATGTCCAAGCCGCGATCCGCGCATCCAATTGCGGCCGCTCGGCCATCATTTCGGGCCAGTCAAAGAGCGTCGACCAATCAATGGCCCCACTGCTGTCCGCCTTCGGCGGGTTCGGGCCTGGGCCGCCGTCAAACCGGGCAATCCAGAGATGGTCCCCCCACATGAGATGGGCGAGTGTCCCATGGATGCTGCCAAAGAACGCGCCGCGGTCGCGCAGCCGTTCCTCTTCAGACAGCCAGTCGGCGGCCTGAAACATCCACTGGTTCTGCCAGGCGTTGTAACGCGCCATGGTCTGACACCAGCCCGGCGTGATCATGACTTGCCCTGCGGTCCAACCCAATCGATCTGGCAAATCTCGGCAGAGCGACCGTCGAAGTCCCAAACTCGGCCAAAGGCACGAACCCGGCCTTTGGTGGCGGTGGCCACGGTGATGTCGGGGCCCATCCAATACTCGGTATTGGTCACCACGATATCCTCACCCGGCTCCTTGCCACCAACCGGCACCACTTCGCCTTGGATCTTCTTGCCGACCATCAGACGCCGCGCTTTGCCCTCGGTCTCAAAGATCACCGGGGCGCGTTCGGCCCCGAGAAACTCAGAAACCAAGACTTTGAAGAGCCCGGTTGTGCCCCGCGCCGCGCCCGAGAAAATATTGACCAAGCCGTCATAGGCCGCCTCATTGGCGCGCTCGTCGATATAGGCCGCCGCTTTCCAGCCGCCGCGTGCCATCAATCCGGGAATCTCCAGCAGAAGGCCGACATTCAGCCCGCCAATATCCTCATCGCCATAGAAGCCTTCATCGATCCGGATGCCGGACCAGGCCTGGCAATAGCCTTCCGTCGGCGCGTGTTTGCCAAGCGACACCACGCAGGGGCAAAACACCGTGCAATTGCAGTTCAGGATCAACTCACCCTTGATCGCCCAGGGGACCGTGCCGACCGCTCCGCCATCCAATGCCATTTCCATCTCTCCCTTTTCTCAACCCAAACCAAACGCCAGCCAAGCCGACGCCGCAAGCAATGCCAAGCCAAGCGGCTTGGTGATCCAGCGGCCCAGATCGGGCAGCTTTTCGACAACCATGATGATCGTGGCGAGCCCCATGAACGCGAGGTTCATCACGCCACCGACAAACCCAAGCAGCATCAGCGCCCAACAACAGCCAAGGCAAACCGCGCCCAAGCGCAAACCGTTGCGGAATGCGCCCTCCTCCCAATGCGCCATGAAGAAGCTGAGCGGTTGGCGGCATTTCGACAGGCAGGCCTCTTTCAGCGGTGTAAACTGATACGCCCCCGCCATTGCCAGAAGCATCGCCGAAAGCGCCGTCGACCGGCTGTCGCCGAAAGCGCTCACCAAATTGCTCTGATACAGCGCGAATTGCAGCCCCGCCGCGCCAAGCGAGAAGCCCAGCCAGATCGTCAGATAGCCGCCGACCAAAGCGGCAAAATCGGTCTCGGCACTGTGGCTCAGATCGTCATAGGTCGCGAAGGCTGGCAAAGCAGTCGGCGCCATCATCGCCGCCGACATCAACATCCACATAGCGGTGATCCGCAGAAACCCGGCCGCATCCGGCGTCAGCGTGCAAAGCGCCGCCCAAAACTCCGCGCCATAAACCCGGCTCGTCGCGCGCAGTTCCTCCGGCAATGCCATTGCGTAAAGCGCGCCCCAGGCCAACAGGATCACCGCAAACAGCGCCAACCAATGCGCCGCCCCCATGGCTCTGATCCGGGATGAAATCACTGTGCCCTCCTCGACTCAGGGATTGCGTTTTAAATGTCAGACTTTTAAATGTCTGACAAATGAAAATTGATCCAAGCAGCTCCGCCGATCTTTCGGCCCAAATCGCCAAAGCGATCCGCGATGCGATTATCGCTGGCGATCTGATCGTCGATGCACGCCTGCCGTCCGAGGCAGAACTGGCCGAGCAATTTGATGTCTCGCGACCCACCGTGCGTGAGGCCTTGAAGCGGCTGGCGGCGCAGTCGCTGATCCGAACCCAACGCGGGGCGTTTGGCGGCGCCTTCGTCAACAGGCTCTCCTTCGAGGATGCCTATAGCCAGCAGATCACCACCTCGACCCTGCTGCTCAGCATGAATTCCGTGAGCTTTGACACGGCATGCGAGGCGCGGTTTGCTTTGGAACGCGCCTGCGCGCCCCTGTCAGCCGAGCGCCGCAGTGCCGACCACTTGGCGACCATGCGGGCAGAGATTCACCGTCAATCGCAGCCCGGCCTGACGGATGAGGCGTTCTGCGCCTCCGATGTGGCGTTTCACCGGGCGCTGGTCGACGGCGCGGGTAACCCGGTGCTGAGCTATCAACTGGCCGGCGCGGTTGAGGCGATGCAGCCATTGATGAACATGATCACCTTCACCGCCCGCTCCCGCGAGGCGATCGTGGCGCTGCACACGCAGATCACCGATGCGATCGAAGACCAGAAGGGCGCAAAGGCGGCGGAGGGCCTGACCGAACTCGAAGCCTATACGAAGGACCTCGCACAATCAGTCCTTGCGGCGCGCGCGCGCCATGCAAATGCAGCGCCCCAAGCGCCGCAATAATTTGTCTTGCCGCGACCGGATCGCTTTCTTAACGTCGCATCTGCTTTTCCACCCTCTTACATCTGATGAGGACCCGACATCATGACCCAACGCTTTCTGCTTGGCACCGCAATCGCGCTGACCATTGCCCTGCCCGCCTTTGCCCAAGACGATGATCTGCTCGTCTTCGACTATTCCGGCTTTGAAGACCCCGCCTTCCACCAGCCTTATGTCGACACCCATGGCGAAAGCCCGTCTTTCGTGTTTTTCGGCGATGAGGATGAAGCGTTTCAGCGCCTGGTCTCTGGGTTCCAAACCGATGTAACCCATATCTGCGCCGGGTCCGTGCCGCGCTGGCAGGCGTCCGGCATTATCGAGCCTTGGAACACCGATCAGATCACGGCATTTGGCGATCTCGATGGCAGCCTCGTGGGCGAAGACATCATGGCGGGATCGGCTGATCTCTACTTCTTGCCGACCGACTATGGCTCCACCGCCGTCACCTACAACACCGAGCAAGTGACCGCCGAGCAGGTCGCCTCGCTTCCAGGTCTTCACCGATCCGGCCTTTGCCGGGCGCCTGTCGATCCCGGACAATGTCGATGACGCCTATGCGCTGGCCTATCTGGCCACCGGCGTGACCGACTGGTCCGACGTCAGCAACGCCGAGTTTGAAGCCGCCACAGATTGGCTCCGGTCGATCCATGAGAACCTGCGGACCTATTGGGTCGATCCCGGCGAGTTGGGGCAGTTGATGGGCTCGGGCGAAGTGCTCGTGGCCTGGGCCTGGAATGAGGTCCCGGTGGCCTTGGCCGATGAGGGCTTCCCTGTCGGGTTTGAGCGCAACACCGCCGAGGGCACGAGCGTCTGGCTCTGCGGCTATGTCAACATGACCGACGCACCGGGCGTCGAGGAAAAAGCCTACGACTATGTCAACGCGCTTCTCGCCGTGGACTCCGCACAGCCGCTCATCGAAGGCGGGTTCGGCTCGGCCAACACGGTGGCGCTCGCCTCCCTCGGTACCGAGACCCTCGAAGCGAACGGGCTTGGCGCGGTCACCGTTCCAGTCCTGGCGCAATTGCCGATCTCGAACGAGCAGCGTCAGCGTCAAGCCGAGGCCTTTGAACGCATTAAAGCAGGCTTCTAAGAAACCAATAAGATTGACAAAAGAGCGCTCCTCTCGGAGCGCTCTTTTTTCTGCGGCTCATGTCGCTTCGTGGTGAGAGGACTCAGAAAGACCAGCCGCAGTTCTCTCATTATCGGCGGCGGCTTCGGCCAAAATCCATCGCCGAAACGCTCTTATCTTTGGCACGTTGCGCCGGGCCCGTGGGTAGATCAGCCAATAGCCTTTGCCGTCGCTGGCGACCAAATCGAAGGGCTGCACCAACCGACCCGTCTCAAACTCATAGCGGAAGAATCGCGGCGTCAACATCGTCACGCCCTGCCCGGCCATCGCCGCCCGCGCCTCTGTGACTTGCGAGCCAAGCTGGCTGCCCACACGACACGACAAATCTGGTGCTGACACGCCGGCCTGCCGCAGCCATTCGGCCAAAAACGGATCCGTCGGATCAATGAGCGGCCAATTCGGCAAATCCGCAGGCGACAGCTCTGGCCCAACTCGCTCCAACAATTCAGGGCTCAACATCGGGGTAAATTCCGACGGCATCAGAAGCTCCGCGGAAAGGCCTGGCCAAGCACCGTCACCATAGCGGATCGCCAGATCGATCTCAGACTGCGCAAAATCGATATTCGACGGGTCGGACTCCACCCGGACGGCAAGATCGGGATGCGCCATCTGAAACTGACCAATGCGCGGTGCCAACCAGTTGCTGGCAAAAGACGGCAACGTGCTGATCGAAAGGGTCCGACCAAGCGTATCTTGCCCCGCCCCATAGGCCGCGCGCAGCTTGTCGAAGGCCTCGATTGTCGGCGTGGCCAATTGGCGACCAATCTCGGTCAACGCCACCTTGCGTGGTTGCCGCAAAAACAACGGCGCGCCCATGCGCTCTTCGAGCACCTTGATCTGATAGCTGACCGACGCCTGCGTCATGCCAAGCTCCGCTGCGGCTCGGGTGAAGTTCTCGTGCCGGGCACAGGCTTCGAACACACGGATCGCCGCCAAAGGGGGGATTTGATGAAGCTTAGCCATAGACATGCCTTATGTATACCCTTTGTCTCTTTGTTTGTAACAAGGGCCCAAGAAGCGCATCTCTGCTCAGGCACATCAGCCTTCTTTATATAAAAGGAGATTTAATATGTCTCGCCAAGATGTCACAAAGACGCTGACCCGCCTGGCACGCCGTTTCCGTGGATCGGTGAATAGTTTACTCGCCCAAGGCCGGGGGCCCGAGATGTCGAACCTGTCCGACCACATCCGCCGCGACATTGGCTATGACGGATCATGTTGTCGACGTTAGGCACCGTTTTCTTGAAAGAAAACGGGCCGGAAAACCTCGTTTTCCGAGCTGGATTTTTCGTAAAAAATCCGCTCCCGGTGGGACAGCCGCGGTGGGGCATCGGCTTGAAAACCGCACCATTGCCGCATATGTTCTCTGTGTTCCGGCAACGGGACTATGGACATAAACGCGCTCGTCATAAGCGGATCGGACCCGGGGGCGGTACCCGGCGGCTCCACCAAAACTCCGTCATTTGCGGATCATGGGGCCGAAATAGGATCGACGAACGTCTAAAGGGGTTAGCTTTGTCCCGGTGAGGTACCACCGTTATCGGTCCGAATCGTACAGTTGCAAATGACAACCGTGCTCCGGCAATGGCTCTGGCAGCGTAAGCTGCTTAAGTCGCCGACTTTAAGCCCTTACGCCTAGCCGCGTAAGGCGGGGTTCGCAGGCACCTGGCAACAGAAGCCTGCACTTCACCCGCGACATTTTCAGTGACCGGTATGTCACACCGCCAAAGCGCCTGAAAATAATTCATCGGCAAGTGATCCAAGCCCCCGCACCACACGTTTAAGGGGAAACTTCACGTCGCTGGAGGGCTTCATGCTGGGCGCCGCAACCGCAGTAGATTTTGTCAACATGGCCGTTGCCATCCTGACCATTGGTCTGGGCCTGATGGGCTGGCTCGCGCCGCGCTGGACGATGGATCAGCTCGACATGCGCTCGGGGCCCACCAACATGGCTTATACAGAGGTTTCGGCGGCCTCGGGATGCCTTTTCGTCGGTCTCGCTGGCGGGGCGCTTTTGCTCAATGAACCGCTCGGCTGGCTGGTGATGGGATTTGCCTATGCCGGCGCCGCGATTGGTCGGATCACCTCGATTTTCCGCGACAATGCCGCCTCTCGGCAAAGCTGGACCTTCTTTGGTTGCGAGGCTGCTTTGGCCTCCTGGCTGGTCCTGGCCAACATCTGACGCGGCCCCGCCTCACCCGCTTTCATTCCCAAACGAATCTTCTATGGTGTGGGCACTGCCGTCCACCGGGGAAGACATGTCAGACACACCGCCGGAGTCGATTGCCTATGGCCGCCTGATGCATCGCGCGATGCGCGGGCTGATTCAAACGGTATTGCAGGATGTGGCCGATCACGGTTTGCCGGGTGAGCACCATTTTTTCATCACCTTCGACACCCAGCATCCAGATGCCGATTTGGCCGCCTGGTTGATGGAGCGCTATCCCGAGGAAATGACCATCGTCATTCAGCATTGGTATGACGGCCTCCAGGTGGATGATGACGGGTTCTCGATCACGCTCAATTTCGGCGATAATCCCGAATCCATGCGCGTGCCCTTCGATGCGATCCTCACCTTTGTCGATCCCTCGGTCGAATTCGGGTTACGTTTTGAAACCAATGCGAAAAACGACGGGCCGGAAGATGATCCAACCCCACCGGACGGGTCCGAAGAGAGCGACGACGGCGAAGACTCCGGCGCTGCGCAAGACGCAGAAGTTGTAAGCTTGGATCGGTTCCGGAAAACCCATTGACGCGTCGCAGGACGCAGCATGACTTGAATTGACCAGGACAGGGCGTCATAGCCCCCGATATCCAAGGGCTTTAGCACCAAGGACCAGCATAACATGGCAAGCGATTTCCGACTGTTCATGACCCAGCTTCTGAAACGCCCGCATCAGGTCGTGGCCCTGGCCCCCTCTTCCGAAGGTCTGGCCCGAGAGATGGCCGCGCGGGTCGATCCAGCCGCCGGACCGGTGATCGAGCTAGGGGCCGGGACCGGCAAAATTACACAGGCGATTTTGGATCGTGGCCTGCCGCCTGAGCACCTGCACTCAATCGAAATGAACCCGGTGTTTTGTGATCGGCTTCAGGTGGCGTTTCCGGGGTTGAATGTCCATCACATGTCGGCGGGTGATCTTGGCGATTTGCCTCTCGAAAACGCGCAAGCTGTGATCTCTGGCCTGCCGCTGTTGTCGATGCCCGTGGCCTTGCAACGATCGATCCTGACCGGCACCGTCGCAAAACTCCGCCCGGGCCAAGACTATGTGCAATTCACCTATGGCCCGAAACCGCCCGTCACCCCGGTGGTACGGGAAGAGCTTGGATTGAGTTGGGAGGTCAGTCGCAAAATCTGGTGGAATATGCCGCCCGCGCGCGTCTACCGCTTTCGCCAAGCTGAGGCGGCCACCCGCGCGGCGGAGTGACCGGCTGCGCCATTCTGGCCGTTGCACCCGGCCCGTCCGCCGCGCTATTCCCTCGCTCAACCAAGACCTTATGGAGGCCAAGATGACCGCAACCCGTACCGAGACTGACAGCTTCGGCCCCCTCGAGGTTCCCGCCGACAAATACTGGGGCGCGCAGACGCAGCGCTCGATCCTGAATTTCCCAATTGGGTGGGAGAAGCAGCCGGTGGCCATCGTCCGCGCCTTGGGCGTGATCAAACGCGCCTGCGCGGAGGCCAATAAGGCCTCCGGCAAGCTGCCTGGCGATCTGGCCGATGCGATGATCGAGGCCGCGCAAGAGGTGATCGACGGCAAGCTCGACGACAATTTCCCCTTGGTGGTTTGGCAGACCGGATCGGGCACGCAGTCGAATATGAATGCCAATGAGGTGATCGCGAACCGAGCGATTGAGATATTGGGCGGCGAGATTGGCTCGAAAACCCCGGTTCACCCGAACGATCATTGCAATATGGGGCAGTCGTCGAATGACACCTTCCCGACCGCGATGCACATTTCGGCGGCGGTTACGGCCCATGAAGTGCTGATCCCTGGCCTGGAAAAACTGCATACCGCGCTTGAGGCGAAAGTTGTGGCCTTTGACGGGATCATCAAGATCGGCCGGACGCATACGCAGGACGCCACGCCGCTCACGCTGAGCCAGGAGTTTTCTGGCTATGCGCATCAGGTCGCCATGGGCATCGCCCGCGTGAATGCAGCACTGGGCCGGATTTACGAACTGGCCCAAGGCGGCACGGCGGTTGGCACCGGCCTCAACACCTCGCCCGGTTGGGCCGAAGAGGTGGCAGGCAATATGGCACGGATCACCGGCCTCCCCTTCGTCACCGCGCCCAACAAATTTGAAGCGCTTGCCGCCCATGATGCGATGGTCGAGATGTCTGGCGCGTTGAAGACCGTCGCCGCCTCGCTGTTCAAAATCGCCAACGATATCCGCCTGCTCGGCTCCGGCCCGCGCTGCGGTTTGGGCGAGTTGATCTTGCCCGAGAACGAGCCGGGCAGTTCGATCATGCCGGGCAAGGTGAACCCCACGCAATGCGAGGCGCTGACCCAGGTTTGCGCCCATGTGATGGGCAATGATGCGGCCGTGGGGTTTGCGGGCAGCCAGGGGCATTTCGAACTGAACGTCTATAAGCCAATGATGTCCTATAACGTCCTGCAAAGTATGCAGCTTTTGGGTGACGCCTCGGTAGCGTTCACCGACAATCTGGTCGACGGGTTGGATGCGGACCGGACCCGGATCGACAAGCTGATGCGCGAAAGCCTGATGCTGGTCACGGCGCTGGCCCCGACGATTGGCTATGACAACGCAACCAAAGTTGCCAAAACGGCGCATAAGAACGGCACCACCCTCAAGGAAGAGGCAATCAAGCTCGGCTTCGTCGATGAAGACACCTTCGAGGCTGTGGTGCGCCCGGAAGACATGGTCGGCCCGAAGTGAGCACGCCGATCAACTTGAACAAAGCCCGCAAAGCCCGCGATATGGCGGCAAAAAAAGCCAATGCGGATGCGAATGCGGTCAAACACGGGCAAAGCAAAGCGGCTCGGCTGTTGCAGGCCACGCGGGATGAACAAGCGCGCAAATTGCTCGACGGGCATGAGCGGGAAAGCGAATGAACGCCCGGCCCCGGAAACGATCTTTGACGTTGCGGGGCCACCGCACCTCCGTCTCGTTGGAAGATGCCTTTTGGCAGGAATTCCAACGCATCGCGACGGAGCGCGACATGTCGGTGAATGAACTGGCCGCTGAGGTTGATGAGGCACGGGGACTGGAGAGCGGGCTGGCCTCTGCGATCCGTGTCTATGTGCTCCATCACGTAACCGGACGTTAACCACGATCAGCATAGCCTGCGCGATATGAGACAGGACCCCGCCCTTCTTTCCGCCGATCACTGGATGTCGCATCTTTTTGGGTCCAAAGCCGCCCGTGATGGTTTGGTGATCCGGCGCAGCGTGCGAGATATCGACCGCTATGTGGGTCGGGAGGCCTTCATTCGAGAGTTGAAACGGGCGGGTATCGGGCGGTCGAAAACGCTGGCCAAATGGTGATCTTCTGCAACCAAGCGCCTGTCCGCATCGTGCGGTGAGCCGTTTTCTTGCAAGAAAACGAGCCGGAATTTTGCAAAATTCCGGTTACCCTCGCGGACGGACGCGCAGCCAAATCCCATCTTTCGCTCGGACAGTGAGATAGGCTACCGGCACAGGATCGCGCCCCTCCATCCGTTCGAACCGAAACGCCTTGACCAACATCGACAGCAAAAGCGGCCCCTCAACCATCGCAAAACCTGCCCCCGTACACACCCGGCTGCCTGCAGAGAAGGGAATATAGGCCTCGCGCATACATGTTTTGCCATTCTCGGTCTGCCAACGGGCCGGATCGAACCCGTCGGGATTGTCCCAAAGACGCTCATGACGCTGCAGATGCCAAGGCGAGATGACCATCTGGCTCCCTTTGCGGATCGACCGATCCCGAAACGTCTCAGGGCAGGCGTTTTCGCGGACCATCATCGGCACCGGCGGATAGAGCCGCAATGCCTCCCGAAACACATCCCGGCTGAGCTTCAGCTTCGACATAACTGAGAAATCTGGGCCGTCCAAAATCGCGGCTTCCTCGGCGACGCGCTCCTGCCAATCCGGGAACATCGCCAAAAGAAACAAGGTCCACCCCAAGGCACTGGCGCTCGTCTCATGACCCGCCAAAAAGAAGATCGCCACCTGATCCACCATCTCCTCGGTCGAGAAGGTCTCGCTGGTCTGTGGATCTGCCGTGGTCATGATTTTAGTTGCAAGATCGTCCGGCGCTCTGCCTACTTTGATCTCCTCCATTCGGTCCGCCGTCAGCCGGGTGATCAGCCCGCGGATCACGCGCGCCGATGCCTTTGTCTGCGCCCGATGCCCACGCGGCATCCAGCGTGGCAGAGGCAGAAACGCGGCGGCGTTTAAGATCGGTTGCGTCCTCTGATAGGTGCGAAACTCGTCAAACACCTGAGCGGCAATCTCATTCTCAATCGGGATCGAGAAAAGCGTGCGGAAAATCACATCTGCCGCCGCGTGGCTCATCTCTGGCTCGACATCCACGACGCCGTCTCCCATCCGCGCCACGGCGGCCTCGCCTGCCGCCCACATGGCCGGGAACGTGTCACGCAACCGTCCGCCTTCGAAAGCCGGGTCGATGATCCGGCGCTGCCGCTTCCAGGTCTCGCCATTGGTCAGGAAGACCGAGTTTCCGAGAAGCGGGCGCAGCCCTTCGCCAATCCGATCCGATTTCGGAAAATCATCGGGGCGTTCCTTCAGAACCGTTTGCACCAAGGAGGGCTGGTTCAGCAGGTAAGACCGGAAGAACGGCGTCCGCAACTCGGCCATCCAGGCCCGATAGAGACGCTGAGGCTGCGCCGAAAGAATGTCACGCCGGAACAGCTTGAGGTACCGCAGAAGAGACACCCGATCCGGGCGCGCGGCCGGTTTGGGCGGGATCATGCGGCCATACTCGTATAGCGATTCACCGGACGTTCGATCCGGCTTTTCGAAGGCGCCCGGTCGGCGAACCGGCTTTGCAGGCTCAACGGGCCCGCCGTGATGCGAAAATAGTCGTAATCGCCCGGCTGATCGAAGGCATTGAGATACTGGAAATGCAGCTCAAAAAGCCGCCAGCGCAGCGCCTTCCACTTCTCTGGGCTCAGCGTTTGGGTGAAGGCCGCCGAAATGACAAGCGGCCAGCGCTTGCCCTCCGGCGCGACGCCGGTCACCGAAACCGGATCGCAAAGCGCGAAGGCACAGCCATCGCCGGGGGCCGTCACATCGACCCAAGTGATCTCGTCCCGGCTGCTCAGAAACGCCAAATCCGCGCGCAGCCGATCCGCTTTCGGCAGGAAAGACACCATCGGCACCACTTGGCCGAGGGTCAGAAGCGCCAGGCGCGGCCCATCCGCTGGAATCCGGCCGGCGCGGATCAAATCAGACAGGATCGAGACCGCGATATACGCGCCCGAGGAGTGGCCAACGATCAGCACCTCGTCCACATCCGCCTGCAAGGCCGCCGCGATCTGATCTGCGGCCTCACGCATCCGGTCCTCCTGCTCTGGCGGATACGCCCCACAATAGCGCGCCGAAAACGCGTAATCATGCATCAGGTAATAGGCCAGAAACCGTCCATCTTGTCGTCGGAACAGATCCAAGACGGCCCAGACCATGACCAACCCCAGAACCAAGCCGAAGAAGGACAGGGGAATACCAAGGATCCGATGCCCCATCCATTCGACCACGAAGGCGACTACGACCCCGACAGCAAGCGCCGCAAGCAACTGACCCAACAGGAACACCACCGGGTAAAGCGCCGCAATCACTGGCCCTTTGCGAAGCGTCATCAGGCGAAACAGCGCCCCCGACCATATGTAGATCCAAGCCGTGCGAAAAAGCTGGCCATAGGTCGCGAGAATACCGTGGCTCATCGAGTCCCGCACGATATCGGACCAGTACATCACTTCGATATCGGTCTCGACCGCCGCCCCCTCCATCTCGGCGCTGACATGCCAGCCGAATTTGCCTCTGGTCTGTTTTGGGCCAAGGGCGATGTCATAGCCAGAAATCGCCGCCTGCGCCGCCGCTTCGCGCCGGTAACGCTCGCGATATTTGCGCGGCGGCACCGGGTCGTAGCCGGGGATATACATTACCCGGCGGCGGTGAACCTCTTGACCTGGGGTATCCGTCATCTGCCCAATCACACGATCGATTTGGGCAAGCCTATGGCAATTCAGCCCAGAAGGCCAAGGGCCGGGAATGTTTCAAGCAACCAAAACGCAAAGGCAGAAAACGCCCCGGTCATCAGTGCGACACCGACCCCAACCAGCAACAGGCCCATCACGCGCTCAATGGTTTTCATATGCCGTTTCAGCCGCGTCATCAGCCCCATGGCGCGTTCTATGAACGCGGCGGCCAACAGGAATGGCAGTCCCAAGCCGATCGCATAGACCCCAAGCAGCGCTGTCCCACGCTGGACGCTCGATTCCGTTGCCGCGATGGACAGGATCGCGCCCAGTTGCGGCCCAATGCACGGGGTCCAGCCAAAGGCAAAGGCGAGCCCCAAGATATAAGCGCCAAAGCTCGATCCACCCCGGTCGCCTGCATCCATTCGGGCCTCGCGGTCGAGGATTGGGATGCGGAAGAGGCCAAGGAAATGCAGGCCGAAAACGATAATCACGGCACCTGAGATTTGCGCCAGAAGAACCTGATTCTGAAGAAAGAATTGCCCAAAGACAGAGGCGGTGAAGCCAAGGAACAGGAACACCGTCGACAGCCCGAGAACGAAGAACAGCGCGGCCAGAACGGCCTTGCGCCGCGCAGCGCCCGCAACCGCCATATCATTCATCGAAATACCACCCATATAGGCGAGATAAGGTGGCACAATCGGCAAAACACAGGGGCTGAGAAAGCTCAGCACACCGGCGGTCAGCGCGACAAGCATCGCCGGCAAAAGCGACGCGTCAAACAGGTCAATCCCAAACATGTCTCTTCCCTACCTCGGCAGATCGGAAAGGTCACGTGGCCAACGGTCACATATCCGTGGACAGGACCGCGCGCCCGGCTTATGTCGCCGGGGATGGACTTTGATCTGGATATCGATGCGCGCGGCTTGCTCTGCCCCTTACCGGTTCTGCGGCTCCGCAAACGTATGGGCGGCCTTGAAAGCGGTCAGATCGCGCGGCTCTTGGCCGATGACCCTGCGGCACATGTGGATGTGCCGCATTTCTGTGCCGAACAGGGGCATGGGTTTCTGGGGAGTGAAGAGATAGAGGACGGCACCGCCTATTTGGTCCGCAAGGGCTGAGACCGGGGCCCGGAAAACATGCGTTTTCCGCGCGGAATTTTGAAAATTCCGGGCCGCACTCAGCCGAACAGCACCATCGCCCGCGCATCCCAGGCCAAATCGGCCCGATCTCCGCGCTCCAACACCCGGCGTCCGGGCATGTTCCGCATCGACACCGATACCGTGTTCGGCGCCCCATCCAATCGCACATCGTAATAGGTCATATCGCCGTAATAGGTGTGTTCTTCGACCACGCCCTGCGCCACGCGATCTGCGCTTTGGCCGTCAAAGAGCAGCGTCAGACTCTCGGGACGCAGGCCGATGCTGGCCTCGCTGCCAATCCCTGCGGGGCATTGGTCGGGCGCCAAGGCCGCGCGCCCCAAGCCCGGCACCTCGACCTCAACCGTCGCGCCGCCCGAGTCGATCACGCGGGCGGGCAAGAAATTCATCATACCGATGAACTCTCCCACACGCCGGTTGGTTGGACGGCGGTAAAGCGCCTGCGGCGGTGCCAATTGCGCGATCTCCCCTTCGAACATCACCGCAATCCGGTCGGACATGATCAGCGCCTCTTCCTGATCATGGGTCACCAAAATGAAGGTGATCCCAACCTGCCGCTGCAACCGGCGAAGCTCGGTCTGCATCTGCTCGCGCATCTTTTTATCCAAGGCCGAAAGCGGCTCATCCAACAAAAGCACCTTGGGCTTCAGGATCAGCGCGCGGGCCAGCGCCACCCGTTGCCGTTGTCCGCCGGAGAGCGCATGAGCCGCCCGGCTGCCAAAGCCGCCGAGCCCAACCATCTCCAAAGCCTCCCCCACGGCGGTTTGTTTTTCAGAACCACTCATGCCTGATTTCCGCAGGCCAAAACCGACATTCTCCGCCACGCTCAAATGCGGGAAGATCGCGTAGCTCTGAAACACCATATTCGTAGGACGTTTATTCGGCGGCACGCCTTCCACATCACGGCCATCCAGCAAAATCCGCCCGCTCGAGATATCCTCAAACCCGGCAATTGCGCGCAGCAATGTGGTCTTGCCACAGCCCGACGGCCCGAGCAGCGAGAAGAACTCGCCCTGCCCGATCTCTGCGTCGATGCCGCGAAGCGCATGGTACTCGCCATAAAATTTATGCACGCCCTGAAGCGCGATGATCGGCTCTTGGTTGGTGTCCTTCACAAGAACCCTCCGGTGTCTCTAAGGCCGGCCCGGCGCAAGCCCCGGCGGCGGAAATACTCAGCGGTGATCAGAAGCATGATCGACAGCACGACAAGGATCGTCCCAAGCGCCATGATCACCGGCAACCGGCCCGGAAAGCGCATTTGCCCCCAGAGATAGACCGGCAAGGTCGGCTCATTGCCCGAGAGGAAAAACGCAATGATGAACTCGTCGAGCGAGATCGTGAAACAGATCAGAAGCGAGGCGATGATCCCCGGCATCACCAGCGGCAGCGTGACCAGCCGGAAGGTCGAGAGCGGCGTCTCGCCCAAATCCACCGCGGCCTCTTCAAGGCTCTGATCCATATTGGCAAAGCTGCCGTTCAGGATCGCGATGGCGAAAGGCGTGCAAATCAACACATGGCCCGCAATCACCGTCCAGATCGACGGGGTCAGGCCGATTTGTAGCATCGCGACCAGAAGGGACACCGCGACAATGATCTCGGGCAGAACCAAGGGCAGCATGATGAAGCCCAATATGCCACCTTTGGCCGGAAACACATGCCGGTTGCCCGCCCGCGCAGCGAACAGGCCGAAGCAGGTGGCCAAGATCGCCGTTGTGACCGCGATGAAGATCGAGTTGACCGTCGCATCATGCAGCGCTTCGGTTCGCGTCAGCTCGATAAACCAATCGAAGGTGAAGCCTTGCAGCGGAAAGGCGATGATCGTGCCATCGTTGAAGGCGAAGAGCGGCAGGAGCACAATTGGCGCATATAGGAAGACTAAATAGGCCACCGCATATATCCGCAGGCCCTTCATCTGCTGCGGGTCCAGCGGCGGGTGACGAAAATCAGCGCAAGCGCAATGAAGGTCACACTGACCATCGCGATCACTGCCAAAGTCGCCCCAAGCGGCGCGTTGTTCAGCCGCATGAACTGCACCTGGATCATGTTGGCGATCATCGTGCCATCCGATCCGCCGACCAGGCGCGGCGTGACATAATCCCCAATTGTCGGAATGAACACGATCAGGATCGCCGCCAGAACGCCCGGCATCGCCAGCGGCAAGGTCACGCGCAGAAAGGTCATCACCCGGCTTTCGCCTAAATCCCGCGCGGCCTCCAGCAGGCTCCGATCGATCTTCTCCAGGCTCACGAAAATCGGCAGGATCGCGAAGGGAGCGAATGCGTGGGCGAGCGTGATCACCACCGCATTGGCATTGTAGAGAATCCAACTCAGTGGTTCATCGATGAGCCCCAAGCCAACCAAACTGCCATTCACCGGCCCGTCAAAGGCCAGGATCACGCGCCACAGGAACACGCGGATCAGATAGCTGGTCCAAAACGGGATGGTGATCAGAAAGAGCCACAGCGATTTGCGGTCGGGCCGGACGTAAAAGCTGACAAAATAGGCAATCGGGAAGGCCAAAAGCACGGTCACAATCGTCACGGCGCCCGCGATGCGAAGCGAGCGGAACAACAGCTCGGAATAAAGCGGATCGGTCAGCGCTTCGCGGTAATTGTCGAGGGTGAAGCTCCGGTCGATGGTCAGGAAATCCTGGGTCCAGAAGCTAAAGAGAAAGATCGTGCCAAGCGGCGCCGCCAGCAGCAAAAGCGCATAGATCAGCGGCGGGCTGACCAGGCCCAAGCCCCGCGCCGCATCCGTTCGTAAGGCCTTGCGCAGCCTCGCGCCCTGGCTCATCCACCTCTCCCCGACCACGCTCTTCGGTCAAGCTCGAAGATTTACGGCAATGCCCTCCAGGTGCAAGAGATTTGACCCCGCTCCCCCTCTCGAGATCAGAATCGTGGCATCATAGAAAAGGGCCGCCCAATTGGACGGCCCCTTTGAAACTCTGCTGGTTTGCTTAACGCTTGGAGAACTGGAAGCTCCGGCGCGCTTTCCGCTTACCGAATTTCTTCCGTTCCACAACCCGGCTGTCGCGGGTCAGGAAGCCAGCGGCTTTCAGCGCGCCGCGCAGGCCCGGTTCGTAAAGCTGCAGCGCTTTCGAGATGCCGTGTTTCACAGCACCGGCCTGGCCCGAGAGGCCGCCGCCTTTGACCGTGGCCATCACGTCGAACTGGTCTTCGCGACCGGCAACGGTGAAGGGCTGGCGCAGGATCATTTGCAGCACCGGACGGGCGAAATACTCGCTCTGGTCCTTGCCATTGACGATGACTTTGCCGGAGCCGGGGCGGATCCAAACGCGGGCAACCGCATCTTTCCGTTTGCCGGTGGCATAGGAGCGGCCAAGCGCGTCACGCACAGGTTCGCGGGTGACTTCGGTTTCGGTGATCAGGGTGGCTTCGGGAGCGGGCACAACGCCCTCTTCCACGGCGCCTTTCAGCTCGTCGAGCGATGTCAGTGTCTCGGCCATGCTCATGCGCTCCGCGTGTTTTTAGGATTCATGGATTTCACATCCAGCACGGTCGGCGCTTGCGCCTCATGCGGATGCTCGGTGCCGGCATAGACGCGCAGATGGGTCATTTGCTGACGGCTCAGTTTGCCGCCCGGCAGCATGCGCTTGACCGCTTGGGTCACAACACGCTCGGGATAGTCACCATCGAGGATTTGGCCGGTGGTGCGGGACTTGATCCCACCCGGATAACCGGTGTGCCAATAGTTCGGCTTGTCGCGTTTCTTGCCGGTCAACTGCACCTTATCGGCGTTGATGACGATGACATTGTCGCCCATATCCATCGAGGGGGTGAATGACGGCTTGTGTTTGCCGCGCAACCGCATGGCGATGATCGAGGCGAGACGGCCCAGAACAACGCCTTCGGCGTCGATCAAGATCCACTGCTTGTCGATATCCGCCGGGGTGGCAGAAAAGGTTTTCATGTGTCTTTGTCCTTCGGAAGACGAGATCGCGGGCGCGAAATCCGGCGCCCATCGGGATGGCGCCGTTTTACCGAAGTGACATTCCACGTCAAGAGCGGTGTTCCGGACAAAATCATTACAAAACAGATACTTGCTACTAGGGTATTATTTTACCCCAAAAGATTCTGTCCGGAACCTCTTGCCGGAGCGTTTATTGCACGCGCTCCGGACCCTTGATCAGCGATTGGGCGGTATAGACCAGAATCGCGGCCCCAACCGCACCCAATGCACCGATTCCCAGTACGATGATGACATCGATCGGCCCGCCGATATCGGCCAGCCGCGACTTGGTGATCACCAATACGAACCAAACCGCCGCAACCGCCCCCACGGGCATCGCCAGCTGCGCCAGAAGGAATTTGCGCCAACTCACCGCCCGATCGCGGATCAGCACATAGAGATACGCCAGCGTGATGATCACGGCCAGTGCCACAAGCGCCCAAAAGAGGCCACGGCCGAACATCTCTTCGAAGACGGCGATGAAGTTTCCAATCGTCGGGTTTTCCATATCGCTTCCCTCCCTTTTTAAGCTCGGCCGCGCAGCATCGCGTTATAGGTGGCTTTCAACCCGATCTCTTTGATCAGCCAACTGACCCAAAGCTCTTCCAGCGGCGCGATCAGGCCGGGGAAGCTCGGAACCAGATTGTTGTTATAGTCGAACTCGACCAACATCGCGCGCCCGACCCGCGTGATCAGTGGGCAGGATGTATAGCCGTTATAGAGATGGTCACTCTCTTGGCCTTCGATCTGTGCCACCAATTGGTCTTCGAGCACTGCGACCTGCCATTTGGCGCTGGCCGCCGTCTTGCCTTTCGGCACGCCAGCCACATCACCCGCGGCAAAGACATTGTCATAGCGGGTGTGGCGGAGCGTGTATTGATCGACCTCGACCCAGCCCTGTTCACCACTCGCCCCGGTTTGCCAAGACAGGCCACTGTCGCGGATCACCTGGTGGGCACGCATCGGCGGGATCACATTGGTGAAATCGAACCCGATCTCTTCGCTGCCGCCATCTTCCGTGCTGAAAGTCGCAACCTTCCGGCCCGGATCAATCGCCGTCATCACCCGGTTATACCGCGTCTCAAACCCCTGGCGCTCATAGAGCATCCGGACCTTCTCATTGACGATCGGCACACCGAACAAGGTCGAGGAATGGGCGCAATAGATGATCTCGGTCTGCCCGCGCGTTCCTTTGCGCCGCGCATGATCATCGGTGAGGAAGGTGTATTTAAGCGGCGCACCAGCGCATTTCATACCCGTATTGGGCCGGGTGAAAAGCCCGACACCGCCCTCATCGGTGAACTGATCCATCAGGCTCCAGGTGGTCGCGGCCTCTTCTGGCCCGGCATAGACCGACCCAATCCCGTTTTGGCCAATGAGATCGCGGGACATCCCCTCGATGCCCTCGTAATGCAACTCCAAACCTGTCGCGACGATCAGATAGTCATAGCCAACCGTCTCGCCGGTTGAGGTGCTTACCTGCTGCGTCTCCGCATCGATGTTGGTGGCCGAACCTTCGATCCAGGTGATGCCGCGCGGCAGCCAGTCAGCGGTTGCCGAGACCGAATAGGATGACGGGCGCAAACCGGCGGCGATGAGCGTGAAGCCTGGCTGATAGAGATGCCGCACGCGCGGATCAATGATGGTGATCTGCGCCCCATCAACCCTATTGTGCAGCCGATTGGCCAGCGCCGTCCCGGCGGCCCCGGCCCCCAAGATCACAATCCGGGCGCTGCTCTGCACCGTCTGGGCCTGCGCCCCCTCGCCTTTCGGCAACGCCGCGACAGCCCCGCCAGCGGCCATCAAGCCCAGAAGCTTTCGGCGTGTTTCAAAATCAGGTTGGTCCGTCATCCGCCCTCTCCCCCAAAACTACAAGAATTCCCTTCAGCTTGGGGGTAATACGCAACGCCAACCATTGGCATTGATATAGATCAACCCTAGGAAAGCGCGCACATGCGTCTGTTCGGGTAAGACCAGACACCAAACCGGACGGAGAGAAGTGCCGCTAGCGCTCCGGTGGGATCGAATAGGTCAGCGAGGCGCGCGCGACGGGCCGATCATCCCCTTCGGAGTAAATCCGACAGTCGCCAACGGCCAACACCCTTCCCAGCTTCAACAAAACCGTATCGCAAAGCAGATCGACACCTGCTGCAGGTTTCCGCATGAAATCGATCGAGCAATTCGTGGTGACGGCGAGCGCCTTCGGCCCAATCCGCGCCAGGATCGCCAGATAGACGCCCACATCAGCGAGCGAAAACATCGTTGGACCCGAGACCGTGCCACCGGGTCGCAGATGCTCCTCGCCCACGATCAACCGGACCCGTAGCAGGCTGTCATCGACCTCTTCGACACGGAACATGTCTGCCACTTGCGGGAATTCCGCCGTCAAAAACGCCTGCAGCGCCGCCCGGTCCATCGCCAATGCCATTGCCCTCTCCCCTCGTTTCGCCCTAGGGTTCGCGTGTTTTCAGGGGCTTGGCAAGGGAGCGTGCAGGTGACCGAGCAGATTTTAATCCGAGAAGATATCGGGGCGATTACACGGCTGACATTGAACAGCCCGGACAGTTTGAATGCGTTGAGTGACGCGATGCTGGCCCGATTGAACGAGGAGTTCTCGGCCCTGATGCATGACGCCGGCCAGCGCGTGGTGATCCTGCGCGGGACGGGTAAAGCCTTTTGCGCCGGGCATGACTTGAAAGAGCTGCGCACCAAACGGCAAGCGCCCGACAAGGGCGCCCGCGCGATCCGCGATCTCTTCGACCGCTGTACCGAAGTGATGCTGATGATCCCGCGCCTGCCGCAACCAGTCATCGCGCAAGTGCACGGCATCGCCACCGCCGCGGGCTGTCAACTGGTGGCCTCTTGCGATCTGGCCATAGCGGCGGACGACACACGCTTCGGTGTGAACGGCGTCAATATTGGTCTCTTCTGCTCGACGCCGATGGTCGCACTTTCCCGCAATGTGTCGCGCAAACACGTGTTCGAGATGTTGACAACCGGGCGCTTCATCTATGCCAATCGCGCGGCAGAACTCGGGTTGATCAACAAATCCGTGCATTCAGAAGCTCTGGAACAAGAAACGATGGAGCTGGCCGAAACGATCGCCAGCAAGCTGGGCAGCGCCGTCCGGATCGGCAAACGCGCGTTTTATGAGCAAATCGAGCAACCCATCGCCTCGGCCTATGCTCAAACCGGCGCGGTGATGGTCGAAAACATGCTGGAAGACGACACCGCCGAAGGCATTGCCGCGTTTCTAGAAAAGCGCGACCCGGACTGGAAAGACACCCCCTAACCTATTCTAAGAACAGGGATAATGGATGGTGCCTCGGCCTGCCGTGCGCGGCTATCTGGCAGGGCGGACCAAATAGCGATCGAGCCCGTTTCGAGTTATCCTTTACCGATCTGAAGCACCGAGACCTAGGCGACCTCCGTCTTCAGGCCCTGTAGATGGCCGTGAACTTGTCTTCCAGATAATCAAGAAGTGGCGCTTCGCTGATCTCTCCACCAATGGCGTGCTCGATCGTCTCGCGTGGCGACCGAAGTCCGCCATATTGCTGCAAACGCTCTTTCAACCAGCCCGTCGCCGCGCGCAGATCCCCGCACGCCAAATCCGTGTCCAGTTCCGGCAGATCACGCCGAAGCGCCGCGTGCAGGCATCCCGCATAGACATTGCCCAAAGAATAGGTCGGGAAATAGCCGATCAGGCCCGCGGACCAATGCACATCCTGCAACATCCCGTTTGACGGCTTGTCCACCGCCACGCCGAAATCGGCCTCAAACCGGTCATTCCAGGCCGCCTCCAGATCACTGACCGCCAGATCGCCCGCCAAAAGCGCGCGCTCTAGGTCAAACCGCATCAGAATATGCAGATTATAATGCACCTCGTCCGCCTCGGTGCGGATATATCCCGGCTGCACCCGGTTCACAGCGGCATGAAATGCCTCTTCGCCGTCGACATTCAGCGCGCCGAACCGGTCGACCATTCGGCCATAGAGCCAGCCGGTGAAGGCTCGGCTCCGCGCCAGTTGGTTTTCGTAGATCCGGCTCTGGCTCTCATGCACGCCCATCGACACGCCCTGCCCCAGACTGGTCAGGCGGAACTCCGGCGCGATGTTTTGTTCATAAGTTGCGTGGCCGACCTCATGGATTGTCGAATAGAGGCAGCCAAAGGGCTCACGCTCATCCACCCGCGTGGTGATCCGCACATCGGCGGCACTGCCTGAACTGAACGGATGCACTGCCTCGTCGATCCGGCCATGGTTGAAATCATAGCCAAAGGCCGCGGCCAATTCATGGGTCAGGGCAAGCTGCTGCTCTTTCGAGAACACCCCTTCAAGCGGCACCGGATCATAGCCGCTCTCAGCCACCGCGGCTCTTAATGCCACCAAGCGCGGCCGAAGCGCGCCAAACATCTCCTCCAACGCCGCGCCGCTCATCCCCGGCTCGTAATCCTGGAGCAGCGCGTCATACGCATCGCCATCGCCCGAAAGCGCCGCCGCCTCTTCCTGACGAAGCGTCAAGATCTCACGCAGCACCGGCAAAAACGACGCTACGTCTTCCTTGGCCCGAGCCTCGGCCCACACGCCATGGGCCAGCGCCGTGGCTCGAACGATGGCCGCCGATAGGTCCGCCGGCACTTTCGCCGCCCGGTCATACGCGCGGCGGATCAACCGGATCTGCGCCACATCCGCCTCTGTCTCTGGTTTGGCCGTCGCCAACCAATCGGCGACCCGCGCATCGACCCGACGGCTGTGCAGCACCCCCTCCAACGCGGCCAGTTCCTCGCCGCGCTGCGCAACTGCGCCCTCGGGCATCATAGTTTCCTGGTCCCAACTCAGCCGCCCCATGACTTGCGCCAAAGCTTCCGTCTGACGTTGAAACGCCGTGAGATCGTCCATCGCGCTCATGCGCCTGCTCCTCGAACCGATTGCGGCAAGGGGTACAAGCTGAGGAACCGGGCGCGCAGCACCAGAACCACCAACACGACCGCGCCGAACTGATGCAAAATCGCCAAATACCAAGGTGACGAATGCATGACCGTAATGATGCCCAACACCATCTGCCCCAACAGCATCACCGCCACCCAATCAAACGCCCGCTTGGTCGCGACAAGGGCCGAACGACGCGCCATCCACCAAACCGCGACACCAAAGATGAACAGCAGATAGCCGACGATCCGGTGGAAAAACTGCACCGTCCCGTCATTCTCAAACAGGTTCCGCCAAACCGGCTCCAACACCCACATATCCGGCGGTGTGAAGCCGCCGGCCATCAGTGGCCAGTCAATGAAATTCCGCCCCGCATCGATCCCCGCGACCAAGGCCCCGATGAGGATTTGCAGAAAGGTCAGATGCAAGACCCCGGTCGCCATCCCCTTCAACCGCTTATCGCCCGAGCGCCGCGCCTGCATCAGCGCCGCTTCGTCCCGACCAAGCGCCATCACATACCAAGCGATCAGCGCCAGGATCAGGAACGCCAAGCCCAGATGGATCGCCAACCGATAAGACGCCACGTCCAGCATCCCGGCTTCCAAGCCTGACGACACCATCCACCAGCCAATCGCGCCTTGCAGCCCGCCAAGCGCCCCCAAGAGCAGCAGCCGCCCGGTCCACCCCGTCGGCACATTCCGCGTCGCCAAAAGCCCAACAAATCCAAGCGCCCAAACCAGGCCAATCACCCGGCCCAACTGCCGATGACCCCATTCCCACCAATAGATCACCTTGAACTCGGCCAGGCTCATCCCCTGGTTCTGCAACTGATACTCCGGGATCGCCCGATAGGCCTCGAACTCCGCGTCCCAGGCCTCTGCACTCAATGGCGGGATCGCGCCCGACAGCGGCGCCCATTCGGTGATCGAAAGCCCACTATCGGTCAGCCGGGTCAGCCCGCCCACCGCGATCATCACCACCACCAGCGCAAAAAGCACCATCAGCCAGGCCCGGACCAACGCCCGCCCGCGCCCACGCCCGCCGCTCACGCCGCCCGGTGTCGCCGCCGGTTTCTGCGTCTCGCTCACCTCTTCGAAAATACTGCGGCTCATGCCTTGCGCCTCACCCTCTCACATCTTGCCGACAGAGCTATCCCAAGCCCCAATCGCCTTCAAGCAAACGCGGCACCCTGTCACGGCCCTTGGGCTTCTCTGCTTCCCAAATATCCCCGCCGGAGGCTCCCGAACTCAGCCAGGCCGCGCAATGCCCGGCGGCCTCTCTCCACGTCCCTCAAAGCCCATAAGCAGGCGCAGCCTGCGACCGCCGCCGGGCCAGGGCCCGTCGGGCGCGCATCACGGCTAATCCCGCCGCTTCTCCGCCCACCGCACCATTTGCCGCATCACACCGTGGAAAATCTGCACATCCGCCCGGGTCAACGGCAGCCGCCCCCAAAGATTGCGCAGATTGACCTTCATCCCCTCGGCCTTGGTCGAGGGAAAGAAAAACCCCGCCTCCTCCAGCCGCTCCTCGAAATGATCGCCCAGCTTCTCAAGCTCCAACCCGCTGGCAAACTCGGTCCCCGCCATCTCCATCACCTCAGGCGCCACATCCACGCCCTGCCGCCGCCATTCATAGGCGGTCAAGAGCACACATTGCGCCAGGTTGAGCGAGGGGAACTCCGGGTTCACCGGTACGGAAATCGTGGCATTGGCCAGAACGATATCTTCATTCTCCAACCCCGCCCGCTCCGGCCCGAAGAGCACGCCGACCTTGCCGCCCTCGGCCTGGATCGCCCGGGCCTGCTCCATGGCGCGCTCCGGCGTCACAATCGGCTTGGTCAAGCCTCGCGCCCGCGCCGTGGTGGCAAAGACATACGTGCAGTCGCGGATCGCCTCCGGCACGCTCTGGCAAAGCCCCGCCTGATCCAAGAGCCGCCCGGCCCCACTCGCCAGCGCGACGGCGCGTTCATTCGGCCAGCCATCGCGCGGGCCAACCACCCGCATCTGATCAAGGCCGAAATTCCACATCGCGCGTGCGGCGGCACCGATATTCTCGCCCATCTGCGGGCGGACCAAAATGAAAACAGGCTGGGTCATGGCGCTCGTCTAGTGCGGCCCCACCGGCCATGCAATCCCCCCATTGTTCGCGTCGCCCCCGCGCGCTATCACCCCGCAACGCGACGCCCGAGGACGCCCCCATGACCGAGACCCCGCAACTCTATCTGATCACGCCCCCAGCTTTCGAGCCGGAGGTTTTCGCGCCGCGCTTGGCCTCGGTCCTCGACCGGTTCGAGATCGCCTGCCTCCGCCTGACCCTGGCAAGCCATGACGAAACTCTAGTCGCTCGCGCCGCCGATGCGCTTCGCGAGGTGGCTCATGCCCGCGATGTACCGATTGTGATCACCGCCCATCTGCAACTGGTCCAAACTTTGGGCCTCGATGGCGTGCATCTGACCGATGCCGCACGGTCGGTGCGTAAGACCCGGAAAGAGCTCGGCGACGACCCGATTGTTGGCGCGTTTTGCAGCACCTCCTCCCATGACGGCATGTCGGCGGGCGAAGCTGGCGCGGATTACATCGCCTTTGGTCCCGTTGGCGACAGCGCCCTGGGCGATGGCAGCAAGGCTGAGAAGGATCTGTTCGCCTGGTGGTCGGAAATGATCGAATTGCCCGTGGTCGCCGAAGGCGCTTTGGACACCGATCTGATCGAAACTCTCGCGCCCGTCACCGATTTCTTCGCCATCGGTGAGGAGATCTGGCGCGAAGAGGATGCCAGTGCCGCGCTTACCCGTTTGACAGCGCCGCTTCGCTGACCCCCGACCGCACGGCCATCTCGCAGGCTCGTGCCAAAGCTTTGCGATCTGAAAAATCGGCCACATGCAGCGGCGGATAATAGGTCACATACACTGCACCATGGCGTGGCGTGGCGAGGATCTGCAGCAGGTTGTCCCCGAACTCCATATCGCCCCACCAGCCGTAGTACCGCGCCTCCGCTCCTGCCGGCGCAGCATAGCGCAGAGATACCGGCTGCACTTGCAAGACGTCCCGCAACCGATCTGTGAAGAACGCCGAGAAAAGCGTTGATTTAAAATCCAAAACGCGCTGCCCGTCGGTCGATGTTCCCTCTGGAAAGAACAGCAGCTTGTGGCCCGCGATCAAGCGATCCTCAAACACGGCCTGCTGCGTCCGGGCATCACCGCGCCGCCGATTGATGAACACCGTTCCCGTGCCCCGCGCCAGCCAACCAATCCCTCCCCAGCCCCGCACTTCGGCTTTCGCCACGAAATACAGCCGTTTGCAGGCATTCAGCACAAAAATGTCGAGCCAACTGACATGGTTCGACACATAGGCCCCCGGCCCGGTCATCGGCTGACCGCTGACATGCCGTGGCAAGCCAACCAACCAGCAGGCCCAGATACAGACAAACTGCGTGATATACGGCGTGACCGGTCGGGTCAGTCCAAAGAGCCAGCGCTCAGGCACCCGCAGCAAGAGGAGCAACGGAAAACAGATAGCCAAAAGCAGCAGAAGCGGCGCGCCCCGGCGCGCCACGCGCAACCACTCACGCGCGCCCAATGCGCGCGGCGGTGGCGGCGGGGCCTCGCCATACCAGGTGCTCACGCCGATGCGCCTTTTTGGTAGATCGCCCGATGCCGGTCAGACATCCGCGCCGTGTCCATAATCAAACAGACATCGACACAATTGAAGGGCCGGTCGATAAACGCACCGTCGCCCACAAACCCGCCAAGCCGCAAGTAGGCTTTGATCAAAGACGGGATCGCGCGCGTGGCCGCAGGGCGATCCAGTTGATCCTCTGGCACCAAATCCATGCGCAGAAACGCTTCGGCCCGGGCTCGAACACGGATATCGGTCGGTGCCAGGTGGCGATGATGCAAAAACGAAAGCGGTTGCGCCAAGGGTGCGATATCAGTGCCGTGGAATGACGCGACCCCAAACATCACCTCGATCTCGCGCGCCGATACATAAGCCGCCAATCCGTTCCAAAGATGCATCATCGCGCTGCCGCCGCGATACTCGGCATGCAAACAAGATCGGCCCAACTCCAACAACCGACGACCCGATCTCTTCAGCACCTGCAAATCATACTCATCTTCGGTATAGAATTGCCCGGCGGCCCGGGCCTGCGCATCGCCCATCAACCGATACACACCGACAACCTGATCACCCGCCGCACGGCGATGATCCAGCAACATCAGATGATCGAAATACGGATCGAACCGGTCCTGCTCCAACCGAGCCTGATGATCGACAAGCGGGCCATCGCCGCCCAATTCGCCCACAAACACCTCGTATCGCAAGCGTTGCGCGGCCCGAAGATCCTCCGCATCGGTCGCCAAACGCACCTCGAAATGACCGTCATCGATTTGCATATGCGTCCTCAGCCCTCGTCTCGCGCGGGTTTACCAAAGCCGCCTGCGAACGCAAGCATGCGCCCAGTCGGCACTTTGCCGCCGACCCCTGACATGTTAGGGTTTGGTTAACCATCCGGTTTTTACTGTAACGATTATCGCTCGAGCTTTACGAGAGGACGTCTATGATCAGCCCAACGCGCGTGCCGTCCATGACAACCTTTCCGGTATGCTCGAAATTCACAGTGATTTTGCCCCCGATATTTGACTGCACCTGCCCGCGCCCCCAATCGGACCGATCCGGGTGGCGGACAATCATACCCGGCTCCAAAATCGCATTTAGATCATCCGACATGTAGAGGCTCCGCAAATGGAGGACAGACCGATTTTTCCGCCCGAAGATGTGGCCGCGCTGGTTGGCTCGCGACTTTGCCATGATCTCGTGAACCCGCTTGGCGCCATTGGCAACGGCGTCGAGCTCCTAGGTATGACCGGCAGCACCGATGGCCCAGAGATGGCGCTGATCACGGATGCGGTCAAGGATGCCCTGGCCCGCATTCGATTTTTTCGGATCGCGTTTGGGGCGGCCTGCGCCGACCAAACGATCAGCCGCCGGGAAATCGATGACATCCTGTCTGGCCTGCACGCCACCGGGCGGCTGCGTGTCACGTGGACGCCGACTGAGGCAATGCCACGGCTGGACGTCAAACTCGCGTTTTTGATGCTGAACTGTGCCGAGACTGCCTTGCCGATGGGGGGCGACATCACCGTTACGCTAGGTGAGACGGGGCTGCATGTCACCGCCGAAGGGCCAAGGCTCACCGCAGACCGCGCGCTTTGGCAACTCTTAGAGCATCCATCGGAAACGGCGGATGTCCGCCCTGCGGAGGTGCAATTTCTTCTCCTGAGGGATACGGCCTTTGCCATCGGGCGCGGCCCGCGGGTGCGCGTCGGCGAGACCGGGCTCGACATCCAGGTCTAAGACAGCGGCACCAACCCGGCCCGGAACCGCCGCATATTCTGTCGGTAATGCTCGGCTGAGGCCAAAAGCCCTGCCGTCGCCGCCTCGTCAAGCGCCCGTACCACCTTGCCTGGTGCGCCCATCACCAAGCTGCCATCAGGGATCTCTTTGCCCTCGGTCACCAAGGCCCCAGCACCGACCAAACAGCCGCGCCCGATCTTGGCGCCATTCAAAACCGTAGCCCCCATCCCGATCAGCGACCCATCGCCAATTGTGCAGCCATGTAGCATCGCCTTATGACCAATCGTGCAATCCGCCCCGATGGTCAGAGGACAACCCGGATCGGTATGAAAAACGCAGTTCTCCTGCACGTTCGAGCCCGCACCGATCCGGATTTCCTCGTTATCCCCGCGGATCGTGCAACCAAACCAGACACTCGCGCCGGCTTCGAGCACGACCCGGCCAATCACATTCGCATCGGGCGCGACCCATGTATCCTCGGCAATTTCCGGGGCAATCCCGTCAAGCGCATAAATCATCCCCGGCCCTCCTCGAACTGGTCATGCAACATCCGCACATGCCCTTGCAGACCAGGTTGCTGCGCCTGCTTCAACCGCTCCGCCTCGACAATCTGTTTCAGTTTCGCTTCGGTTGCGTCCAAGTCCTCGTTGATCAGCACGTAATCATAGCCATCCCAATGGCTGATCTCATCCCAGCTTTTCTGCATCCGTTTCGCGATGGTCTCGGCATCGTCCTGCCCCCGCGCCTCCAATCGCCGTTTCAGCTCGGCTATCGAGGGCGGCAGAATGAAGATCGATAGGACATGATCGCGAAGCGCCGAGGTCTTGATCTGCTGCGCCCCCTGCCAATCGATATCGAACAGCACGTCACGCCCCTCATCGATGGCCTCGGCCACCGGCGCCAAGGGGCTGCCATAGAAATTGCCGAAGACAAACGCGTGTTCCAGCATGGCGTTGTCAGCCACCAATTTCTTGAACGCCATTTCGCTCAGAAAATGATAATGCTGCCCATCGACCTCACCTGGGCGCGCAGGCCGCGTCGTCGCGGAGATCGAAAAACTCAAGCTCGGATCCCAGGCCATCAACCTACGCGCCAGGGTCGTTTTCCCGGCACCCGAGGGCGAGGACAGGATGATCAGCAATCCACGGCGGGTTTGAAGCGGCATCTTTATTCCACGTTTTGAACTTGTTCGCGCATCTGATCGATCAGCACTTTCAGGTCAAGCCCGATGCGCGTCAGTTCGGTATCCGAAGATTTGGAACACAGCGTATTGGCCTCGCGGTTGAACTCCTGCATCAGAAAGTCGAGCTTCCGGCCCACCGGCCCCTCGGTCGTCAGTAATTCGCGCGCCGCCACCACATGCGCGCGTAGGCGATCAATCTCTTCGGTCACGTCCGCTTTCACCGCCAACAGCGCCAACTCTTGCGCCAGTCGCGACTCGTCCAGGCCCTCGGCCGCCTCGATCAGCTTGGCCACATTCTCCCGAAAAGCCTGGGCCGCCTTCTCCTGCCGAGCCACGGCACGTGTTGCGGCCGCCTCGATCAACTCGTCCATCTCGCCCAACTGCCGGGTCAGCACCGCATCCAGCGCAAGACCTTCATTGGCCCGCATGGTCTGAAACGCCGCCAAAAGCGCATCGAAATCCTCCAGCAACACCTCAAGAGCCGGTGGTTCTGGGTCCGCGCCGCGGGCATCATAAACGCCTGGCATCGCCAAAACATCTGTCGGCGTCGCCTCCGCAATCACCAAGCCAACCGCCTCTGCCGCCCGGGTCGCCTCCGCCATCGCGGCGAGCGCTGAAGTCAGTGCGGCTTGATCGACGGCCTGCGTCGCAGCGCCAGGCGCGCGCGCCAATTTCAACGAGAGGCTAACACTGCCGCGCCCAAGCGCCGCGCCAAGCCGTTTCCGCAAGGCGGTTTCAAGCGCGCCCATGCGCTCTGGCAAGCGCAACCGCAGGTCCAAACCTTTGGCATTCACACTACGCATTTCCCAGGACCACACCTGCCCCGGCGCACTTCCTTCGCGTACCGCATAGCCAGTCATTGAGTTAACCATTTAGGATTTTGTCCCCCATGCCCGTAGAATTTTATTCAGTTGTTAAGATTTGGGTAAGGATTTCGTGGCTAGCGTTAACACATTCTGTGATCGCTTCACAACGCGACGATCCCATTGGGAGGGCGTGAGATGAGGCGCGCGCGGTGTGGGATACAGACGGCGAGCGAGAATGTCGTTGCCCGCTGGCAGCGAAAGCATACGATGGCGCATCCGACGATACGTGACGTGATTGAGTACTGGGATCGTCTCCGGGCCTCTCGGGATGTGCCCAACCGGTCCGATATCGATACGCGCGAGATTTCGGAAGCCTTAAGCCATACCTTCATCCTTGATCGCGCCCGCCCAGACGCGGTGCGGTTCCGCCTTTCGGGAACCCATGTAAACGAGTTGATGGGTCTGGACGTCCGCGGCATGCCGTTCCATGCTATTTTTGAGCTGAGTGAGCGTAAGTCTTTGATGGAGCATGTGGAAACCGTCTTCACCGGACCGTGTCGTTTGGATTTGGGACTGATATCCGATGCTGAAGGGCGCGCGCCGCTGGATGGGTGGATGGCGCTTCTTCCCCTGCGCAATATCGATGGGGAAATCAGCCGCGCGCTTGGGGTGCTTGTCACCGAAGGGGTGATCGGGCAGCCCCCCGCCGCTTCCGCTTGCGTCGGACAAACGTGACACCCTTGCGCGCAGGCCGCCCCGCTCTGGGGACACAATATGATGGCGCATCGGGATTGGCCGAAGCCCCGGCCCCCTGGACACCACCACCACCGATCACATCTGACAAGAGACCCATTTTGCGGGTCGTCAAAGGCGGCAAGGACTAGCGATCTGACCACGCGCGATTAACCAATTCGCGATGGCCGCGATGTAAAGGTTAACACGCTAGCCGCCTCGCGGCTGACGGCATCCTCAATGCGATCGACACAAAAAAGGCTCGAAGCACGTCGCGGACCCCGAGCCTTCTGTCTCTTTCCCTCACGTTATCCGACGGCGCGTTTCGCCTCGCGACCGGCCGACAGCTCTTCGGCCACCAAGAAGGCCAATTCAAGTGACTGGCTGGCGTTCAACCGAGGGTCGCAGGCCGTGTGATATCGATCCGACAAATCCTCATCGGTCACCGCGCGCACGCCGCCAGTGCACTCGGTTACGTCTTTACCCGTCATCTCGAAATGCACGCCGCCGGGTACAGTCCCCTCGGCACGGTGGATCGCAAAGAACTCCTGAATCTCCTGCAAGATCGCGTTGAAGAACCGCGTCTTATAACCGGAGTTCGCCTTGACCGTGTTGCCATGCATCGGGTCACAGGACCAAACGACATTGGCACCTTCCTCCTGAACCGCCTTGATCAGACGGGGGAGATGCTCACCAACTTTACCGGCACCGAACCGCGCGATCAGGGTCAGTCGTCCGGCTTCGTTCTCCGGGTTCAGCCTCGCCATCAACACTTTCAAATCCTCTGCCGAAGTCGACGGCCCGCATTTCAGACCAATCGGATTTTGAACGCCGCGCGCGAACTCCACATGGGCCCCATCGGGTTGCCGCGTCCGATCCCCGATCCAGATCATGTGGCCCGACCCGGCCAGCGGCAGCCCGGTGGTCGAATCGACCCGCGCCAGCGCTTCTTCGTATTCCAGAAGCAACGCCTCATGGCTGGTATAGAAATCGACGGTCGAGAATTCATGGGTCGTCCCGCCATCGATGCCCGCCGCAGCCATGAAATCAATCGTGTCCTGAATTCGGGTTGCGATATCGCGATATTTCTCGGCCCCTGCCCCATCCGTGAAGCCAAGCGTCCAGGAATGCACCCGGTGCATATCGGCAAAACCACCGGTCGAAAACGCGCGCAGCAGGTTCAGCGACGCGGCTGCCTGCGTATAGGCCTGCAGCATTTTCGCCGGATCGGGAATCCGCGACTCGGGTGTGAAATCCAGCTCGTTGATGATGTCGCCGCGATAGCTGGGCAGCTCTACGCCGCCGACAACCTCGGTCGGGGCCGAACGTGGCTTGGCAAACTGGCCCGCCATCCGACCGACCTTCACCACCGGCACTTTCGCGCCATAGGTCAGCACCATCGCCATTTGCAGCATCACCTGGAACGTGTCGCGGATCGTATCGGCACTGAACTCGGCAAAGCTTTCGGCGCAATCCCCGCCTTGCAGCAAAAACGCCTCGCCGCGCGAGACAGCCGCCAGTTCCGATTTCAACCGCCGCGCCTCACCGGCAAAAACCAGCGGCGGATAATTCCCAAGCTGCGCCTCAACCGCGGCCAATGCCGCCTGGTCGGGATAATCCGGCATCTGAACCCGCGGTTTCGCACGCCAATCCGATTTGCTCCAGCCTTGTGCCGCTGTCATGACAGCCTCCTACATCGCTCACCGACACGCTTATAGGCATGTCCGGCGGTGCATCCAATGGCCTTTTTTTAGCGCTATCGGGGATTGCCAAGACTCGCAAATGGTGGTTTCGCTATCAAATCGGGCCGTCGATTGGCCCGGATGGGAGGAAGAAAGGGACCGGCGCATGCCCAGCCTGAAAAACGGCGTGCCGAACCAGCCGAAACGCTATGTGTTCGTGCTGCTGGACCAGTTTACCATGCTCTGCTTCTCCTGCGCGGTGGAGGCATTGCGGATCGCCAACCGCATGGCGGGCGAGACGCTCTATGAATGGTCCCTCGCTGGCGAAGGCGGCGAGATGGTCTATTGCAGCGCCGGGATTGGCTACAAGCTCGATCACGATCTCGAAGAGGTCGGGCGCGATGACATCGTTTTGCTCTGCGGTGGCATTGACGTGCAGGGGGCGACGAATAAGCGGCTTCTAAACTGGCTCCGCCGGGAAGCGCGCAAAGGGCCAGTCATCGGCGGGCTGTGCACCGCGGGCTACTCGCTCGCCAAGGCCGGGCTTTTGGATGGCAAACGCGCCACGATCCATTGGGAAAACCAAGACAGCTTCACCGAAGAATTCGAGGATGTGGCGCTGACCAAATCGGTCTTTGTGATTGATGGCAACCGGATCACGACGGCAGGTGGCACGGCCTCAATTGACCTGATGCTGAAAATCATCGCCACCGATCATGGCGAGGAGTTGGCCAATTTGGTCGCCGATCAGTTGATCTACACCTCGATCCGCACCGATCAAGACACCCAACGCCTCTCGATCCCAACCCGGATCGGCGTGCGCCATCCGAAGCTCAGCCAGGTCATTCGGATGATGGAGCAGAATATCGAAGACCCGATCAGCCCGTCGGTTCTGGCCAGCGATGTCGGCATGTCGACCCGGCAATTGGAACGCCTGTTCCGGCGCTACCTGAACCGCTCTCCCAAGCGCTATTACATGGAGTTGCGACTGGCGAAAGCGCGGAACCTCCTGATGCAGACCGATATGAGCGTGATCAATGTGGCGCTGGCATGTGGCTTTGCATCTCCGTCGCATTTCTCAAAATGCTATCGGGCGCATTACGACACGACCCCCTATCGCGAGCGCGGATCGCAGGCCGCGCGCCTATCGGGTTAGAACAGCGGCAAAAACACGTTGATATCGGTGTTAAATCCCATACGGATCGCCACCAAATCATCACCTCGGTCGTGCAGAAGCAAATGCACATAGATATAATTGAACTCATTGTCCCAATAGGCGATGATCTGCTGCTGGAATCCATTCGACATGGAGCCATCTTGCATCACGGCCCCGTCCACAAAATCATTGGGATAGAACCCGCGCAACTGGGCCTCGACCGCGATGACATCTTGTGGCGACATCTCATCGCTTCCGCCAAAAGCGGCCAGGAGTTCCGACACCGCGCGAGACATGACCAACCTGTCCAAGGTGGCGCGCATGGCATCATAATCGTCGAAGACGCCAGGCGTCCGGTCTTGCGCGAGCGCGGAAACCGGCATCACCGCCAAAAGCGCCGCAAAAATCAGCCGCCCGATCGCAGACATGCTTCTGTGATCCTTCATGGCTCAGCCGTTCTCAAGACGGGCGGCGCGCCCGCCCCGACGTTTGGTCGCAGGTGGGGCCGCACGTCCGGCCTTTAGGACCTCGGTCATCGGGTGATCGTCATGGCCAACACCATGGCGCGCCAAAAGGATTTCTATGGCCGCCCGCGGGTCCGGCGCGGCCAGGCTCAAGGCCCAATCCATGAAGATCGAGCGGCATTCTGGCAGGGTGATCCCATCGATCAAATACGCCTCACGGATCAGGCCTTTCGGATCATTGGCGTCGCCGGGTTTGCTCATGTGGATGTTCCTGTCTCTGCACCCGTCTCGGGCAAGATGCCTGCAACGATCAGTGCCGCCTCCGACCGGGCCGCGTCAAGCATTCTCGTCAAGGCCTCGATCGTGTCGGTCTCCGTCGTCTGGCAGAGAAACGCTCGCCCGCCAACGCCGATCTCCTCCAGGTCAAGGGCCTGGTCGGTCAAAAGCCGGGTGGCCTGCTGAACCCGGGTAAAGAGCCGGTAGGCATCGCGGAGCGCTTCCCCGCCGACCTCGACAGCCAACCAAGCCGTTCAGCCGCCGTAATCTGCCCGGCGACCTCGCGCGCCGGGTCGCCCGCCGCCAAGGCTGCAGCCTGAGCCAGAAGCTCGATCTCTTGCGCGCCACCGGTGCCACCTTTCACCGACCACGTATCGCCGCCCCGCCCCGCCGCCTGCAGTCGGCTCCGCATCTCGGCGGTGTCCCGCAAGACGGTTTCGGCTGTCGTCTCGGCAGCCAAAACATCCCGGCGCACCGCTTCGATATCGGCCATCAGCTCGGGCGCACCGGCCACCGACCGGGCCCGGGTCAGCGCCATATGTTCCCAGGTCCAGGCCTCGGTCATCTGATACTGCCGAAACGCCTCCAACCCCGTGGCGACCGGCCCCTGCCGCCCCGAGGGTCTGAGCCGCATATCTACTTCATAGAGCTTGCCCGACGCGGTCGGCGCGCTCAGCGCCGTCACCAGCGCCTTTGTCGCCTTGGCAAACCAAGATCGCGGGTCCAGCGGGCGGCGGCCTTCTGTCATCTCAACGCCCTCAGAATCATAAATGACGATCAGATCGAGGTCTGACCCCGCACTCAACCGTCCGGCACCCAAACTGCCCATGGCCAGAACAGCGCCACCGCGACCCGGCGCTGGCCCATGACGCCGCGCAATATCGGCGCAGACCGCAGGCCAGAGACCGGCGACGACCGCATCGGCCAAGGCGGAATACTGCGCCCCTGCCTCTTCCGCATCGATCAACCCGCGCAGGTGATGCACGCCGATCCGAAAATGCCATTCCTTCTGCCAGCGCCGGGCCTCATCCAACTGCGCCTCATAATCCAACCCAATCAAAGCGGCCGACAGGTCCTGCGTCAGGGCTTCGGCACCGGGCCATGCCGCAAAGAAACTGCCGCCCAGAACGGCATCAAGCACCGCCGAGTGCCGCGAGAGATACCGCGCGAGCCCCGGTGCCGTGGCGCAGATATCGACGATCAAATCCACCAAGGGTGGGTTCGCCTCGAACAGCGAAAAGAGCTGCACGCCGGCCGGCAAGCCGCGCAAGAATCCATCGAAATTACCAAGCGCCTCTTCCGGGCGCGCCGCCTTGGCGAACCGGGCCAAAAGATCCGGGCGGAGCCGGGCGAAAATCTCCTGCCCCCGGGCGGAGCGGAGCGCCGGATACCCATGCCAGCGCTCGACAATATCACGGGCCGTCTCGCTCAGCTCGGGTTCTGGATCAGCGCGCGCATCGGGCGCAAAAAACGGCTCGGTCAGATGATCCACGGCCTTCAACCGGCCCTTCAACGCATCCCGGAACAGATCCGTATCGGCCATACCGCAGAACCGCGCCAGCCGGTCAAAACCCTCATCCGAATTCGGCAGGCTATGAGTTTGCGCATCGGCAATCATCTGCAAGCGATGCTCCACCTCCCGATGGGCGCGGTAATGCGTACTCAAAGCCTCCGCGGTGTCGGCCTCGATCCAGCCTTTCCGGGCCAACGCCTCAAGTGCGACCACCGTCTCCCGGCTTCGCAAATCCGGGTCACGCCCGCCCGCCACCAATTGCCGGGTCTGCGCAAAAAACTCGATCTCGCGGATGCCCCCGGCACCAAGCTTCATATTATGACCGTCCAGGGCAATTGGCCCATGCAGCCCCTTATGCGACCTGATCCGCTGCCGCATATCATGGGTGTCTTGTATCGTCGCGAAATCCAGATGTTTGCGCCAAACGAAGGGCGTCAGGATGTCCAAGAAGCGGGCGCCCGCCGCAATATCGCCCGCCGCCGCGCGGCTTTGATATAGGCACCGCGCTCCCAACTGCGCCCCTCGGCCTCGTAATAGCGCTCCGCCGCCGCCATCGAGATGCAAACCGGTGTCGATCCTGCATCTGGGCGCAAGCGCAGATCGGTGCGGAACACATAGCCTTCAGCGGTGTTTTCCGACAGCGTCGCCGCCATCCGCCGCGTCGCGCGGATGAAACTGGCGCGGGCGTCCATCTCGTCGGCCGGGTCGAACCGGCTTTCATCGAACAGGCAAATCAGGTCGATATCCGAGGAATAGTTCAACTCCCCCGCGCCCATCTTTCCCATAGCCAGCGCCACCATCCCGGCACCGGTTTCCGCATCCTCCGGCACCATCCCTGGCAGCTTGCGGCGTTTGATCTCGGTCCCGATATGGGTCCGCATCGCAACGTGAACGGCGCCATCCGCAAAATCGGTCAGCGCGCCTGTGACCTCTTCCAAGCGCCAGACCCCGCCCAAATCCGCCAGCGCCGTCAGAAGCGCTGCGCGCCGTTTCAACTGCCGAAGCCCGCTGGCCAGTCGGGTGCCGTCCAATTCTGCGGTGGCGGCCAGAATGCCGACTTGCGCCGTCTCCGGCGCGGTCGTTAATGCTTCGGCGAGCCAATCCGTCTCTTGTGTCATCAGCCGGGCCAGATACGGGCTGCAGCCCGCCGTGCCCGATATCAACGGGCGCAATTCCGGCGATAGGTCAGGAAACAGCGCCAGCGCCTCGCGGCCGCGCTCAGGATCAAAAGCAATCGGATGACGCGTGATGCGCGCGGCGAATGTCATGGGGTCTGATCAGCCTCATCTAGGGGGGTGTCCTGGCTGAAGATATTGATCCAGCCTTGGGCCCGGCGCTGCCAGATGGAGCTGACAAACATCACCTCTTCCGAGCCGCCCGGACGACGATAGGCCGCGCGATAGGAATAAAGCCCGCAATCAGGCCCAAGCTGGCGAAAATGCGGATCGGAGAGGGTGTACTCGGCAACGGTTGGCCCCTCCGACAATTGGCTGGAATGCTCGGCGTGCCCGGCAAAGCCGCTTGGATACACACCAGAAAATCCGCGCTCAACAGCGCCGCATCGGCCGCCGCGTCTCCGGCCTTCAAGGCCTCCCAAACCGCGCGCTCCGCCGCTTCAATCTCCTGTTCCATGGCGCTCGCTATCCCACACTTGTCGTTCCCCCCGATCCTTGCAATGGTCGCGCCTCAGGAACAAGGGGCAAGCCGATGAGCAAGAGTTTGAAACGCGTGGAACGCGCATTGGCCGAGGCTGGCGTGGAGACCGCCGTTCTGGAGATGCCCTCCACAACCCGGACAGCGGCTCAGGCCGCCGAGACGGCGGGCTGTGCGCTGGATCAGATCGCGAAATCGATCATTTTCAAAGCCGAGACCAGCGGCGAAGCCGTGCTCTTTATCACCGCTGGCGGCAACCAGGTCGACGCAGACAAAGCCAGCGCCCTGGCCGGGGAACCTCTGGGCAAGGCCGATGCCGACCTGATCCGCGCGCAAACCGGCTTTGCCATTGGCGGCGTTGCGCCCATCGGCCATCTCACGCCCATCCGCGCCTGGTTCGATCCGCGCCTCTCAGAGTTCGAGATCGTTTATGCAGCAGCGGGCACGCCACGGCATATCTTTCCCATCGCGCCGGATGTCCTGATCGGGCTGAGCGGGGCCAGACCGGCCAGCTTCACCGCCTGACACCCGGAAAACAGGGTTTTCCGCCCGGAATTTTCGAAAATTCCGGGCGCGTTCAGATCGCGCGCAGCACGGACGCCGCCGCCCTGAGCCCCGGCGCATCCCCGCCACGCCCCAACCGGTCCATCGCCAAATCAGCCGCATCAAGCTGCGCCTGTCGCGCGGCGCCATCCTCCAGAAGCTGCAATAAGGCATCGGAGATCGGCCCGGGCCGACAGTTCTCCGCCAAGAACTCCGGCACCGCATGCGTGTCCGAGACCAGATTGACCAAGGTCACCGTATCGATCCGCAGCATCATGCGGATCACCTGTTTCGACAGCCAACTCATATCGTAAGCGATCACCATCGGCGTGGCCGCTGCCGCCAGCTCCAAACTGACGGTACCAGACGCCGCAAGCGCCAGATCGGCCGCTGCGAATGCCGCCCGCTTCTCGACCGCGGCATCCGCCGCCGACCTCTCCCGCGGGTCCAAGATCACGGGCGAAACCGGCCAGCTTGCGGTCAGTTCCGCCACATCATCGGCCACCGCCGCCAGCGTCGGCAGCACAACACGCAGATCCGGATACGCCGCCAAAACCGGGCGCAGCGCCTCGCCGAAAATCGGCGAAAGCCGGGCAACCTCACCTCGGCGCGATCCGGGCAAAACCAACAGAACCGGCGCGTCGGCACCAATCCCGTGCCGGGATCGGAACGCCTGCGCCTCCTCAGCGCTTGCAACGGGCTCGGTCGCGACCGGATGGCCGACGAAATCGCAGGTCATACCGGCGGCCTCCATCAAAGGCGGCTCAAACGGGAATAACGCCAGCACATGATCGATCGACCGCGCCATTTTCCTGGCCCGCCCGGCGCGCCAGGCCCAGACCGTTGGCGCCACATAATGGATCGTGCGTAGATCGCGCGCCCGGGCCTTGACCTTCGCCGCGACGCGGAGCGAAAACTCAGGGATGTCGATGGTGATCAGCGCATCGGGCCGTGTCGCCACGATCTCATCGGCGGTTTCCGACACCCGCCGCAACAGCGACCGCAGGCGCGGCAGGATCTCGGCCAGACCGATGACGCTTAGCTCCTCCATCGGAAACAGCGTCTGCAACCCCTCCGCCTGCATCAAGGGCCCGCCAATGCCGTGAAACTCCAGATCCGGTTCCATGGCTCTCAGCCCGGCCATCAATGCCGCCCCCAAACGATCGCCCGAAGGTTCGCCCGCGATCAGAAACAAGCGCCGGGTCACGGGGCCGCCCAAATCGCGACGCCCTTGGCCTCCGCCTCGGCCAGAACCGTGCCACGATCCAGAAGCAGCACGCCGCCTGCGGCGATCTCGATCCCGGAGAGACCGGCCTTCGCCGCAAGACGGACCGTATCGGCCCCAATCGCCGGCATATCGACCCGCAGATCCTGCCCCGGTTTCGGGCGTTTGACGAAAACCCCGCCCGATCCGGGCCGGGTCTGCGCCACGAAGTCCAGCATCGCATCGGTCCCCTGCAAGGTTTCGATCCCCAAAACTTGCCCCGAGGCCGCAACCGCGCCCTGCCCCACATCAAGCGGCCCAAGCGCGTCTAGAACGGCACGGGCCCGCGTAGCGTCTGTCTGGTGCTCACTGGTCGGAATGCCGGCGAGCACCCCCTCTTCCGCCACCAGATCAGGGCGCAGCTCATGGGCCGCGCGGACCGCAAAGCCTTCATCTTCCAGAAGCTCGATAACACTGCGCAGGAGGCCATCATCCCCCTGCTCAATCGCCGCCATAAGACGCGGCAGCAGTGCGATGGTCGTCTCATCCAAAGCCGAGGGGTCAAATTGCGGGCGGGTCATCGCGCCTGCCAAACACAACTCGTCGACACCTTGCGCTCGCAATGCCTCGAACAATCCGCCAAGCTGCTCGAACCTGGCCGGGATCACCGGCGCGTCTCTGACCTGCATCTCAACGCCTTGAAACGCCACCACACACGCCGGCCCCGCCTCCAACAACAACTGTGGCAGAGCACCAGAGCCAGCGATGATCGCACGCGCCATCGCTTCAGCCCGGCGTCAGGAAGGAGCGACCCGAGTCGCCCAAAACGAAGGCGACGATCTCATCCACATAAGGCGACGTCCCCTCATCGGCATCCCGCAAGCGGCGGGCGCGGTCTTGGAACGCATCTTCGCCCTGCGCCAGCGCCTGGAATGCCGCGCGCAGCGCCATGATATCCTCGCGCCTCACCCCCCGACGCTTCAACCCGACAAGGTTCAGACCCTTCAACTCGCCGCGCGGCGCATGGACCAGCCCATAGGGGATCACATCATGGGTCACCATCGTCACCGCACCAATGATCGCGCCTTTGCCGATCCGCACGAATTGATGCACACCCGACAGGCCGCCGATCAAAACATCGTCTTCGATGATGCAATGTCCACCGATTGAGGCATTGTTCACCGCGATCACCCGGTCGCCCACGATCGCGTCATGGGCGACATGGGCATTGGCCAGGAATAACCCGTCATCGCCCACCTTGGTCACCCCACCCCCGCCTTCCGTGCCGGTGTTCATCGTCACACCTTCGCGGATGCGGTTGCGCTTGCCAACGATCAGCCGCGTCCGCTCGCCAGCGAATTTCTTGTCTTGCGGGATGTCGCCGATATTAGCGAAGGGGAAGATCACCGTCTCATCGCCGATCTCCGTCCAGCCCGTCACGATGGCGTGGGATTTCAGATGCACCCGCACCCCAAGCGTGACCTCTGGCCCGACAACGCAAAACGGCCCAATCTCACACTCGGGACCGATCACCGCCCCGTCTTCGACCACAGAGGAGGGATGGATGCGCGCGGAGGGATCGATAGCCATCAAGCGCCCTCTGCTGGCAAATCCATCATCGCGGTGAACTCGGCCTCAGCCGCCATCTCCCCCTCGACCGTGGCCACACCTTGGAACTTCCAAACCTTGGCCCCCGCTTTGCCGCGCGTGACCGTCACCGACAGCTCCAAGACATCGCCCGGCACAACCTTGCGGCGGAACTTGCATTTGTCGATTGCCATGAAATAGACCAGCAAATCCTTGTCAGCCATATCCATGCTAACCCCGACCATCACGGCAGCCGTCTGAGCCATCGCCTCGATGATCGTCACGCCGGGCATGATCGGCGCGCCCGGGAAATGGCCCTGAAAATGCGGCTCGTTGAAGGTGACATTTTTGACGCCAACGGCGCTGGTAAACGGCACGATCTCCCGCACTTTGTCGATCAATAGGAACGGATAACGATGTGGAATGATCCGTTGGATCAAGTCAATATCAGCGGTCTTGGGCGGGGTGGTCATTGGGTGCTGGTGTCCTTTGGATCGTTATTGACGCACACGCCCTCTGCGTAACAACTCGGGTCGCGCGCGGCAAGGGCGGTTCAGCGGCGGCTCATGGGGCCGTCGAGGATCCATTTTCGTCGTCTGGCCGGGCCAAGGGCGCGGGAAGATCACCACCCTGCAAAAGCGGACCTTCGCCACCATCGCCGAGGCGGGCGTCGACGCGTTCCAAGGCCAAGGTGGTGATGTCGACCGATTCCGCCGATAAAAGCACCGCGCGATTGTCCATGATGACGGCCGCGCCGCGCTCTCGAACCAGATCCAATAGAATTGGAAAGGCCAGTTCGAAAAACCGCTGCCGCGCGGCGTCGGCCTGCAGACTCAGCGATTGCGCTTTGGTCTCTTGCGCTTGCCGGATTTCGCCCACGCGCGCATCAAATTCCTCGGCCAAGGCCCGAAACGCCATCGGATCCATGGTGGCGCGCTCACCTGTCAGGCGCATCTCTTCTTCTGTAAGTTGTGCTTCGATCTCCCGGTTCTCAGCCGCCAAGCTTTCGCCTGCGGCTTCCAACTCGCTCTGAACCCGCTGCCCATAAAGAGAGGCCGAAAACAACCGATCCTGGTTTAGTACCAAAACCCCCTCTGGCGCCGCGCTGGTCTGCGTCGACGCGGGGCGCGGCGCGGCCCAAATGAGGAGGGCCAAAATGGCCAAACCCCATATCGGCCTGAAGCGCGCATGCGCCATGCCCGTTCTCCTTAGAAGCGCGCCTCGATGGTCAGATCGAATTCCCGGGTCTCGTCATAAGGCTGGGTCTCCAACGCATGGCTGAAGTTGAAACGCAGGGGCCCAATCGCGGTATCCCAGAAGATCGAGAACCCGACCGAGGAGCGGAAGTGGATGTCGTCATCGACCATCATCCCACCTGCACCCAGTGTGTCATCCAGCCCCCAAACCGTGCCAATATCGTAGAACACGCCGCCAGAGATGCCATATTCATCCGGCAGTCCGAGTGGGAAAGCCGCCTCGAAGCGGGCAACTGCGAAGAAGTTCCCGCCGAGTGCGTCGTCATTCGCGGCGTTGGTGTCCCGCGGTCCCAGGCCACGCGGCTCGAACCCACGCATCTGGCGGCTCGACAGGAAGAACCGATCGGTGAACCGGCTATTGCCATCCAACATCGCGATACCACCGCCCTCAACCGTGGCCCGCAAGGTCACCTCTTCCTGCGCGACGCTTGTCTCTGCCGAGGCCAGGGCCGTGGTGCGGATATACTGGCTGTCGCCCCCAAGACCGGCGAGTTCTTGATTGAAGCGCAGAAGCACGCCTGCATTGGGGTTCAGACCCGTATTGCGGGTGTCATAGCTGAAGCCATAGCCAATCGAGGAAGTTATGCGTTCCCCCTCTTCCCGCTGAATGATCGGCGAACTGTCGGCCGTCACGTTCAGGATCGTATCCTGCGACAACCGATAAAACACACTCGCCCGGCTGTACTCACCAATCGGGAAGCCAAGCGATGTCTGGAACCCCAGGTTTTCGGTGTCAAACGCAGCGTTTTGCGCATCCGTTTCATTGAAAAAAACATTCAGACCCAAGGCCAAATCGCGCCGCAAGAAGGCAGGCTCCTGAAAGCTGAAATTGAATGCTCGGCTGTCGGTCGTCGTATTGAACGAAAACCGCAGTGCTTGCCCACGACCAAGGAAGTTCTGCTCTGCATAGCTAACCGCCAGGCCCGTCCCCGTATCGCTCGAAAAACTGACCGAGAAACCAAGAGAGCCGGTGGGCTGCTCTTCGACATCCACATCGACAATCACTTGATCCGGCGCCGTGCCCTGGCGACCCTCGACTTCGACATCGGAGAAATAGGCGAGCGCGCGAATCCGTTCGGAGGCTTGGCGAATGGCGCGCGGGTCAAACGGATCGCCCTCCACCGTGTCGAACTGCCGGCGCACCACACGGTCGAGCGTGGTCGCGTTCCCTTCGATATCGATGCGTTCGACGAAGACGCGTTCACCGCGCACAACGGCAAACTCAACGTCCAGCGTCAGATCTTCATCATTGCGGGTGATCCGAGGTTCGACACGAATGAACCGGAGGCTCTGTTGTGTCGCAAGGTTTTCCATCCGGCTGATGGTGTTGTCGATCAAACGCGGGCTGTAGGTCGTGCCGCTGCGCATGCGGATCACATCCAGATATTCATCCGTGTCGATCTCGGGCAGATCGCTGACAACGGTGATCTCCCCCACATCAAAGCTTTGACCTTCACGAATGTTGAAGGTGATGAAAAACGCGTCTCGGCTTCGGGTGAGTTCCGAGGTCACACTCAGAACTTCAAAATCCACATACCCGCGATCACGATAGAAATCGGTCAGCAGTTGCTGATCAAACGCAATCCGATCCTGGACGAAACTATCGCGTCGGATAATCGCCCGGAAAATCCCCGCCTGCGTGCTTTCTAACACACGGCGCAGGCGACGATCTGAGTAATTACGGTTGCCCACAAACTCGATGCGCTCGGTCTCGACCACGCGCCCTTCTGTCACTTCAAAGACCAGATCGACGCGGTTGTCGCTACGCCGGATGATCACCGGGGTAACCGTCGCGGTCAATCGGCCCGCCTCGCGATAGGCGGCTGTAATCTCGGCGGCATCCTGCTCGGCCACAGAGGGCGAATAGACCCGGCGCGGCTGCGATGTGATGATGTTCAGAAGATCTTCGTCATCGAGCCGCCGGTTGCCCTCAATATTGATCCGGTTGATGGTCGGGTACTCTTGCACAATGATGACAAGGGTCGATCCGCGCGGCACCACTTCGACGCTTTCAAACAGGCCGGAGTTTTGCAGCCGCTGCTGCGCATCGTTCAACTGGCCAGCGCTGATCGCCTCACCAGGATTGATCCCGGCATTCACCAAAACCGTGCTGGCGTCGATCCGCTGATTGCCTTGCACATCAAACTGCGAAAACCGAAAATCTTGCGCCGTGACCGGAAGCGTTAACAGGCACATAAAGGTCAGTGCCATCAGGGTTGCAGCTGCACCCCGCCATCCCGCTGCGAGAGTTGCGCGATTGCTCATCGAATCCTGCCCCGTCCATGACCTGTAATCTTCGGTCATCCCTACCGAAGCAGCGGGGCCTTGTCAAAACGATCCATCACAGCCCATAGCGGTTATCCACAGGCTGTGTCACAAGATATACACAATGGTTTTCGACGGGCGGCGCACCGATACCGGTGCAACCTGATCAGTGGATGGTTGCGTAGGACAACATCCAACCTGCCACAGTCAGCGCAGAGACAATGATCAGCGGAACCAGCAATCGGTCCACATTGATCTGTACGAAGAATCTGATGCCGCGATAACCGTCTGAAAGCAGTCTCATCTGACATACCCTTACCTGACCCAAGAATTTGGGTTTTCTGCAGTTTCAGATGTGCTGCCTGAATATGGCTGAATTTGGGCACCCCAGGGGCGGTTTGGTGATGACTGCCTCCCCCTCACGGGCAGAAGATATCATTCGTCAACGCAAAAAGCATCAGCGACAAAAGCAACATCAGACCGACAGACATGAAGATCTTCAGTGCCTTGTCGGAGGGAGGCTTGCCCGCGACCGCCTCATAGGCGTGAAACAGCAGATGCCCGCCATCCAAGACCGGAATCGGGAAGAGATTCAGAAGCCCTACAGCCGTCGACAACACAGCAATGAACCAGATGAAATCGTCCAAACCCTGACTTGCCGCCGCGCCAGAGGTCTCCGCGATGCCAATCGGCCCTTGCAGATTGCAACTTGAAATCGCGCCGGTGATCATATGCCAAAGACCGGACAGCGAAGACTGAATAATGAACCCGGTTTGCGCGACACCGTATTGCGCCGCATCCAACAGGCCCACAGGCTCGGTGACAGGTTCAAAGAACAAGCCGCCGCGAATACCAATCAGCCAACGTGTCTCAAACCCGCCCTCGGCCAGCGGCAAATCCATCCGCCGGGGGCTGAGTGTGAATTCCAGCATCTCGCCATCGCGCCAGACATCAAGCGCAAGCGCCCCGCCTTCCGAGGCCTCCACCGCGCTGCGCAACTGGCGGAACGCATAGACCGGCTCGCCATCAATCGCCCGGATGACATCGCCGACTTCCAGCCCCGCCGCCATTGCCGCCGATTGCGGCGTGACCGCTTCGACCACCGGGATCCAGGGCGCAACCGCGTCGACCGTCATCGCCACGCCGTCACGTTCAATCTCATAGCTGAGCGTCGGAACAGATGGCACCGCCTCGCTCAGGCTACGCACATCGGCGAGACTGGCAATCGGTGTGCCATCAATGGACGTGATCAGATCGCCTTCCTGCAAAACCTGCATATCGGCAGGCAACGCCTTGGGCGTGCCAACGCGGGCCTCTTCAATCGCCTGGCCCGAGGCCAAAACGAAACCGGCAAAAACCAGGATCGACAGGATGAAGTTGAAAACCGGGCCCGCCGCCACCGTCGCCGCCCGCGCCCAAAGTGGTGCGCCATGCATCGAGCGCCGCCGCTCGGCCACATCCAACGCGTCAATCGCCGCCCCGTCCTTGCCCGAGGCCGCATCCGCATCCCCCAGAAACTTCACATATCCGCCAAAGGGCAGCGCCGCGATTTGCCAGCGTGTACCATGGCGATCCACCCGGCTGGCCAGGACCGGACCAAAGCCGATGGAAAACACCTCCGCATGGATGCCAGACCAGCGCCCAACGATGTAATGGCCATATTCATGGATCGCGACGATGATCGACAGGGCGGCGATAAAGGCCACTAGTGTAAACGCAACATTGCCGAACTGGGGGATGAATTCCATAACCTACCTGTCGTTTTGTCGTTTCGCGACCTGCTCTTCGGCCCGTTGCCTTGCCACATGGTCTGTTTCCAGCACGGTCTCAAGGGTCTCTATGGCATCGTGAAGGCGAATATCGCGCGAAATCTGGTCAAGTGTCGCCGCGACCACACCTGTCATATCCATGAACCCGACCCGCCCGGCCAAAAACGCATCAAGCGCGACCTCTTTCGCGGCGTTGAACACCGCGCCCGACAAGCCGCCGGTTTCCATCACCTGCCGCGCCAAGCCGAGAGCCGGATAGCGAATGTCGCAGGGCGCGCGAAACTCCAATGTGGCCAGCTCCGCCAAATCAAGCCGCGCCACCGGCAGGGCGCGCCGCGTTGGCCAATGAAGGGCATAGCCAATTGCATGGCGCATATCCGGCGCGCCCAGATGCGCCATCAACGCACCGTCGCAAAATCCAACCAACGCATGGATGATCGATTGCGGATGTACGACCGCCTCGACCTGATCAGGGCGCACACCGAAGAACTCTTTTGTTTCAATAAGCTCCATCGCCTTGTTGAACATTGAGGCACTGTCGATGGTGATCCGCTGGCCCATATCCCAATTCGGATGGGCACCGGCATCTGCGACGGTCGCACTGGCCAACGCCTCAATCGGCCAGTCTCTAAGCCCACCGCCAGATGCGGTAATCACGATCCGCTCCACCGCCGCCATGTCCTCGCCGACCAGCGCCTGAAACACCGCTGAGTGCTCACTATCGACCGGCAAGATCGTGGCGCCATGCGCCCGCCCCTCGGCCAGCAAGAGCGGCCCCGCCGTGACCAAACTCTCTTTATTCGCAAGCGCCAGAGTCGTGCCATGGCGCAGCGCGTGAAACCCGGGCTCCAGACCCGCCGCGCCAACAATGGCCGACATCACCCAATCGACCGGTCGGTCCGCGGCCTCCACCAAGGCGCCCTGCCCGGCTGCGGCTTCAATCCCGGTCCCCGCCAAGGCCTCTCTGAGCGTCGGCAGATGATCCTCATAGGCCGTGACCGCAACATCGGCCCGAAAAGCCCGCGCATCCTTGGCCAATTGCGTTACATTCCGCCCGCCGGTCAGCGCCACCACATCATACGCCTCCGGCGCGCGCGAAATCAGATCAAGCGTGTTCTGCCCAATCGATCCTGTCGCCCCAAAGACACTGACCTTACGCATACTGGTCCTCTAAATCGGCGTCGGCGGAAACTCCGCAAAGCTTTCCACCAGCAGTAGCAAAAGCGCGGCCCCAAGCATTCCGTCAAACCGATCGAACATCCCGCCATGGCCGGGCAATAGGTTCGAGCTGTCCTTGACACCCACCCTGCGTTTCAAAGCGCTTTCCGCGATATCGCCCATTTGGCTGGCCATACTCAGCGCAACGGAGATGCCAATCAGTTCCACGCCAGAACCTGTCGCCTTCATGAAGGCCGCTCCGACCAAACCCGCGCTGACCCAACCCGCAACAGTGCCGGACCATGTCTTCTTCGGGCTGACCAGCGGCCAAAACTTCGGCCCGCCGAAAATCCGCCCCGCGAAATAGCCGAACACATCCGTCGCAGCCACGACCAGAACCAGCCATAGCATCCAGGTCAGGCCGAAATCCTCGCGATGCACCAGAAGGCCAAAGCCCGCGAACATGATCAAAGCAGCGTACATGATGTAAAGCGTTCGGTTCTTCTCTAGCACGCCGATCCCCAGAATGCCGACCAGCAAAAGCAGCGGCAAACCAAGCCCGATGGGCAAGAGTTTCGCCGCCAGCAACAAGCCCGCAGCCAAGCATCCCAGAACGATCGCCCGGCGCAAACCGCCACCCAGCATGCGCACCAGTTCCCAGACCAACACGCCCACGATCAAAATGACCAGGCCGACAAACACCGCGCCGCCCATCCAAACCGCCGTAAGGCCAACAACGGCCATCGCCATGCCCGTGGCCGACCGTGCCGCCAAATCAGAGAAGCTATCGCGATTGAGGCTCATTTGGGCCGAACCGGGGTCAGACAGACACCGCGCCGAACCGCCGCTCTCGAGTCCCAAAGCGGCTCAGCACGTCACCAAACTCTGCGCGCGAGAAATCCGGCCAGAGCGTATCGATGAACTCATATTCGGCATAGGCCGATTGCCAGAGCAAGAAATTCGAAATCCGCGCCTCGCCGGAGGTGCGGATCACCAGATCGGGGTCTGGCAGAAGGCACGTATCGAGGTATTTCGGCAATGTCTCGTCGGTCACGTCGCGCGGGTCAAGCTTGCCTGCCGCTACATCATGCGCCAGGCGGCGCGTGGCGCGGGCCACCTCGTCGCGGCCACCATAATTCAGCGCGATCGTCAGATTGATACCGGTATTGGTCGACGTCAAAAGCTCCAGATTGTCCATCAGGTCAACCAGCGCCGGCTCCAGCTTAACCCGGTCGCCGATGAAGCGCACCCGGACATTTTCATCCAACAAAGATTGCGTTTCGCGGCGGATATAGCGTTTGAAAAGCTTCATCAGACCGGCCACTTCGGTCTGCGTCCGCTTCCAATTCTCGGTCGAGAAGGCAAAAATCGTCAGATAGTCGACGCCGAACTCTGGGCAGGCCCGGACAATCTCTTTCACCCGTTTCGCGCCTGCGTGATGACCGACCAGCCGGGGCCGCCCGCGCATCTGCGCCCACCGGCCATTGCCATCCATGATGATCGCCACATGGCGCGGTGTCTGTTCGCTGTCACTCTTGGCGGCCATGTCGGCTCCTGTTTTCGGTCGAAAGCGGCGGGTGCGCTATACCTGCATGATCTCGGCTTGCTTGGTCTCAAGCGCGCTGTCCACCTTGCCGATATGGCCATCGGTCAGATCCTGCACCTCGGATTCCCAAAGCTTCTGATCATCCTCGGACATACCGTCGCCCTTGGCTTTCTTGATCTGATCCATCCCGTCACGACGGACATTGCGGATCGCCACCCGGGCGCTTTCGGCATATTGCGCCGCAACCTTGGTCAGTTCGCGGCGACGCTCTTCGTTCAACTCGGGGATCGGCAGCATGATGATGGTGCCGTTGAGCTGCGGGTTGATGCCCAAGCCGCTTTCACGAATGGCTTTCTCAACCTTACCGACCATGGATTTGTCCCAGACGTTGATCGTGACCATCCGGCTTTCGGGCACATTCACCGTCCCGACTTGGTTGATCGGGGTCATCTGACCATAGGCCTCAACCTGGACCGGCTCCAGCATCGCCGCCGAGGCGCGCCCTGTGCGGAGCGAGGCAAACTCTGTCCTCAGCGCCGCCAAAGCGCCATCCATCCGGCGTTCCAAATCGTCTAGGTCTATCTCGATATCGTCGGACATGTCCCTGCCCCGTTTTTTCTTAACACTGACAAAGACCGCTTCTAAGCGGTCACATTACCTTTGTATAGGTGCCTTCCCCGGCCAGGATCCCGCGGAACCCACCCGGTTCATCCAAGCTAAACACAATAATCGGCACGTCATTTTCGCGGGCCAGCGCGATCGCTGAGGCGTCCATCACGCCCAGATGCTGCGCCAGAACCTCGTCATAGCTTATCTCGTCATACCGTTGCGCGTCGTCATGTTTGGCCGGGTCCTTGTCATAGACCCCGTCCACCTTGGTGCCCTTGAAAATCGCCTCGCAGCGCATCTCATTGGCGCGCAGCGTAGCGGCCGTATCCGTCGTGAAATAAGGGTTGCCCGTCCCAGCCGCAAAAATCACGACCCGCTTCTTCTCCAGGTGCCGCACCGCGCGGCGGCGGATATAGGGCTCACAAACCTGATCCATCGGGATCGCGCTGATGACCCGGGTGAAGACCCCCATCGATTCCAGAGCCGATTGCATCGCCAACGCGTTCATCACCGTGGCCAGCATACCCATATAATCAGCGGTCGTGCGCTCCATCCCCTGTGCCGAGCCCTGAAGTCCCCGGAAGATATTGCCGCCGCCAATCACCATACAAATCTCGACGCCCAGATCATGGACCGATTTGACCTCCTGGGCGATCCGCTCAACCGTCGGCGGATGCAGCCCGAACCCTTGGCTCCCCATCAACGCCTCGCCCGAAATCTTCAGCATCACGCGGTTATAGGCGGGGCGTGCGGGGGCGGTATCGTCTGGCATGAAGTCCTCTGGAACAGCGGCTGGCAAGGCCGATCATTGAGATTGCCGCAACATGGCGTAAAAGGGGATTGTGTTCAACGCCAGTCTGGCCGTTTCAGTTCCAACATAAAGAATTACCCGCAAGCCCTTGTTTGATATCAACTCTCTCTCGCCATCTCGCCCGGTTCTTATTGCTGGCGCCACCGCATCCGGCAAATCGTCGCTGGCTCTGGCCATTGCCGAGGCGCAGGGCGGGCGCATCCTCAACGCGGATGCTCTGCAAGTCTATGACGGCTGGCGCATCCTGACCGCACGGCCCGGCAAAGAGGATGAGGCCCGCGCGCCCCATGCGTTATATGGCCATGTACCGTTCGAAGCCGAGTATTCGGTCGGAGCCTGGCTACGCGATCTGACGCCCCTGCTCGACGGCCCCCGTCCGATCATTGTCGGCGGGACTGGGCTATACTTTCGGGCGCTAACCGAAGGGCTGGCCGAGATCCCGAGCACCCCACCTGCGATCCGGGAGGAGGCCGATGCTCTGCCCTTCGATCAGCTCTCTCGGAGCTGGATCAGGCAGACCCTGTCCTTGCCGCGCGGATCGACCGCCAGAACCGCGCTCGCGTTCAGCGCGGTTGGGAAGTGTGGCGCGCCACAGGCCGCCCACTCTCTGGATGGCAAGCGGAGACGGCCTCGCCGCTTCTGCCACTCGATCAATGTCAGCCGCTGTTGCTTGACGCAGATCGGGAATGGCTGAACGCGCGGATCGAGACCCGGTTCGACAAGATGCTGGAAGACGGCGCCCTGGACGAAGCCCGCGCCAACCTGCCCCGCTGGTCCCAGGCTGGCGGCAGCGCCAAGGCCATCGGCGCGCCCGACCTCATCGCCCATCTGCAAGGCCACCTATCTCTGGAGGACGCCCGCACCGCGGCGATCCTTGCCTCCCGCCAATATGCGAAACGGCAGCGCACATGGTTCCGCGCCCGAATGAAAGGCTGGCAACATATCGCGCAACCATAGGCAAATTCTCGCACGACCGTTGGAAATGGCCTGCGAAACGCCCCTTCCCTTTCACTTTTTCAATCTGTAGCGTTAATGGCGATGTCCGAAAGCTACGCCGTCACTTCTCTTGGTCAATTGCGCATGCGCCCCACTTGGCGCGTGGAAACATTGCATTCAAACCCGCGGCATCATCTCTATTGGATCACCCGCGGTCAGGGCCGAGTCTCGGTCGGCTGCATTACCCGGGGCTATGGGCCGAACACAGCCGTCTTTGTGCCCGCCGGCATGGTGATGTCTTTGGAATTGCCACAACAGATCCAAGGGCTGTTGCTGCGGATTCCGCCGGATCCCGGAATCGACCTGCCAGATCGGCCCTTCCATTTGCGGGTCTCAAACATCGAGGCGCAGGCCAGTCTAACCGGGCGGATCGAACGGATTGAACGCGAGATTGCCGGTCAGGCGCCAGCCATGGACCGCGCATTGAAAGGATACGGGTTGCTGATCTCGACCTGGATCACCCGCGAACTTGCCCGCCAAGAGGGCGCGATTGCCCGGGACAAGACCCATCACCTGGTCGAGAAATTCGCCCAACTGCTGGCCATCAGCTATCATACCGGCGCGGGCGTGGCCGATTATGCCGACCGGCTTGATATCACCCCCACACATCTCAGCCGGGTCTGCAAAGAAGCCGCCGGCAAACCGGCCCACGCGTTGATACATGAACGCTTGATGCATGAGGCCCGGGCGCTCTTGGCCGATACGGATCTGTCGGCGCGGGCGATTTCCGATCAGCTCGGCTTCTCGTCACCGGCCTATTTTACGCGGGCTTTCTCACTGGCGACCGGTCAAACACCCACGGCATTTCGGGCCAAACCGCGCCGCTAAGATAGCATGGCGACTCATCTTGCAAGCGAATTATTTCGCCGCGATGTCGTTTTTTGACCTGGCAAATGTCGCAAAAATTACACTAATGGACGGTGCTGACCATTGACGCCTTGAATAGAATGTTGCGCAATGCGCGTCACAAGATTGCAAAAAAGCTGCTAAGCTCAGAACGATCAAGAAATACTGACAACAAATCGTGTCACAGGGAGACGACAATGACACCGATGAAACAGACGGGTAAAGCGGTTCACCCCGCTGCCAAAATGTATGCCGAGGAATATCGACAGGGCCAACTCAGCCGTCGCGAATTCCTTGTGCGGGCCTCCGCTTTGGGGGTCGCCACCGCCACCGCCTATTCGATGATTGGGCTCAACCCGGCCGAAGCCATGGGCCATCGTCAGACACCGCCGATGGGCGGTACACTGCGCATTCAGATGGAAGTGCGCGCGCTGAAAGACCCGCGCACCTATGACTGGAGCCAGATGGCCAATGTGAGCCGCGGCTTCCTGGAGTATCTGGTCGAATACAACGCCGACGGCTCCTTCTCCGGCATCCTGCTGGACAGTTGGGAGGTGAATGATGAAGCCACCCAATACACCCTGCGCCTGCGCCCGGGTGTGAAATGGAACAATGGCGACGACTTCACCGCAGCCGACGTGGCGGCGAATTTCGAAGGCTGGTGTGACGCCGATGCCGAAGGTAACTCGATGGCCGCGCGCATGGGCGCAATGGTCGATCCCAACACCAACCGCGCCGTCGAAGGCGCGATTGAGATTGTCGATGATCTGACCGTGCGGCTGAACCTGCCCTCCGCCGACATCACGATCATTCCGGGCATCGCTGACTACCCCTCCGCGATCCAGCACCGCGACTTGATCGGCACCAACCCGCTGGATCACGGCGTCGGCACCGGCGCCTATCGCATCACCAACTATGAAGTGGGTGTGCAGGCAACGCTGGAACGCAATACCGATCACGAGTATTGGGGCGAGGCCTATCTCGACCAGATCGACTTCATCGATCTCGGCCAAGACCCGGCGGCCTGGCTGGCCGGTGCCGAGGCGGGCGAGTTCGACATGACCTACGAGACGGTCGGTGAATTTGTCGATCTGTTCGCGGCCATCGGGTGGGAACAATCCGATGTTGTGACCGCCGCAACCGTGGTGATCCGCCCGAACCAGAACAACGCGCCTTACGACAACCTTCAGGTGCGCCAGGCCATCGCCAAAGCAGTTGACCCGCAGGTCTGCCTGGATCTCGGCATCAACAGCCAGGGCGAATTGGCGGAAAACCACCATGTCTGCCCGATCCACCCGGAATATGCCGAACTGCCGCCGCTGGAAATCGACAAAGACGCGGCCTATGCGCTTCTGCAGGAATCCGGTCATGCCGATTTCGAGTTCGAGATCATGTCGATCGACGACGACTATCGCCGCAACACCACCGACGCGGTCGCGGCACAGCTGCGCGATGCGGGCTTTACCGTCACACGGACGGTGATCCCCGGCTCGACGTTCTGGAACGACTGGACAAGCTACCCGTTCAGCTCGACCAACTGGAACCACCGCGAATTGGGCGTAATGATCCTCAACCTGGCCTATCGGTCGGGCGTGGCCTGGAACGAATCTGGCTTCGCCAACGAGGAGTTCGACACGCTGCTTGACCAGGCGAACGGTATTCAAGATGCCGGCGCGCGCCGCGAGATCATGGTGCGCCTGCAAACGATCATGCAGGAACAAGCCGTAACGCTTCAGCCTTACTGGCGCTCGCTCTTCCGCCACCACACCGGCTCGGTCGTGAATGCGGAGATGCATCCGAAGTTTGAGATCAACGTGCATTACCTGGGCGTCGAAGCCTAAGGTCAAAAGCGGCGGGGCGGTCCAATGGGCCGCCCCGTGCCACATTTGCGGGTGCCCACTGCCCGCCCCATCAAACGGGCCCACCAATGAGGCCTGATGCTCCACCGCCACGGAGCAAGAACCGACAGGGAATAATATGGGACTGTTTATCCTGAAACGCTTCGGCGTGATGCTTCTGACCGCGCTATGCCTCACCTTTGTGGTCTTCTTTCTGACCAATCTCTTTCCGAACCTCGAAAAGCTCGCGAAAACGCAGGGCAACGCCCGGATGACCGATGCCGAGGTGGTCAGCTGGCTCGACAATAACGGCTATGGCGGCCCGATGATCACCCGTTACGGCCAATGGCTGGGCGTGGTTCCGGGCTGGACCCGCACCGATGAAGAAACCGGCGAGGTGACAGGTCGATGTATCGATTTCGGGATGGACCCGGCCGATGCGCCCCGCTTCTGCGGCATGTTGCAGGGCGATCTGGGCTATTCCACCGTTTCGGATGATGAGGTCTCGAACATCGTTGGCGGACGATTGCTTTTGACCGGAAAACTCATGGGCTGGGTGCTGATCGTGATGATCCCCTCCGCCCTGATCGTCGGCGTCTTGGCGGGCATGCGCGAGGGGTCACGATTAGACCGAACGCTCTCCACCGCCTCCATCGCCACGACGGCGACACCTGAATATGTCTCCGGCGTGATCTTCATCGTGCTCTTGGCCTCTTCAACGGCGGGCATCTCGCCCTGGTTGGCGGAACAAGGCTGGATCGATGGGCGCACACTCTTCTTAGGATCGTCACGATCCGCGATGGATGACATCACCTTCTGGAACTTCACCCTGCCGGTGATGACGCTGGCGCTCTACGGGATGGGCTATATCGCCCGGATGACCCGCGCTTCGATGGCCGAGGTGATGACCGCGCAATATATCCGCACGGCGCGACTGAAAGGCGTGAGTTTCACCAAGATCGTGCTGAAACACGCGCTCCGCAATGCGCTGATCGCGCCGTTCACGGTGATCATGCTGCAAATCCCATGGCTCCTGACCGGGGTGGTGATTGTGGAAACCCTCTTCAACTATAACGGCTTTGGCTGGACCCTGGTGCAGGCCGCGTCCAACAACGACATCGAACTTCTGATGTCGGTCTCCATCGTCGCCGTGATCGTGGTGCTGGCCACACAGCTGATATCAGACATCGGCTATGTGTATCTGAACCCACGCATCCGTATCTCTTAAGGAGGGCCTGACACATGGACCCGATTACCTGGACAGGCTCCCTTGGCCCCTACCTGAACCCGCTGATCTTGGCCGCTGTTGTGGTCTTCATCCTGGGCTTCTTGGCGCAACTCGTGCTGAATTTTGCGGGCGTGAAACCCGGCGAAGTTCAGATCAATGCCGATCACACGCTCACCATGACCCGCTCGGCCAATGACTATGCGCTGATGGCGATGAAATATGCAGTGATGCTGTTTCTGGCCTGCGTCGTGATCATGATCATCGGCGGCATCGTTCAATCCGACCTCGCCGCCAAAGGCATCATCGGCGGCATGGGGCAGCAGTTCTTGCCGGTCTGGATCGCGCTGATCGTGATCTTCGCACTCTCGATCAACTTCAAGCGCAAGCTTGGCCTCTATGGCAAACTGTTCGACAGCCCGATTGGCATGGTGGGCTTCTTCCTTGTCATGTTCTGGATGCTGACGGCGATCTTCGCCAATATGATCGGCACCCATGGCCCGATCGACGTGATCAGCCAGATGCGCAACGAAGTGCCCGGCACCTTCCTGCCCAACCCTGATGAAGGCGACTATCTGGTCTATCTTCTGGGCGGCGACAATCTGGGCCGCGATGTGTTTTCCCGGATGGTCTTTGGGGCCCGCGAGGTGCTGAAAATCGCCCCGGCTGCCACGCTCTTCGCCTTCATGGTCGGGATCACCCTCGGCCTCCCCGCTGGCTATTTCGGCGGCAAATTCGACACCGCGCTGACCTTCATCGCCAATCTGGTCTTGGCCTTCCCGGTGATCCTCTTGTTCTACCTGCTGGTCACGCCGGAAATCGTCGCCTCGGGTATTCCGACCTATATGGCCGCTGTGCTGTTCCTGTTCCCGATCATCTTCTTCGTGATCCTGTTCAACAGCCGGTATTTCACCCAACCGATGACCCGCAATTTCTACATCATTGCAACGCTCATCATCGGCGGCTGGCTCTATCTCGGTCTGGCCTGGGATGCAGACCCGCTTGGTCTGATCTCCATGCCGGGGAACATCCTGATCGTGTTTGTCTCGGTGGTCTTCGTGAACTCACCCACGGTCTTCCGGATTGTGCGCGGCATCGTGCTCGACATCAAAACCCGGGATTACGTGGCCGCCGGGCAAACCCGCGGCGAAGGCCCCTGGTACATCATGCTTTGGGAAATCCTGCCCAATGCGCGCGGACCGCTGATCGTCGATTTCTGCTTGCGGATTGGCTACACCACGATCCTTCTCGGAACCTTGGGCTTCTTCGGCCTGGGCGTCAGCCCCGAGAGCCCGGATTGGGGCTCGACCATCAACGAGGGGCGTCGCCTTCTGACCATCTATCCCCATCCGGCCCTGCCGCCGGCGCTGGCGCTGATGACGATGGTCTTGGGCCTGAACCTCCTGGCCGATGGCCTGCGTGAGGAAAGCCTCAAGGACTGATGTGAGAGGCGCGCGGGGCTGCCCCTCGCGCGCCCATACCAATTCCATACCGGATCCATACCGGATCCATACGCCCCAAACGGGCGACAGGGAGACAAGAATAATGGCACAGCGCGAGCCCTATGACGGCCCCATTCTCGAAATTGAAAACCTCTCGATTTCCTTCTTCACCCGCCTTCGCGAAATCCCCGCCGTGATGGATTTCTCCTGCACCGTGATGCCCGGCGAGGCCATGGGCCTTGTGGGCGAGTCGGGCTGCGGCAAATCCACGGTGGCGCTTGGCGTGATGCAGGATTTGGGCGTCAATGGCCGGGTTGTCGGCGGCACGATCAAGTTCAAAGGCCGCGACCTGAACACGATGAGTGATGAAGAGTTGCGCGACCTGCGCGGTTCCGAAATTGCGATGATTTATCAGGAGCCTATGGCGTCGCTGAACCCGGCCATGAAGATCGGCAAACAGCTGATGGAAGTGCCGATGATCCATGAAGGCGTCTCTGCCGAGGAGGCCTATGCGCGTGCCCTCGAAGTGGTCACCGACGTGCGCCTACCCGACCCGAAGCGGATGTTGGAGAGCTTCCCGCATCAGCTCTCCGGCGGGCAACAACAGCGGATCGTCATCGCCATGGCGCTGATGGCCAACCCGTCACTCCTGATCCTTGACGAGCCAACCACAGCGCTTGACGTGACCGTCGAGGCCGCCGTGGTCGAGCTGGTGAAGGATCTGGGTCACAAATACGGCACCTCAATGTTGTTTATTTCCCATAACTTAGGCCTGGTTCTTGAGACCTGTGACCGGCTCTGCGTGATGTATTCTGGCGAGGCGGTGGAGACCGGCTCCATAGAAGACGTGTTCGACGAGATGCAGCACCCCTATACCCAGGCGCTCTTCCGCTCGATCCCCCTGCCCGGGGCTGACAAAAACGCCAGCCCGCTCATCGCAATCCCCGGCAACTTTCCCCTGCCCCATGAGCGCCCGCAAGGCTGCAACTTCGGCCCGCGCTGCGACTATTTCGAGGCCGGACGTTGCGACGCGAGCGAGATCAAAATGGCGCCGATCCACGGCAATGACCGCCATGCCTCGCGCTGCCTGAAATTTGACGAGATCGATTGGTCCGCCCCGCCCACGGTCGCGGAAAAAAAGGAAAAAGCGCCGATTGGCGACACGGTTCTCAAGATCGACAACCTCAAGAAATACTATGAGGTCGCGGCCAATTCGATGTTTGGCGGCTCAAACACCAAAGTGGTGAAAGCCAATGAAACGCTGAGCTTTGAGGCGCGCGAATCCGAAACCCTCGCCATTGTCGGCGAATCCGGCTGCGGCAAATCCACCTTCGCCAAGGTCTTGATGGGGCTGGAGACGGCAACCGATGGCCAGATCATCCTCGACAATCAAAACATCGAATCGACCGAGATCGAAGATCGCGATACCGGCACGGTGTCATCTGTGCAGATGGTGTTCCAGAATCCGTTCGACACGCTGAACCCCTCGATGACGGTCGGTCGGCAGATCATCCGCGCCCTTGAGATATTCAAGATTGGCAACAACGAGGCCGAACGCCGCGCGCGCATGCTGGAATTGCTCGATCTGGTGAAGCTGCCCCGCGCCTTTGCCGACCGGATGCCGCGGCAGCTTTCCGGCGGCCAGAAACAGCGCGTTGGCATTGCCCGCGCTTTCGCCGGCGGGGCCCGGATCGTGGTCGCCGATGAGCCTGTTTCCGCGCTCGATGTGTCGGTGCAGGCCGCAGTCACGGATCTGTTGATGGAGATCCAGCGGAACGAAAAGACCACGCTCCTCTTTATCTCTCATGACCTCTCCATCGTGCGCTATCTCTCGGACCGCGTGATGGTGATGTATCTTGGCCATGTGGTGGAACTGGGCGATACCGATCAGGTCTTCTCGCCCCCTATCACCCCTATACCGAGGCGCTGCTTTCCGCCGTGCCGATCGCGGATACGTCGGTTGAGAAACAGCATATCGTGCTCGAAGGCGATATCCCCTCGGCGATGAACCCGCCCTCGGGCTGCCCGTTCCAAACCCGCTGCCGCTGGAAATCCGAAGTGCCAGGCGGGCTCTGCGAAAGTGAAGTCCCGCCGATGCGGAAGCTGGCGGATGGTCATGAGATCAAATGTCATTTGGCCGAAGACATCCTGGCGCGTATGGAACCCGTGATCAAAATCGCCGCTGAATGACCTGAGGCGGTTGCGGGTCAAGGATCGCCAGGTCGCCAAGCTGTGGTGCCAAAGGCGTCCTTGACGTGCTGACGACTGACGGGTCGGCTCAGCCCGACGCCTTCAGGGGAGACTTGCCCCTGAACGGACCGCCTTTCAGGCTCTTCGATCCCTTTTGCCAGTCCGTGCGACTTTCAACGGTGCCTTGAGCCGCTTGCGCCAGCAAGCGGCCACGCCCAACTGTGCCTGCGCCGCAAGGCGCGGAAACAGGCGGGAGCGCTCCGGGCGACCGGGCAATGCCCGGGCGCAATCTGCCACCCCACTCGTGTCGCAAAGAAAAAGGGGGAGCAAAGGCTCCCCCAGTTTCGCTGTTCAGGCTCACTCTATTGTACCGCCCGGTTTCTGCCTGCGGCCTGAACCGCGTCAGGGGCGAGCGCACCCGCCCCGTGTTTCAGGTCTCCGCACCCGGGCAAGGGCGCGAAAACCCGATCTCGTATCAGCTACACCCGCTTGTCGCGCCGCAGGTGTTGCACTTCATGCAGGTGCCGTTGCGGACCAGCGTGTAATTCCCACACTCGCCGCAGGCCTCGCCCTCATAGCCCTGCATCTTCGCTTTGGTGCGCGCGTCCATCCCGACGGTGCCCGTTGCCACCGCGGTCGTCACCGAGGCCGCCGCCACGGTCGTTGTCCCCGCCGTCTCCGGCACCAAGGTCTGCAACGCCGATACCGGATCGCCGCCCAAAGCGGTGGCCCCCATTTCGGCCCCACCTTGCAGCACAACCAGTTCCTGCGGAACGCGCTTACGGAGATAGCCGGTGGAGCTGATCTGTTTCAGCACCTCCAGCGATTTCGACGCGGCGGTCTCAGACACTTCGGAGATGTTCGAGACACCTTCCTCAACGCCCCGGCCGACCGTGTCGAAGCTTTCGCCTTCCGGCTTCACATGCGCCAGATCGGTCCGGTCCAGATAGGACACCGCCAACTCGCGGAAGATATAGTCTAGGATCGAGGTGGCGTTCTTGATCGAGTCGTTGCCTTGCACCATCCCGGAGGGCTCGAACTTGGTGAAGGTGAAGGCGTCGACGAACTCCTCCAACGGCACACCATATTGCAGGCCGACGGAGACCGCGATGGCGAAGTTGTTCATCATTGCCCGGAAGCCAGCGCCTTCCTTATGCATGTCGATGAAGATCTCACCCAGTTGGCCGTCGCCATATTCCCCGGTCCGCAGATAGACCTTATGGCCACCGACAATGGCTTTCTGCGTATAGCCTTTCCGGCGTTCTGGCAGCTTCTCACGATGGGCGCGGATGACCTCTTTGACGACCACCTTCTCGATAATCTTCTCGGCCAGAACCTGCGCCTTCTCCATCGTGTTGCCGCTTTCCAGAACTTCGGCAGCCTCGTCATCATCCTCGACCAAGGCCGCGGCCAGAGGTTGCGAGAGTTTCGAGCCATCACGATAAAGCGCGTTGGCCTCACCCCCAAGGACCAGGACAGCTCATAAGCCTTCTGGCAATCCTCGATGGTTGCGTCATTGGGCATGTTGATCGTCTTGGAGATCGCGCCCGAGATGAAGCTCTGCGCCGCGGCCATCATATAGATATGGCTGTCGACGGAGAGGAAGCGCTTGCCCTTCTTGCCGCAAGGGTTCGCGCAATCGAAGACGTTCAGATGCTCTTCCTTCAGGAAAGGCGCGCCCTCCAAGGTCATTGTCCCGCAGACATGATCATTCGCGGCGTCGATATCGGCTTTTGAGAAGCCCAGATGCCGCAGCATGTCAAAGGTCGGGTCATTCAGTTTTTCCGCCGGGATGCCAAGCGGCCCGGTGCAGAACTCTTCGCCAAGCGTCCATTGGTTGAACACGAAGCGGATATCGAAGGCCGAGGGGAGCGCCTGCTCCACCTTTTCGATCTCTGCCGGGCCAAATCCGTGGCCGATCAGCGCGGTATGGTTGATACCCGGCGCATTGCCGAGCGTCCCGTGGCCAACCGCGTAGGAGATGATCTCTTCGATCTGGCTGGAGCTATAGCCGAGCGTGTCGAGCGCGGCAGGCACCGACTGGTTGATGATCTTGAAATAGCCACCTCCGGCCAGTTTCTTGAACTTCACCAGAGCGAAATCCGGCTCGATCCCCGTGGTGTCGCAATCCATCACCAGACCAATGGTGCCAGTGGGCGCGATCACGGTCGATTGCGCATTGCGATAGCCGTGTTTCTCGCCCAGTTCCAGCGCCTCATCCCAGGCCTGTTTCGCCAGCGCGATCAGAGTCTGCTCGGGGCAGTTGCCATGGTCCAGCGGGACCGGCTTCACGGCAAGCTCTTCGTATCCATCCGTCCGGCCATAGGCCGCCATCCGGTGGTTGCGCATCACCCGCAGCATATGCTCGCGGTTCCGCTCATACCCCGCGAACGGACCCAATTCAGAGGCGATCTCGGCCGAGGTTGCATAAGACACACCCGTCATGATCGCGGTCAGCGCACCACACATCGCGCGCCCCTCGGGGCTGTCATAGCCATAGCCCATATTCATCAGGAGGCCGCCGATATTGGCATAACCCAGGCCAAGCGTCCGGAAGTCGTAAGACAGCTGCGCGATTTCCTTCGATGGGAACTGCGCCATCATCACGGAGATTTCCAGCGTCAGGGTCCAAAGCCGGGTCGCGTGGATATACCCCTCCGCGTCGAATTTGCCCTCATGATAGAAGGTCAAGAGGTTCATCGAGGCCAGGTTGCAGGCCGTATCATCGAGGAACATGTATTCCGAGCACGGGTTTGACCCGCGGATCGCGCCATCTTCCGGGCAAGTATGCCAGGCGTTCACAGTGTCATGGAACTGGATGCCCGGATCGGCGCAGGCCCAAGCGGCATGGCCGACCTTCTCCCAAAGGTCACGGGCTTTGACGGTCTTGATCACCTCGCCATTCACTCGGCTGATCAGATGCCAATCCGCGTCTTTGTCCACCGCTTCCAGGAAGGCGTCAGTCACCCGGATTGAGTTATTCGAATTCTGCCCGGAAACCGAGCTATACGCTTCGCTATCCCAGTCCGTATCGTATGTCGGGAACTCAATCGACGTGTGGCCTTGCTTTGCATAATCCAACACGCGCTTGATATAAGTTTCGGGGATTGCCACTTTTTTGGCTTCGCGAATTGCCGTTTTCAAACTTTCATTCTTGGACGGGTCAACCGCATCATCCAGGCTACCATCCCAGGTGCGGATCGCCTCGAAAATGCCGTTGAGCATCTTCTCATGCATCTTGGAGCCCGCGACGATCGACGCCACTTTCTGCTCCTCGATCACCTTCCATTCGATGAACTCTTCAATATCCGGGTGATCCGCATCAACGATCACCATCTTGGCCGCGCGCCGGGTGGTGCCGCCCGATTTGATCGCGCCGGCGGCCCGGTCACCGATTTTCAGGAAGCCCATGAGGCCCGAGGATTTGCCACCGCCGGAGAGCTTCTCACCCTCACCGCGCAGGTGGCTGAAATTCGTGCCGGTGCCGGAGCCATATTTGAAGAGCCGCGCCTCACGAACCCAGAGGTCCATGATCCCGCCTTCATTCACCAGATCGTCCTGCACGCCCTGGATGAAACAGGCATGCGGCTGCGGATGCTCGTAAGACGAGGAGGATTTGGTCAGCTTGCCGGTCTTGTAGTCGACATAGTGGTGCCCTTGCGCCGGACCGTCGATACCATAGGCCCAGTGCAGACCGGTGTTGAACCATTGCGGGCTGTTCGGCGCCGCCATTTGGCGCGCCAGCATCAGCTGCATCTCATCGAAATAGGCCCGCGCATCTTTCTCGGAGGAGAAATAGCCACCTTTCCAACCCCAATAGGCCCAAGCGCCGGCGAGACGCCGGAAGACCTGCTTGGCAGATGTTTCCCCGCCATAGCGTTGGTCTTCCGGCAGAGCCTCCAGCGCCTTTTCGTCGGCCACGTGGCGCTGCAGGAACGAGGGAACACCCTTCTCTTTCACTGGTTTCAGAGCAGCAGGCACCCCGGCCTTCCGGAAATACTTCTGCGCGATCACATCGGAGGCCACTTGGCTCCAACCTGCGGGCACTTCGACGTCATCAAGTTTGAAGACGGTGGTGCCATCGGGGTTGCGAATCTCCGATGAGGTGAGGGTGAAATCCAGCCCGGCATATGCATCGGTGCCAGCGGTGGTGAATCTCCGTTCAATCTTCATGAGCTGCCTCTTTTACCTTTATCCCCTACGCGGCCTACCGCGTTGCCCGGCTCTGGCCGTCTTGACTGTGCCCTTCAGAGACAAGCCACCCTGCCGCGCCCAAATCGAGCCCGCTGCCATGCTTTATTGGTCCGCATGTGCATCTCAGTAGGTTGGTCTGTCCCGCGCTAGGCGCCCGCACTATATATTGTGTTGATCGACCCAGCCCACACAACCTGACGTATAGCACCCCTCTCGGTCAACGGATTTTTTACGGTTTTGTGACTGTTTTTTTTGTTGCAATCAGCGCGGGCTTGGTTCGTTGACGACGCGACGTGATTCAGGGCTCAACATGGCGCTGAACCGGTAGTCCAAAAACCCGAATGGAACCGCATGCTTACCGGTCAGCTTTGAGCAATCGCATGAGGAAGCGCCACAATTCGACCACATCTGACCAACGTCGGCAGATCGAACACATTATCTTGTGTATGATTGAAAAGTGGTCGGGGCGGCGAGATTCGAACTCACGACCTTCTGTACCCAAAACAGACGCGCTACCAGGCTGCGCTACGCCCCGAACGAGGGACCGTCTAACGCGACAGGCCCGGCTTGAAAAGCCCTCGTTTTACTCTTCTGCACAACTCCAGGCCGCAACCTCTTGTGGCAACCCTGGATGACGGAGTTCAGACCCCTCCGAGATACCGATCTGCGCGGCAAGACCTCCATTGATTTCCAGAACCGCCAGGATGTCATCGCCGCCCGGAATCGGCGTCCGATCCAGCGGAATCGCGTTCTCATAAACGCGCTGCACCGTTCCGGTTTCATCCATGAAGATCATGTCGAGGGGGATCAGCGTATTCTCCATCCAGAAATGCACCCGCTGCGGCGCTTCGTAGATAAAGATCATACCGGCACTGGATGGCATGCTTTCGCGGTGCATCAACCCAAGGGCGCGCTCATCAGGGTCATCGGCCACCTCAACCGTGAAACGCGCCGTGCCCCAGTCGCCGCGCAGTTCAACCCGATCCGGGCTGCATTCTGCCCAGGCCCCACCGGCCAAGGCAACACACGCCATGGCCACCGCAAAACACCGCATCTCAGTCCTCCTGGACGTAATCCCAACTACGCACTTCGGCGGCCATTTTCCCACGCGGGCCATCAACCACCCGCACTGTTACCGCCTCGCCCGGCTGTAAATCAGCAAGGCCAAAACGGCGTAGCACTTCCACATGCACAAAGACATCCGCAGAATGCATGAAGATGTTCACAAATCCAAAACCTTTTGATTTGTCGAACCATTTGACCCGCGCCGCCAGGTAAGGGGCATCTGGGTCAAGATCGGCCATCAAGCCCATCATCGGATCTTCCGGATCCGCTTCCGGCGGCTCGATCTCAAGCACCTGTTGCGCTTGCGCCCCGCGATCAGTCTGCTGGACCATCACTGTGATCCGCGCATTGTCGGCGACCGATCCCTGGCCGAAATTCCTTAGCACATTTGCATGCAACAAGATGTCAGGCCCGCCATCGTCAGAGACGATGAACCCGAACCCTTTGGCCACGTCGAACCATTTGACCCGGCCAGTGACCTTGTCGCCCATCTCTTCTTGTTCATCCGCCATCGTGGGTAGTTCCCATCTTCTTCTGGGCTTTTTCGATTTGTCCCTGTTTCAGGCTTGAACGTTTGTGACTCCGCACGCAAGTGAAATTTAGTTATGAAAAACAAAGATATGACATTTCACGCTTCCTGGAAATGACACTTTATTATCCATTTTAGACAAATATTCGAGCCTGGTGTCCTACGGATTCAGGCGTGTCACCTCCCATGCTGCCGCTACGTCATGTCGCTGCCACCGAAACCGATCGTGCAACCGGAACGCCCCGTCCGCCCAGAACTCAATCTCCAATGGCTTTATTCGAAACCCACCCCAGAATGGTGGTCTCTCTGGGGCCCTACCGTGTTGTGCCGTCACCTTGGCGACTTCCGCGACCAGATGTGCGCGACTGGCCAGCGGGCGAGACTGTTCCGACGCCCAGGCCCCAAGTCGGCTCTTCAGCGAACGAGACCTATAATAGTCATCCGCCGCCGACCCGTCTTCGCGCTCAACCAGCCCGCGTACGCGAATCTGCCGCCGCAAGGATTTCCAGTGCATGACAAAGGCAGCCTTGCCCGAGCCACTTAACTCTTCCCCTTTGACACTACCATAATTTGTATAAAAAACAAAGGCATCTGCTTCGATCTCTTTCAGCAACACCATTCGCACATTAGGCAGGCCATCTGCATCAACGCTGGCCAAAGCGATTGCATTGGGGTCGTTCGGCTCGCTCTCTTCGGCCTCGCGCAGCCATGATTGCACCAAGGCAAATGGGTCATCGCCTTGAAATATTCCGCTGCGGTCGCTCATGATCTCTTCGCCTTTTCAACACTTCAAGCGCGCACGCTAGCCGCCGGACACAATCACGGCAAGACGTGGATCACGTTCTCTTGAAGCCCCCGGGCAATGGCCTAAACCCAAGCCTATCAACGAATAGAACAAGCCGGATTAGGGGATCGTGATGGGGTTGATGAGCGGGAAGCGTGGGCTGATCATGGGGCTCGCCAATGACAAATCCATCGCCTGGGGCGTGGCCAAAGCGCTCGCGGCGGAAGGCGCTGAGTTGGCTTTTTCCTACCAAGGCGAACAATTGCTCAAGCGGGTCACACCGCTTGCCGCAGAACTTGGCAGCAACATCGTTCTGCCCTGCGATGTTGGCGACGAGGCCAGCATGGACGCGCTCTTCGCGTCGCTCAAGGATCAGTGGGGCAGCCTAGACTTCGTTGTGCATGCCATCGGATTCTCTGACAAAAACGAGTTGCGCGGCCGGTATGTCGACACCACGCCCGGCAATTTTGACATGACCATGAATATCTCGGTCTACTCATTCACCGCGATTTGCCAGCGGGCCGAGAAAATGATGTCGAATGGCGGCAGCCTGCTGACGCTGACCTATTACGGCTCGGAAAAAGTGATGCCGCATTACAACGTGATGGGTGTGGCCAAGGCGGCGCTGGAGGCCAGTGTGATGTATCTGGCCGAAGATTTGGGCCGCGACGGTATTCGTGTGAACGCGATCAGCGCCGGTACGATCAAAACCCTGGCCGCCTCTGGCATCGGCGATTTTCGCTACATCTTGAAATGGAACGAAAACAACTCACCGCTCCGCCGGACCGTCAGTCAGGAAGAGGTCGGCAAATCGGCGCTCTACCTGCTCTCTGATCTGTCCAGCGCGGTCACCGGTGAGGTGCATCATGTGGATGCAGGCTATCATGTGATTGGGATGAAAAACCCGGAAGCCCCTGATATGTCCTTAGAAAAGAAGGGCGCATAGAGATGGTCACGCCGCTGCCGCACGAAAAAGGCTTCCACATCTCCTGGGATCAGATCCACCGCGACAGCCGCGCCTTGGCCTGGCGGTTGGACAAGCGCGGTCCGGGCACTGACGGCGCTTGGAAAGCGATTGTTGCGATCACCCGGGGCGGCATGGCGCCCGCAATGATTGTCGCGCGCGAGTTGGATATTCGTCAGGTCGCGACGATCTCGATCAAATCGTACAATCATCAAACCCAAGGTGAGCCGCAGGTCTTGAACAGTCCCGACCCAGCATTGATGGGCGATGGCGAGGGCATTCTCGTGATCGATGACTTGGTGGATTCAGGCAAGACGCTGGAAGTGGTCCGTGCACTCTACCCCAAGGCGCATTTTGCGACGGTGTATGCGAAGCCGAAGGGCGAACCGATGGTGGACACGTTTATCACCGGGGTCAGCCAGGACACGTGGATATTCTTCCCATGGGATATGGCGCTGCAATATGTGGAACCCTACCGCGGCACAGACTAACCGGACCCGGTTTCTTACAAGAAACCGGCGCGGAATTTTTCAAAATTCCGGCTTCTAACCCGCTCGAAGCGCGTCCGACAAGACCTCTTGGACAACCGCGCGCGGGACATCTCCCGTCACAAACGCCTGCCCGATTCCACGTGCGAGGATAAAGCGCAGCTGCCCATCGACGACTTTCTTGTCCTGCCCCATAAGGGTCAGTAACGCATCTGCACCTGGCAATTCTCCGGGAATATCAGATAGATCGCGCTTCATCTTCATATCTGAGAGATGCGCGCGAACCCGGCTCGGCTCCTCTTGAGGGCAAAGCCCCATCCGCGCCGACACTTCAAAGGCCAGTGCACAACCGATTGCCACGCCCTCGCCATGTAGCAAGCGATCCGAATAGCCCGTTGCCGCCTCCAGCGCATGGCAGAACGTGTGACCGAGGTTCAGAAGCGCCCGGTCCCCCTGCTCCGTTTCGTCGCGCATAACGATATCGGCTTTCATCTGCACCGAGCGACGAACAGCGTCCTGCCTCAACCCGGCATCACCCGCAGCGAGACCCGGGCCGTTCTCTTCCAGCCAGGCAAAAAACGCGGCATCGCCAAGCAGCCCGTATTTCGCCACTTCGCCATAGCCCGCTAAGAAATCCCGTTCGGTCAGCGTGCCCAGCACATCGATATCTGCCAAAACCAGTGTGGGCTGATGAAACGCCCCGACCAGGTTTTTCCCATGGCGGGTGTTGATCCCGGTCTTACCCCCACGGAACTGTCGACCTGTGCCAAGAGGCTCGTTGGGATCTGTACGAAGCGAACACCCCGGCGTAGAACCGCCGCGGCAAACCCCACGAGATCGCCGATCACACCGCCGCCGAAGGCGACAACGACATCACGACGCTCCACCTTCTGGTCCAGCAGCCACTCGACGACTTGCATCAGAAACGGCCAGCTTTTCGTCGCCTCGCCCGGCGGCAAGACCAACGCCTCCATCTCGATGCCATCCGCCGCCAATCCCGCGCGGAGCGCTTCCAGATGCAGACCTGCCACCGTTTCCTCGGTCACGACCCAGGCTTTCGGCCGCGCGAGAACCGGCGCGATCTCGGCCCCGGCTCGCGCAATCAGGCCGGGCCCGATCCGCACATCATAGGCCCGCTCCCCCAGGGGAACATAAACCGTCTCGACACCCATCACCCTGCCTCCACCACGCCCGCCGCTATCAGGCGTTCCAAAACCGCATCCGTTGTCTTCGCAATCGACCACGACGACCGCACTTTGACCCGCAATTCCGCTTCGGCATAAGACGGCGTCCGCGCCTCAAGCAACTCTGCCAACGTCGCCCGTGGGTCGACGGTTCGAAGCAAAGGCCGCGTATCTTTGTGTCGAACCCGCGCCCAAAGCAGGTCGAGATCGGCCTCCAGCCATAACGCCGCCGCACGGGCCGAAATCATCGCGCGATTGGCCTCCGCCAACCACGCGCCGCCGCCGGTCGAGAGCACGCAAGGCGGCCCCTCCAACAGCCGGGCAATGACCTGCCCTTCTTTATCGCGAAAAAACGCCTCGCCATCGCGTTCGAAAATCTCCGCGATACTCATCCGGGCGCTCTCCACAATCTCCGCATCCGAGTCGCGCAGCTCCACCTTCAGCCGCGCCGCCAAGGCCCGACCAATCGCGGTTTTGCCGGAGCCCATCATGCCCACCAGCACTACGGTTTTCACCAGACGCAGCCGATTTGTTGGCATGGTTTCGCCCATCACTGAAAAATGTCCCTCCAAGACTGGCGTAATTCCGCTTGCAATGGCTTATAGTGAAAGTGAAGCGGCGGCAAACGCCGCGAGAAACAGGCAAATCGAAGGGCATAAATGGGGCGGTTGATCAAGCTTTTGGCTGTGTTGATTGTGTTGGCTGTGATCGGCCTCGTGGGCTATTCCTATTCTGGATTGATGGTGCCTGAGACCCGAGAAATCACCGTGCCAGTGGTGCTTGATGCGGATTAAGCCCCTCCTTTGCGCCTTGGCCCTGACCGCTGGCGCTGCGGCTGCGCAAGAGACCGATGGCGACGCGCCCTTGACGGGCCCTGACTGGCTGTCTGACACGATCATCCGCCCTCATGGCGACGTGGCGACCTCCGCCACGCCGCCCGAGATCACGGTCATGCCGTTGGGCCAAGTGCGGCTGGACGCGGTTGGTATCTTGCCCTTTGCCACAACTGGCCTGCCTGCCGGTCTGTGGGCCGATAGCGCGCCCGACACGCTCGCGCGTCTGATGTTGTCGCAACCGGCGGAAGGTCTGCCAGCGATGCTCGCCTTCACACGGCAACTGGCGCTGGCGGAACTTGACCCGCCACAAGATGCCAGCACCGAGGCGATCTTGTTTCTAGCACGGCTTGATCTTCTCCTTGATCGCGGGGCGTTGGAACCCGCCCGCGCCTTGATGGAACGCGCCGGGCCTGCCGATCCGCGCATCTTCCGCCGATGGTTCGACGTCAGCCTGCTCACTGGCCAGGCGGAGCGCGCATGCGCCGCCATGCGCGCCAGCCCCGACATCGCACCAACCTTTCCGGCGCGCATCTTCTGCCTTGCCCGGAGCGGCGACTGGCCCGCCGCGGCCCTCTCGCTTGGCACCGGCGAGGCGCTTGGCTTCATCAGCACTGCGGAGGCCGACCTGATCGCCCGCTTCCTCGACCCTGAACTGTTCGAAGGCGAACCACCCCTGCCCTTGCCTCCTGAGATGACACCGCTGCACTACCAAATGCTGATCTCTTTGGGCGAACGTCCGCCATCGAACGCCCTGCCACTGGCCTTCGCCCATGCCGATTTGGCCGATCTGGCCGGGTGGCGCGCGCAGCTTGATGCGGCGGAGCGGTTGATGCGGGCGAGCGCAATAGAACCCGAGCAGTGGCTGGCGATCTATACCGCCCGCACTCCCGCCGCCTCCGGTGGAGTGTGGGAACGGGTCGACGCGCTGCAGTCTTTCGACGCGGCCCTTCTTGCAAGCGATCCAGAGGCTATCACCCGTTATCTGCCAGAGGTTTGGGCCGCGATGCAGCAGGCCGGGCTCGAAACCGCCTTCGCGCGGCTCTATTCTGATCGGCTTCTGCGCCTGCCCCTCACCGGTGAGGCTGCGATGTTGGCGCGTCGGGTTGGCCTGCTCTCACCGCTTTACGAAGCGGTGGCCCAAGGCGCGGTGGCGCAAGACGATCATGAGCGATTCCTTTTTGCCATCGCACGTGGCGAGGCGCCCGAGGCCCCTCCCCGCACCGGCACCGATGCAATCACCACCGCCGTCGCATCGGCCTTCGCCGACACAACACCCCCCGAGCGCTTCACCCGGCTTTTGAACCTGAACCGCACAGGCGAGGCCCTTCTGCGGGCGGCACGCACCTTGAGCGCGGGCGCGGGCGACACCGATGACATGGCCGATGCTCTGCGACTGTTTCGAGCCCTTGGCCTGGAAGACACGGCGCGCCGCGCCGCCCTGCAACTGATGATCCTGGACCGGGCCTGATATGGCCGCCGCCGCTGACCAGCGTTGGATACAGTCCTTCATCGAGGCGCAAGCCGCCGAGCTAAACGCCGCGCAGAACACGCAATTGGCCTATGCCCGCGATCTGGAGGATTTCCGCGCGTTTCTTATCAATCGAGAGACCGATCTCGCCAAAGCCAGCCGCACCGAGATTGAGGCCTATCTGATGATGCTCGACGCAAATGGCTTGGCGAAAGCGACCCGCGCCCGGCGGCTTTCATCGATCAAACAGCTCTATCGGTTTACCTATGAAGAAGGCCTTCGTGCCGATAACCCGGCGCAGTTGGTCAAAGGTCCGGGCCACGAGAAACGCCTGCCCAAGACCCTCTCGGTCGAGGAAGTCGACCGTCTGCTTGCAGCCGCCGAAACGCTTGGACGCAGCTCGGGCGACAGGCTGCGGAATGCCTGTCTGATGCAGCTCCTCTACGCCACCGGCATGCGCGTGACGGAGCTTGTCTCGCTCCCGGTCTCCGCCGCCCGTGGCAATCCGCAAGTGATGCTGGTCAAAGGCAAAGGCGGGAAGGAACGCATGGTGCCGCTCTCCCCGCCTGCGCGTGCCGCCCTGATCGCTTGGATCGGTCATCGTGATACGGAAGAGGCGCGCAAGACCGAAAACACAGGCGTAGCTCCATCTCGCTTCCTCTTCTCGTCTCGCGGCAAAGCGGGCCACCTCACCCGAATGCGGTTCTACCTGCTGATCAAAGACATTGCCGTCGCCGCAGGTGTCTCGCCCGAGAAGGTCACGCCGCACACACTCCGCCACGCGTTCGCGACCCATCTTCTGGCCGGCGGCGCCGATCTCCGCTCGATCCAGACGCTTCTGGGCCACGCCGACATCTCGACCACCGAAATCTACACCCATGTGTTAGATGAGCGCCTGAAATCCTTGGTGCTCAATCACCACCCGCTGGCGACACAAGACAAGGACTAGTCCCCGTCCCTGGCGGAGAAATGCCGCCGTGACGGCATGCAACACTTGCCCGTTTCGCGCGTGCCAGGCCCTTGAAGAACCCCCATTCGCACCCCATAACGCTGCTCATGGACACCACCCCCTTCATGGACACCGCATTCTGGGTCACCGCAGGCGCCATCATTGGCCTGTTGGTGCTCTCGGCGTTTTTCTCTGGCTCCGAAACGGCGCTCACCGCCGCCTCACGCGGCAAGCTCAGATCGCAGGCCGACCGGGGCAACAAAGGGGCCGAGCGGGCCTTGAACCTGACCGAAGATAGCGAGCGGCTGATCGGCTCGGTTCTGCTTGGCAACAACTTGGTCAATATCCTGGCCGCCTCGCTGGCCACCGCGCTTTTCACCCGGGCCTTTGGCGAAAGCGGCGTGGCGCTGGCGACGTTGGTGATGACGCTTCTGGTGCTGATCTTCGCCGAGGTCTTGCCGAAGACTTACGCGATCACCAATGCGGAAACCGCCGCCGCCCGGGTCTCGCCGGTTATCCGCATCGTCATCTTGGTCTTCTCGCCGGTCGTCCGAATGGTGCAGGTGCTGGTCCGCGGCGTCTTGCGCATCTTCGGCGTGCAAACCGACCCCGACAGCGCCGTTCTGAGCGCGCGGGAGGAGATCGCGGGGGCCATCACGCTTGGCCATTCCGAGGGTGCGGTAGAGAAAGAACACCGCGACCGGCTTTTGGGTGCGCTCGATTTGAGCGACCGGACTGTTGAAGAGATCATGTTGCATCGCTCCGGCATCGAAATGATCGACGCCGATGCCGATCCGGAGCAGATCCTCAGCCAAGCCTTGCAATCGCCCCATACTCGCCTGCCCGTTTATCGCGAGGAACAGGAAAACATCATTGGCGTCATTCACGCCAAAGACCTGCTGCGCGCGATGGATCAGTTGATGCGCGGCGACAATGCGCCGGGCCTGGAGAAGTTCGACATCGGCCAGGTCGCGATGACCCCCTATTTCGTGCCCGAAACCACGACGCTCGACGACCAGATGCGGCAATTCCTGCGCCGCCATACGCATTTTGCTCTGGTGGTCGATGAATATGGCGCACTGCAAGGATTGATCACGCTCGAAGATATCCTGGAGGAAATCGTCGGCGAAATCACCGATGAGTTCGACGTCGAAGAAGTCATTAACCTGACCCCCGGATCGGATGGCAACTACCTGATCGATGGCGGTATGACGATCCGCGATCTGAACCGGGCCACCGATTGGAACCTGCCGGATGAAGAGGCAAACACCGTCGCTGGTCTGGTGATCCACGAAGCGCAATCGATTCCGGTCGAAGGCCAGTGTTTCAGCTTCCATGGTTTCCGGTTTGAGGTGGCGTCCCGCGATCAAAACCGCCTGACGCAGTTGAAAATCAGGAAGCTCTGAGGAGTCACCCGGTTTCTTGCAAGAAACCGGTCCGGAATTTTGCAAAATTCCGGTGCCGCGCTGAAACCGGATACAAATGTCGCTTTCTGACTTGCTCCGCCCGGCGCCGCGCTCTTTCATCGCCGCGAGTGATAGAAGGACAACCTCTCACATGAAAACCACCACCCAAGTCTGCGTCATCGGCGGCGGCGTTGTCGGCGCCTCGGTTCTCTATCACCTGACCAAACTTGGCTGGTCCGATGTGATGCTGGTGGAACGCTCGGAACTCACCTCCGGCTCCACTTGGCACGCCGCTGGCGGGTTTCATACGCTGAACGGCGATACCAATATGGCGGCGCTGCAAGGCTACACGATCCGGCTCTATCGCGAGTTGGAAGAACTGACTGGCCTCTCCTGTGGTCTGCACCATGTGGGCGGCGTGACCCTGGCGGACACGCAAGAGCGCTTCGACATGCTGAAAGCCGAACGCGCCAAACACCGGTTCATGGGGCTGGAGACCGAAATCCTCGGCCCCGACGAAATCAAGCAGGTTGCGCCGATCACCAATATCGATGGCATTTTGGGCGCCCTTTATGACCCGCTCGATGGCCATCTCGACCCCTCAGGCACCACGCACGCCTATGCCAAAGCCGCACGGATGGGCGGCGCCGAGATCGTGACCCAGTGTATGGTGACCGAGACCAACCCGCGCGCCGATGGCACCTGGGATGTGGTGACCGACAAAGGCACGATCCATGCCGAGCATGTGGTCAATGCGGGCGGGCTTTGGGCCCGTGAAGTCGGTGCAATGGCGGGCTGCTACCTGCCGCTGCACCCGATGGAGCACCAATATATCGTCACTGATGAAATCGCCGAGATTTACGAGCGCGCCGAAGAGCACCCGCATGTGATGGATCCGGCGGGCGAAAGCTATCTCCGCCAGGAAGGCCGTGGCCTCTGCATCGGCTTCTATGAACAACCTTGCAAACCTTGGGCGGTCGACGGAACGCCTTGGAGCTTCGGCCACGAGCTTCTGCCCGATGACTTCGACAAGATCGAAGACAGCATCGCTTTCGCCTATAAACGCTTCCCGATCCTGGAGACCGCCGGTGTGAAATCGGTGATCCACGGCCCCTTCACCTTCGCGCCCGATGGCAACCCGCTGGTCGGGCCGGTCCCGGGCTTGCGCAATTACTGGTCCGCCTGCGGTGTCATGGCGGGCTTTTCCCAGGGCGGCGGTGTTGGGCTGACGCTTGCGCAATGGATGGTCGAGGGCCAACCGGATCGCGATGTCTTCGCGATGGATGTGGCCCGCTTCGGTCGGGTGATCACGCCGGGCTATACGCTGCCGAAAGTAATCGAGAATTATCAAAACCGCTTCTCGGTGGCCTATCCGAATGAAGAACTGCCCGCCGCGCGGCCGTTCCGTACCACGCCGATGTATGACATCTTCGATCAGATGGGCGCGGTCTGGGGGCAGCAATACGGGCTGGAAGTGCCGAACTATTTCGCCGAAGAGGGCGAGCCGCGCTATGAAACCCCCTCCTTCCGCCGCTCAAACGCCTTCGAGGCCACCGCGCGCGAAGTCAAAGCGGTGCGAGAGGCCGTCGGCATCAACGAGGTGCAAAACTTCGGCAAATACCGGATCACCGGCGCTGATGCCCGCGCTTGGCTCGACCGGATCATGGCAGGCCGCGTACCGCAGCCCGGGCGCTTGTCTCTCACCCCAATGCTAAACCATATCGGCAAGCTGATCGGGGACTTCACCATCTCCTGCCTCTCGGAAACCGAATTCCAACTGACGGCAAGCTACGGCTCGCAAGACTATCATTTACGATGGTTTGACAGTCAGTTGCAGGGCGATGTTCATGTCCAGAATATCTCGGATACCCGCACCGGTTTCCAAATCGCTGGCCCCCGTGCCCGCGACCTCTTGCAAGCCGTCACTCGCGACGATGTCTCGGCCGAGGCGTTCCGCTTCATGGATGTCAAACCAATCACCATCGGGCTCAGCACGGCGCTTGTTCAGCGGGTCAGCTATACCGGCGATCTCGGCTATGAGATCTATGTCGACGCGATGGAGCAGCGGCAACTCTGGCAGATCCTCTGGACCGCTGGCCAGGCCTTCGGCCTAAAACCCTTCGGGATGCGGGCGATGATGTCGCTACGCCTGGATAAGTTTTTCGGCTCCTGGCTTCGAGAATTCTCGCCCGACTATACCGCCGCCGAAACCGGCCTCGACCGGTTCATCAGCTTCAAGAAAAACACCCAGTTCATCGGTCGCGAGGCGGCGGAGGCCGAACGGGCCAATGGCTCCGCCCGCAAACTCTGCGCCTTCGAGGTCGCGGCCACCGATGCCGATGTAAATGCCTATGAACCGATCTGGCTCGATGGCACGGTTCAGGGGTTCTGCACCTCCGGCGGCTATTCCCATCACGCGCAGAAATCCATCGCGCTTGGCTTCGTGCCAACAGATCGGGCCACTGACGGCCTAGAGGTCGAGATCGAAATCCTGGGCGAGATGCGCCCGGCCCGACTGATCACCACCCCGCTCTTTGACCCAGAGGGCACACGCATGCGAGGGTAGAATGGGCCTGAAAAACGAGTGGACCCCTTAAACCGCGCCCTTCTCTGCTTCAGAAATATCCCCGCCGGAGGCCTAAAATCTCTTCTGACACCCCCCTCATTCTCCTCCTCGCTGCGGGTCGCGCAACGCGCATGGGTGGCACGGACAAACTCTTGGAACCCGTCCAAGGCGCGCCGCTCGTGGCAACCATGGCCAAACGCTGTGCGAAGGCCGGGCCGACCCGGGTGATCCTTGGCCCCGATCAGCCGGCGCGCCGTGCGGCTCTGGCGGAGATTGGCTGCGAGGTCGTTGAAGCCCCCGAGAGCGCAGGGATGGCGGCGTCGATCCGTGTTGGCCTCTCGGATCTGGAAGCCCCCGCCGCGCTGATCATGCTGGCCGATATGCCCGAGATCACAGCCTATGATCTGCATCTGATGTTGACGCTCCACGCCCAGGCTCCCGATGCGATCCTCCGCGCCGCCAGCGAAGACGGCACGCCCGGGCATCCGGTGCTCTTCCCCGCCGACCTCTTCGCCGATCTCCGCAAGCTCAGTGGCGATATCGGCGCCCGCGACCTCCTCAAACGCCACGCCAACCGTATCCACCTGATCCCGCTCAAAGGAGATCGTGCGCTGATCGATTTGGACACGCCCGAAGACTGGGCCGCCTGGCGAGCAAAAGAAAAGGGCGGCCTGTAATCAGACCGCCCTTCGCTCGGGTCAAGGTTCGCCCCCCAAACCCCTTGTCCCTCGCTGCATAACTCTTGCGTCTCAGCGTACGATCAGCCGCGCCTCATGCGCTTTCAGGGCGCGGCGGGCGGCGACGTAGCTGTCGCGGCCTTGCGGCGTTTTCAACTCCGGGAAGATCTCGAGGATCTCGTTCCGGGTACCATTCCCCATCGCGCCCAAGGTTTGATCGCCAGGCTGGAAGCTCTCGGTCCAGGCGCCATCGGCCAGCACCACTTCGTGCCGGTCGAACATGAAGTGGATATAGGTGGCGCGCATCGGATCAAGCCACTGAACCGAGCCGTGATTGACCAGGTGTTTGGCCGCGACCAGAACTTCGCTCTCTTCGAAGTAAAGCTGCGTCGCGTCACCCGCCACCAGCATCCGATGCTGCGGCGAGACGATCATGTCGCGCTCCGGCAGGCCATCACCCAAGCTGCCCGCTCTGATCAGGATCGGGCGTAGATAAGGCGCGCGGCGCAGTTCGGCGCGCTGCAGGGTGCGGTTGCCAACCCAACGGATCTCTTGGATGCCATTGTCGCGGGTGATGACCTTGTCACCTTCGCGCAAGCTCTCGACCGGCACTTCACCTTTCGGGGTTGCGATCCGCGCACCCGGCGTGAAGCAGGGAATGACATTCTCGATCTCGATGAAGGTCATCGTGCCGGTCACGTTCTCCGGTGCGAAACCGTTGCCGTCGAAGAAGGTGACGGTACCGCTCTCGCCCGGGGTGCCACCGGGGTCGATCGAGTCGTCGAAGGTCACATGCAGCGGCCCGGCGCCGGTCAGGTCCAGCGTGTCGAAATCGTCGCCGCCTTCGCCACCCTCGATATCGTCGCCGATACCATGACCATTCTGGTCCACGATGAACGTATCGCGGTCGTCGCCACCGAACATCTCATCGGCACCCTGGCCGCCGATGATCAGGTCGTCGCCCTCATCGCCCATGATCAGGTCATCGTCGATCCCGCCATCCAGCGTATCGTTGCCCTCGCCACCATGAATGGTGTCGTTATCGTCTTCGCCATAGACGAGGTCGTCGCCCGCGCCGGCATAGATCAGGTCATCGCCATTATCGAGGATTGGATCGTCCGGCCCGTTCGGATTGTCGTCCGGGATATTGACGATATCCGGGAAGCTCGGGCCTAGGCCGCCATAGATCGTGTCATCGCCATCTCCAGCATCGACCGTGTCGGAGCCTTCCCCAAGCGTGATGAGATCGTCGCCATCGCCGGAGGTGACGCTGTCATCGTCAAAACCCACATCAATGACATTGTCGCCATTGCCCGCGTGAACCGTGTCATCGTCGTCGCCAGTGATGATGGTGTCGTTGCCATCCCCCGTGATCACCAGATCTTTGTCGTTGTTCGGATCCAGATCCTCGGACCCGGGCACAAAAGGGAAGCCGCGATCCGGCAGCGCCGAAACGGTGTCTCCATCAGATGTGTCGATGAAGTTGTCACCATCCATGTCATTGACGGTGTCGTTGCCCGCCCCGCCAGTGATGGTGTCATCACCATCGCCGCCATCAAGCACATCATCACCAGCACCGCCGTCCAGCGTGTCTTCGCCGTCGCCGCCATTCAGCGTGTCGTCGCCATCGCCGCCGTCGAGGTCATCATTGCCGTCGCCACCGTCGAGATCATCGTCGCCGTCGCCACCATTCAGCTCGTCATCGCCGCCATTGCCGATCAGCACATCATCGCCGTCGCCGCCATTCAGCGTGTCGTTGCCTTCTGGGCCATCATCGACAAAACCAACCGCGTCGAAATACACATCCGTAACATTGATGCCGCTGTCATTGCCGCCATCCTGGCTATGCGTGATGATGATCGACGACACTGGGCCGGGGATATCGACCAAGATCGAGTAATTCGCACTGGTGTCGCTCTGATAGCCGCCATTGCTGTCGGCGGTATCATTACCAGGCACGCCATCGGTGTTCGACAAGGTCAGATTGTTGCCCGCCGTCAGCGAGACTTCGATCGGATCGCCGTTCTCGTCGAAGGCTTGGATCTTGACCACGCCATCGCCATCGATGTCATTGACGCGAAACGACACATTCTCGACCGGGTCAGAGAACTCGAGCTCATACTTCGCTTTGTCGCCTTTATCTTCCAGATCGCTGGACAGCGAACTGTTGTCATCCACCGGGTCGCCATCGCTGTCGATGCCCGCAACATTCTGATTGTTATCGGCAAACTCGGTCTCGACATCACCCTTTTCGGACAGAATCTTGAAGGTCACATCGACACTGCCGGTGTTCTGCGTGAACCCGTTCAGGTCATCGCCATTCTCAATCGGGCTCGGACCATTCGGATCGGGCGCCAGATCCCATTCGAACTTCTCGCGACCGCCGCCGAGAAGCGGATTACCGGTGTTGTCATCACCGATCAGCGTATCGTTACCCTCGCCGCCATCGACGCTGTCGTCGCCACTTCCGGCAAAAACCAGATCGTCGCCATCGCCGGCCTCGACCGTGTCATTGCCCGCGCCCGCGACCACCACATCGTCGTCAGTGCCATCGACAACCGCATTGTCGATCATGTCGGGCGGCGTGTCGGGGTCGCCGGTATAGGCCACATCGATCAGGTCATCGCCACTTGTGCCTTCAACGATCATGTCGCCGCCAGAGGCGTTGATCACATCAATGTCGTAGATCGCGACATAGTCGATGGAGCCATCGAAAAACTTATCGTATTCGCCATCGTCCTTTTCGCGGGCCCCGAAGGTCCAGCTTTCGTCGTCATTGTCGGTGATGTCCATGGTCAAGCCAAGCTCAGTGGAGCTCAGCGTTTGGGACGTCCCCTCACTCAGATTCTCGACCAGCAGGGTCGCGCCGGAGGTCTCATCCCAGGCATAGGTGACTTTGACGTCATCACCGGGATCAAAGAAGTTCTTGTGCGTCGACAGCTCCAGTTTCGCACCATCGGAATAGTGCACCACCTCAACTTCGCCGTCATCGGTGACACGAATCTCGAAGAACCCTTCGCTATCCTTGTCCTTATATTCGCCGCGGTTGACCAGCGTATCGGGGCTGGAGCCGACATGCTGATCCTGGTTGAACTGCACTGCGACGGTGCCTGTGCCCAACTGGAACGGCACATCATTGCCCGGGAAGGTCGACGTTCCATCGAACCCGGTGTTGTTGTTCACATCGAAGAAGTCGCCATGGCCATCGGTGTGCAACGCGCCGCCGGAAATGCTCGCACCGCCCTCGGTGTGACCGTTTTGCGCGAACCCATCGGCCAAGCCAGTATCCTTGGTCTTGCTGCCATCAAGGAAATCCCAAAGGCCAACCAAGTTACTTGCAAACGGGTCATTGAAGTTGTTCGCCATCGTTCTCTCCTCTCGCCGACATCCAAGATGCCGCCCGCCATCACCCGGCGGAAAATCCAGTACCAACCCAAATCGAACGACGCCGGCGCAGAAGGCGGCACGCACGCAAACACAAATGGACTGAGGAAGAGAGGCCCCGTGCTAAACACGGATGGTCAGAGGCGGTGGCAGCCGCCGTTTCTGACCCATGCACCACATGCCACACATAGTGACATCGCGGAACGCACACCCTCCGCACTCAAACCGTGCGTCATGTGCGGCCGCCCCCGTGGCCTAAACAGACATCGCCCCCCAGTCGGGCTAGAAATTGGATAGCCTGTCGGACTGGTTCCAAGAAGTGGAAAGTTGTCGGGAAAGTGGCGGAGGTCAGGCCAAGTGGTGTTCAGCGGGCGGCAAGAACATGCCGAATATTGGCATTTTCTTGCTTAACTGTTTCGTGTCTCGCATCTTCACCGCTCGGCAGATTTTTGCCAAATCCATAGTAATAGTTGGAGGTTTCGTCAGATCTTCTGGTTTTACTCACAGAGATACCCACAGGGCTGGTGGTAAAAATCGACTATATTGTATCACTTTTGGAAACACGTGCTTGTCGCGGTATCGGAAACAATTTGTCAACGCTCCGGCCAATTTGGGCAAGAATGGGGCGGAAACAATCTCTCCGAACCCCCTCCAAAGTACCTCCCATGTCACCAGTCTGCGCCATAGTCGATTCGCGAAAGCGGATCACCGTTTTGTCGTCGACGACCAGATTCCAAGCCGAGTGGCCATTCTGGGTCGGCCTACTCCAGGCTCTCAATCCCCGAGCCGCCGCGCCGACCGCCGCAGCAAAATGGCGGCCGCTGCCACCGGGAGCGACAGGTGTCGCTTGTCACATATATCTGGTGAAGTATGGGCTGGTACCCGAGGTCGGACTCGAACCGACAAGCCTTGCGGCGGGGGATTTTGAATCCCCTGCGTCTACCAATTCCGCCACTCGGGCCCAGAGAGGATCGTCTACCGCCGGTCGCAGGCGGCGTCAACGGGCGAAGATCATTTGATCGCAGGCAATTGCGCCCTCGCGAAATCCTCCTCAAGCAGCGCTGCGAGAATCGCACCACCTCCGTTTGGAAAACGTGTTTTCCCGCGCTACACCCCGGCTAGAACATCACCCCAACAAGCCACAGCGTGATCCCTGGGAAGGCCACCAAAATCACCACGCGGATCAGGTCAGAGGCCACAAATGGCGCCACCCCGGCATAGGTCCGTGCGATGGGAATATCCCGGGCCATCGAATTGATGATGAACAGATTCATCCCAACCGGCGGCGTGATCAGCCCGACTTCGACGACAATCAGCGCTAAGATTCCGAACCAGATCGCCGCCTCCTCTGGCGAAAGAGTATAGCCCCAGAAGGTGAACTCCAGCGCCATGATGATCGGGAAGAAGATCGGAATGGTCAGCAGGATCATCGAGAGTGAATCCATCACGCAGCCAAAGATCAGATAGGCCACGAGCATGATCGAGAGGATCAGAAGCGGCGCGTAGCCCTGCGTGGTGATCCAGTCTACCAACTGCGCCGGGGCTTGAGTGAAGGCCAGGAAGGAGTTGAAGAGTTGCGCACCTAGAACAATGAAGAAGATCATCGCGGTCGCTTGCGCGGTGGCCAGGACGGAGTCGAGGAAGCCCTTCCAGGTCAGCCCGCCGGTCGCGAGCCCATAAATCCCCGTCGCAACAGCGCCCACGGCGGCCCCCTCGGTCGGAGTGAAGAGCGCCTGCACGCCGTCTTGAGCCCAGTTCCAATCCGCCGCGATGCCGCCCATGACCAGGCCGAAAATCACCACAACGGGCCAAATCTTGGCCATGGTCTTCAAACGCTGTGCATAAGGCACGCGCTCGGCCGTGGTTGCGGCCCCGGGGCGAAGCCGCACATAGATCGCCACGGTGAGCATATAACCAATAGCCGCAAGAATGCCGGGTATAAGCGCGGCCACAAACATCTTCACGATGTTCTGCTGCGCCAGGATCGCGTAGATCACCAGGATGATCGAGGGCGGGATCAGGATGCCAAGCGTGCCGCCGGCGGCCAAAACCCCGGTGCTGAGGCTGTCAGAATAACCCCGCTTCCGCATCTCGGGCAGCGCCACCTGCCCCATGGTCGAGGCCGTGGCGAGCGACGAGCCGCAGACCGCGCCGAAACCGGCGCAAGCCCCAACCGCGGCCATCGCGACGCCGCCCTTACGGTGGCCAAGCCAATCCGAGGCCGCTTGGAACAGCGCCCCGGACATCCCCGATTTTGTTGCGAACTGCCCCATGAGCAGGAAAAGCGGCACGATCGACAGGTTGTAATTGGAAAACGTGTCATAAGTCAGCGATTTGAGCTGGCTCAGCGGTGCTGAGGGCCGCCCCAACACGATCCATGTGCCCACAAACCCCGTGACCGCCATGGCCACGCCAATCGGCACCCGCAGGAATATCGCCACCAACATCAACGCGAAGGCGATGATCGCGAGTTCCAACCCGGTCATGCTGCGGCCTCATATCCGGCGGCTACCCAGTTGATCGAGCGCCAGACCGTATAAAGTGCCACGATGAAGAAGAGCGCTGCCCCGATCACCGAAAGCCCATAAGGAATCCAGGTTGGGATCTCCAATTCATAGGTCGTCTCAGGGAAGAACGGCCGCGACCCGAAGCCAAAAACGCTCCGCAGCTCGTCCGAGCCATAAGGAAACTTCTCGCCGAAGCCGAGCCAGATCCGCCAGAGGATCACATAGGCGACAATCGCCAGGAGGATATCCCCCACCAGCCCGGAAAACGCCTTCACCCTGGGCGGCATGTTCTGCACCACGATGTCCACCGCCACATGGCCGCGTTTTAACTGACACCAAGGCAAGAACGCGAAAACCGCAATCGCGCAGCCCGCCTCCACCAATTCGTAGTCACCGGTGATCGGGCTCAGCCCAAACCCATCAAGCGCCCGCCCGATGATCGAGACGCAGACCATCACCGCCAAAACCGCCAGCAGCACGCCACCGAAATAGGCAAGCCCACGGGCCATTCGTTCCATCACACGGCCAGTCGCCGCCTCCCAATCGGGTGCCAATGCCATCTCTATCCGTTCCCTGCCCGCCGCTCTACTTGGCGCTACATTCCGATTAACGGCCCGCGCGCGTTCAATGCGTCCACATCGAACCCCGCAAGCGCTTTATATTCTGCGGCCACCTCGGCCAGTTCCCGATCACTGATCACATCTTCGATGGCGTCAAACCCATCCGGCGCGCGCGCGGCCACCTCATCAAGCACCTTGTCCGGCCCATCCCCGCGATTGGCCAGGATCAGGGCATTCACCGCCTCACGCCGATCCGCCTCATAAGCTGTCAACGCCTCCGGCACGCGCCCATGACGCATCAACTCGCGGGTCAAGACACGCGCGTCCAGAATTGCTTGGCTCGCCCCGTTGGAGCCAATTGGATACATCGCATGAGCGGCATCGCCCAAAAGGGTCACCCGCCCGAAACTCCATTGCGGCAGCGGATCGCGGTCGACCATCGGGTATTCCCAAATCCGTTCGGCGTTCTGAATCATCCAAGGAATGTTCAACCAATCGAATTGCCAATCGGCGAATTCGGGGGCGAAGTCGCTCAAACGGCCTTCACGGGTCCAGTCTTGCCGATCCCAATCGGTATCAGGTGGCAAAGCCAGATCGGCGATCCAGTTGATCCGCATTCGGCCATCGCCATGATCCTGCATCGGGTAGCAGACAAATTTCTTCGCCGAGGTGCCCGCCATCGCCATTGATCGACCGGTCAGAAACCTCGCCGCGTCCGTCACGCCGCGCCACATCATCGTGCCACCCCAGACGGCCGAGCCCTCATCGGGGTACAACTTTGCCCGTGCAACTGAATTGATCCCGTCGCAGGCGACGAGAAGCTCTCCATGAAGATCGTCTTGCTGCTCGCCGGTTGTTCTGTCTTCCAGGTGAACCCGCACGCCATGCGGCGCTTCGGTCCATCTGGCCAAAGATCGGCCGGTTTGGACCACATCTGGCCCAGCGCGACTGATCAGGTTCCGCAACAGCATCAACTGGAAGCTCACCGCGATGGATTGAGTATTGCGGCCAGTTATATCCCGCCTCTAAGCCGCGTCGTTCGGTCCAGATCCGTTGACCCTGGCTTGAGAAATAGACCACCTCGCTCGTACGCAGACCAACCCCATCCAGCTCGATCTCCAGGTCCAGTTCAAACAGCTCGCGCACCGCATGAGGCTGGATGTTGATCCCCACCCCCATCGGTTTCAGCTCATGCACCGCCTCGACAATCTTGAACGGAATACCCTGTTGATGCAGCGATAGACCCAGGGTCAACCCGCCAATGCCGGCGCCTGCGATGATGACTGTCATGAAGCTTCCGCGCCTCCGTCACTTATGACGTGGTAAAGGAAAAGACTGGGTTCGGACGGCGCCTTTGCCGCCCGAACCCGAATAGCGACGGCGACTACATCGAGTCCCCGGCGTGGCGCGCAACAGCGGCTCGCGCGTCTTCGACCATCGCGGCACCGTCAAGACCAAGGCCGTTCATCTCCTCGATCCAATCCGCGGTGACCTCCTCACCGACGGCACGAAGCTCGGCAACGACCTCATCGCTGAGCGTGACAATCGTGTTGCCCCGTTCGGTGATCATATCTTCGGCCAGCGTGTCACCCTCATCCATGGCGCGCCCTGCCCAAGCCGAAGCATCGATCCCGGAATTGGCATCAATAATGGCCCGCAAGTCATCGGGAAGGCTGGCATAAGTGTCGTTGTTCATGCCCCAGATAAAGAAGGTGTTGTAGAGCGCCCGGTCGCCGCCGATCTGCGTATGGCTATCGGCCAATTCTTCGACACGCAGGGCGGGCACCACTTCCCATGGGATCACGCCGCCATCCACCACGCCACGCGAGAGCGCTTCGGGGAAGGCAGGCACCGGCATCCCGACCGGCGTTGCGCCAAGACGCTCCAGAAGCGCGTTTGCCTGCCGCGACGGACCACGAAGCTGCAACCCGTCGAAATCGGTAATCGCCTCGATCGGATCACCGGTTTTGTGGATCACACCCGGGCCATGCACATGCACCGCCATCACGTGAATATCGGCAAACCGGCTGTCGAGCATGTACTGCTCGGTGAATTCCCACGCCGCACGGCTGCTATCTTCCGCATTCATTGAGGTCATGAAGGGCAGTTCCATGGCCTCAGCCTCCGGGAACCGACCCGGCGTGTAAGCAGGCAGCGCCCAACCACAATCGATCACGCCGTCGCGGATCTGATCATAAAGGGCGGGCGGCGATCCGCCGAGTTGCATTGCCGGATAGAGTTCCACATCGATGCGCCCGCCGGATTGCTCCTCAACCTGCGCGGCCCATGGCTCCATGAAGAAGCGCGGGACCGACCCCATCGGCGGCAAGAAATGCTGGCAGCGCAGGGTCACTTCTGCCTGCGCATAGGCGGCACCAGTCTGACCTGCCGCGCCAATTCCCAAGGCAACAAGGCCAATTGCCGCCGTTTTCAGCGTGATGTTCATCATAATCCTCCCTGATCCGGCATCGTGCCGCGTGATCTCTTTCCAATGGGACTAAGCCCCAGCTATCACGCGCGGTCAAAGCTTTTTATGGCTTTTCTCCCCTGCCGCTCCTGCGGAAACGACCCTGCCGCGCGCACCTCGATAGAAACACTCTTAACCAAGCGGTCGGGTTTGTCATCAGGTTTTTTACGCCCTGCGGTTGACCCGGCCCGACCAATACGGCATCGGCCCGAGGAACAGGCAAACATAAAGGGCGCTGATGATCCGGCCGCTATATGATTGGACACTGGGGCTCGCAGGGCACCGGCACGCGCTTTGGGCCCTGGCCTTGGTTTCGTTTACGGAGAGTTCGTTCTTTCCGATCCCCCCGATATCCTGATGATTCCGATGATACTGGCCGCACCACATCGCGCCTTCCTGATCGCCGGCGTCTGTTTGATATCGTCGGTCCTTGGCGGGCTCGCGGGCTACGGCATCGGGTATTTCTTTTTTGAGCAGATCGGACAGCCGATCCTTGCCGCTCTCGGCAAAACCGAGCAGATCACGGCCTTCAATCAGCGCTTCAATGATCTCGGCTTCTGGCCCGTGCTGATCGCGGGGCTGACCCCGTTCCCGTATAAGGTGATTACCATCATGTCGGGTTGGACCGCCCTGCCCCTTGGCACGTTCATTGTGACCTCGATTATCGCCCGGGGTCTGCGCTTCTTTATCGTTGCCGCGTTGCTCTGGCGCTACGGCGCCCCCATTCGTGACTTTATCGAACGCCGTCTTGGGTTGATGTTCACGCTCTTTATCGTGATCCTACTGGCCGGGTTCTATATTGTGAGGGTCCTGTGACACGTCGTTCCTTGATTTTGCTCGCCGGGTTTGGATCGGCCGCGATGCTGCTCGGAGCCTTTGGGTTTCAATATATCGGCGGGCTCGCCCCCTGCGCGATGTGCCTGTGGCAGCGCTGGCCGCATGCCGTCGCCATTGCTCTGGGCGTGATTGGCGCGGCGATCCCATCGGCGCTGATCGCTTGGTCAGGCGGCCTGACGATGCTGACTAATGCGGGCATCGCGCTTTACCATACCGGCGTCGAGCGCGATTGGTGGGAGGGTCCGCAAAATTGCACCGGCGCGGCCGCGCAGGACCTCGGCTCGATGTCCGCAAGCGATCTGCTGGCCACCGATACCGGTCCGCAAATCGTCCTTTGTGATGAGGTCGCCTGGGAGATGTTTGGCCTCTCCATGGCCAGCTGGAACGGGCTTGTCTGCCTGGCGCTAGCGCTGATCTGGTTCGCCGCTGCCGCGCGCAACCGCACAATCGGCTAACCCAAACTCGCCCCAAATCCGTGGCAACTGGCCGGGCCGAGGGCTCCCTCTATAGGGGGCGCGAGGCCCGGCCACCCGCCTTCACCGGGGGCGCGCACCGGTCCGTGTGTTCAAAAGCAAACTGGTTTCGCTGGTCTCGACGCCCTCCATCCGCCGGATCTCAAACAGCACCCGATCCAACTCCTCCAACGTCTCGGTTCCCAATTCGACAATCAAATCCCATTTGCCATTGGTCGAATGCACCGCCTGCACCGCCATAAGACCGGTCAAGCGCGTCATCAGCCGCTCCGCCCCCGGGCCAGACACCGCCAACATCATCAGCCCGCGCACCGGATGGTTCGCCAAATCCGCCGCTGTCACCACAGTGAAACCCCGGATATCGCCGCGGGCCTGCATCTTCTCGATCCGCGCCCGAACTGTGGCGCGTGACACGCCAAACCGCGCCGCCAGATCCGACAAGGACGCCCGCGCGTCCCGCTTCAACGCCGCCAAGAGCCGTTGATCCATATCATCTATTTGCAAACCAGAAGCCTCCGCATCGGCACATATCTAGACTTTTTGCGCAATCTGGAGGGTTTTGTCTAATCCATTTCGGCAGGTATTGAGCAACAAACGCGCGACATCACGGACACTCTATGCCCCAACCTTGTCTCCTCCTCGGTGCCCCGGTCGATAGCGGCAAACGCCGCGACGGCTGCTTGATGGGTCCAGATGCCTACCGCACCGCTGGTCTGGCTAAGGCCCTCACCGAGCTTGGCCGGGAGACCCGCGACCTCGGCAACTTAACGCCCGCGCCCTTCGGCCAGCCCAGCCACCCAAACCAGGCGCTGCATGCGCTCGCCGAAACCATCGCCTGGACCGAAACACTGACCCAGGCCGCCCAAGCCGCCATGACTGACGGCTTCCCGATCTTCCTCGGCGGCGATCACAGTCTTTCGCTTGGGTCCGTGGCCGGTGTCACAGCCCATGCAAAAGCCCAAAGCCGCCCACAATTCCTGCTCTGGCTCGATGCCCATGCGGATTTCCACACGCCCGACACGACCACTTCGGGCAATCTGCACGGCACGCCGGTGGGGTATATCGCGGGACGGGCCGGGTTTGATCTCTTCCCGCCCCTGGCGGCGCCGATCCCGGAAGAAAACATCTGCATCCTCGGCCTCCGCTCCGTCGACCCGCAAGAAGACGCTGCCCTGACCCAAACCCGGATTGCCGCCCATGACATGCGCGCGATTGACGAATACGGCATCGCGACGCCGCTCCGCAGCTTCCTGGCCAAGGTCGCGGCGGCCAATGGCTTCCTGCACGTCTCCTTGGATGTCGATTTCCTCGACCCCGGTATTGCGCCCGCCGTCGGCACCATGGTTCCGGGCGGCGCCACCTTCCGCGAGGCGCATCTGGTGATGGAAATCCTGCATGACAGTGGCCTCGTCACCTCGCTTGATCTGGTCGAATTGAACCCGTTCCTCGACGAACGCGGTCGCACCGCGTCGCTGATGGTCGATCTCACCGCGTCACTCATGGGCCGCAAGGTCTTTGACCGACCAACCCAGAGTTTCGCCGCATGAACCTGCAAGCGCCCAATGCCGTGGTGATGATCCGTCCACATCATTTTCGCCCCAATCCCGAGACCCGGGCTGACAACGCCTTTCAATCTGAGACGATAGGCACGTCGCACACCGCGCTGGCTGAATTCGACGCTGCCGTCGAGAGCTTCCGCGCGGCCGGTGTCACCGTCCATGTCTTCGAGGATGAACGCACCGACACACCGGATTCTGTCTTTCCAAACAATTGGTTCTCCACTCATGCCGGCGGCCATGTGGCGATCTATCCGATGTTTGCCGAGACCCGACGCCGGGAGCGCCGATGGGATGTGATCGAGATGTTGAAACGCGACTATCGGGTGCAGGATGTGATCGATTATTCCGGCCTGGAGCCCGACGGTTTGGCGCTGGAAGGCACTGGCGCGATGGTGCTCGACCATACGGGCCATGTGGCTTATGTCGCCGCCTCGAACCGCGCCGATCCGGTGTTACTGGAGCGGTTCTGCACCCATTTCAACTATGAACCGATTGTCTTCGATGCCCGCGACAGCATCGGCCGCGCGATTTATCACACTAATGTTCTGATGGGCATCGGCACCGATTACGCACTGGTCGGTCTCGACATGATCACCGATGCGGAGCGGCGCGCCACGGTCCAGGCCCGGTTGGAGGAAACCGGCCATGATGTGATCGCGCTGACGCCGGAACAGATCCACGGCTTCGCTGGCAATGCGTTTGAACTGACCGGGCGTGAGAGTCGCATTCTCGCCCTGTCCGACACCGCTCTGGCCGCGCTCACGCCCGCCCAAATCGCCCGGATCGAGGCGAGCGCCACGCTCCTTCCCCTCGCCGTTCCCACCATTGAAGCCGCAGGCGGCTCTGTCCGTTGTATGCTGGCTGGCATCCACCTGTCCCGCCGTTGAGACCTGACATCATGACCCTGCCCCAACCCTCCGAGCGCGCCTTCGTTCCCTTCGTCTCCGTCGAGGCGATGATGCAACTGATCCACCAAGTGGGCTTGGAGCAGATGCTGCGCGAACTGGCGGACTATATCGAGGCCGATTTCCGCCGCTGGCCACTCTTTGATAAGACGCCCCGCGTCGCGTCGCATTCGGTCGAGGGCGTGATCGAACTGATGCCGACCTCTGACGGCGAGCTTTATGGATTCAAATACGTCAACGGCCATCCAAAGAACATGAAGGAAGGCCTACAAACCGTTACAGCATTTGGGCTTTTGGCTGATGTCGCCACCGGATACCCGATGCTGCTGAGCGAGATGACAATCCTCACCGCGCTGCGAACGGCGGCGATGTCCGCCATGGCCGCGAAACATCTCGCGCCGAAAACCGCGACCACTATGGCGATGATCGGAAATGGCGCGCAGTCGGAGTTTCAATGCCTCGCCTTCAAAGCCATCTGCGGCATCGACACGGTCCGCCTCTACGATATCGATCCCGCCGCGACGGCCAAAGCGATCCAGAATCTCGCGGGCCAAGGCCTCACGCTTCCAGGCCTGCAAAACCCCCGAAGAGGCTATGGAAGGCGCGCAGATCATCACGACCTGTACGGCCGACAAGCAATTGGCCACGATTCTAACCGACAACATGATCGGCTCCGGTGTCCACATTAATGCGATCGGCGGCGATTGCCCGGGCAAAACCGAGCTGCATCGCGACATTCTTCTGCGCTCCGACATCTTCGTCGAGTTCCCGCCACAGACCCGGATCGAAGGCGAGATACAGCAATTGCCCGAAGACCATCCCGTCACCGAGCTTTGGCAAGTCATCGAGGGGACCGCGACGGGCCGCAGCTCGCCCGCCCAGATCACGCTTTTTGACAGCGTCGGTTTCGCGATCGAGGACTTCTCAGCCCTGCGCTATATCCGCGACCGATTGGAAGACACGGGCCTCTATCAGCAACTCGACATGCTGGCCGATCCCGACGACCCGCGCGATCTCTTCGGCATGGTCCAGCGGGCGAAGCCTGCGATCTGAGCCGACGCACAACCGGAATAGGTTACAAAATCCGGCAAATCCCGGTATTTTTGCGACCTATCAATGCAGCGGGAACTCCCCCACCACATTTCGCCATTCGCCCGGCGCGATCATTTTTCGATGGGTGAATCGCACCGAGTGCAGCGGGCCTTCGATTTCGTCCTGCCAGAATTCGATAAACTTGAAAAGCCGGGGGTAATCCGGGGCCAAGTCATAATCCTGCCAGACGAAGGTGTTGAGAACACTCTGAAAATCCGGCATCCGGTAGCACATTTCGGCTGTGGTCAACCCATAGCCCTTCAACATCAGCTCGGTCTCGGTTTCTGCCATTGGGCACCTCTTGCCTGGTCCCTTCCTGGTGTCAGCCTGCCACAGGGTGGTTAATTTTCAAAGAAAACAACCTGTTAGCAAGGTGGCCGAGCGGCTGCCAACGGCAGCGCGCATCCCCCATTGCACCCCATATGCAGTTACCGTTATACTCTGACCCAACAAAATATAGACGCAGCCAAAAGCGAGCACATACGCGTGACTGACACGCCAGAACCCCTGAAAACATGGACGAAACCGCGCCCGAACGCCCCGAGTATTCCGGCCCGTCCATTGACATCACCGACGAAATGAAAACCTCCTTCATCGATTATGCGATGTCGGTGATCATTTCGCGCGCCATTCCAGACCTGCGTGACGGGTTGAAACCGGTTCACCGGCGCATCCTCTACGCGATGCATGAAACCGGGAATTCGCACGACAAATCCTACCGCAAATCCGCCCGCCCGGTCGGTGATGTGATGGGCAAATATCACCCACATGGTGACGGGGCGATTTATGACGCGCTGGTGCGGATGGCACAGGATTTCTCGATGTCTTTGCCGCTTCTCGACGGGCAAGGCAATTTCGGATCGATGGATGGCGATAACCCGGCGGCCATGCGCTATACCGAAGTCCGTATGGACAAGCCGGCCGCGTTTTTGCTGACCGATATCGACAAAGACACGGTCGATTTCCAAGACAACTATGACGGCAAGGACCAGGAACCGACGGTTCTGCCCGCCCGGTTCCCGAATATGTTGGTCAATGGCGCGGGCGGCATCGCCGTCGGTATGGCAACCAATATCCCGCCTCATAACCTCGGCGAGGTGATCGACGCCTGTCAGGCCTTGATCGTGAACCCAGATCTGACCAGCGAAGAACTGATCGACTACGTGCCTGCGCCAGACTTCCCGACCGGCGGAATCATTCTTGGCCGCACTGGTGCTCGGAAGGCCTATCTCGAAGGACGTGGCAGCGTCATCATCCGCGCCAAAACCCGCGTCGAGGAGATTAGGAAAGATCGCTATGCCATTGTTCTTGATGAGATTCCTTATCAAGTCAACAAAGCGAGCATGATCGAGAAGATCGCGGACCTGGTCCGCGAAAAGAAGATCGAAGGGATCAGTGCCGTCCAGGACGAATCCGACCGGATCGGCGTGCGTGTGGTGATCGAGTTGAAGCGCGATGCCACTGCCGAAGTGGTGCTCAATCAACTGTTCCGCTTCACCCAGATGCAGACCTCTTTCGGCTGCAACATGCTGGCATTGAACGGCGGGCGGCCCGAGCAACTGACGCTACGTGGGTTCCTGACTGCGTTCCTCGATTTCCGCGAAGAAGTTGTGGCGCGACGCACGGCTTTTGAACTGATGAAGGCGCGCGAGCGTTCGCATATTCTCTGCGGTCTGGCCGTTGCTGTGAGCAATGTCGACGAAGTTGTTGCAACCATTCGAAAATCCGCCGATGCGGCTGAGGCGCGGCAAGCGTTGATGACGCGCCGCTGGCCCGCCGGAGAGATTGCCGATTACATCCGGTTGATCGACGACCCGACCCATAAGATGAACGAGGACGGAACTTACAACCTGTCGGAGACCCAAGCGCGCTCCATTCTGGAACTGCGCCTCCAGCGGCTCACCCAGATCGGGGTGAAAGAAGTCACCGATGAGCTGCAGGAGCTGGCCGAGAAGATCAAAGACTACCTCGCTATCCTCGCCTCACGCGAACGGATCATGGCGATCATCTCCTCCGAATTGGCCGATGTGAAAGAGCAATTCGCCGTGCCGCGCCGCACCGAGATCATCGATTGGTCGGGCGATATGGACGACGAAGACCTGATCGAGCGCGAAGATATGGTCGTGACGATCACCGCGGGCGGCTATATCAAACGCACCCCTCTGGCCGAATTCCGGGCGCAACGGCGCGGCGGCAAAGGCCTCTCAGGCATGGCGACCAAAGAGGATGATGTGGTGACCACGCTGTTCGTGGCCAACACCCACACGCCGCTTCTCTTCTTCACCACCGATGGCATGGTCTACAAGCTGAAGACCTGGCGCTTGCCGATGGGCAGCCGGACGGCGCGCGGCAAGGCCGTGGTGAACATTCTGCCGATCCCAGTGGGCACCTCCATTGCGGCCGTTATGCCGGTCGACCGGGATGAGGCGGACTGGAACGATCTGCAAATCGTCTTTGCCACCTCGGCTGGTGATGTGCGCCGCAATGCGCTGTCGGATTTCGCCAATGTGATGCGCAACGGCAAGATCGCCATGCGGCTGCCGGAGGATGGCTCCGTCACCTTGGTCAACGCACGGATCTGCACTGAAGATGAAGACGTGATGCTGGTCACCGATGCCGGGCGCGCAATCCGGTTCCGGACGACCGATGTCCGGGTCTTCAAGGGCCGCGAGTCGACTGGTGTGCGCGGCATCCGCCTTGCCAGTGATCATAAGGTTGTCTCCATGGCGGTGATCCGTCACTTCGAGGCGAGCGCCGAAGAACGGGCAGCGTATCTGAAGATGCGTCGGGCGGTTGCTGGTTTGATGGAGGATGCCGATCTTCCTGACGAGGATGAAGAGGCCGCGGGCGATCTTTCGCTCAGCCAAGACCGCTATGCGGAGATGTCTGCTGCCGAAGACCTGATCCTGACGATCACCTCTGGCGGTTTGGGCAAGCTCTCCTCCTCGCACGACTATCCGGTGCGTGGGCGTGGCGGCCAAGGTGTCGCCGCGATCGACAAAGCCATGCGCGGCGGCCCGCTGGTGGCGAGCTTCCCGGTGGAACTGGAAGACCAAATCATGCTGGCCACCTCAAAGGGCCAATCAATTCGCGTGCCGGTCGAGGGCATTTCCTTCCGCTCCCGCAGTGCCGGAGGTGTGAAAGTGTTTAATACGGCCAATGGGGAAGAGGTCGTCAGCGTCGCCTGGATCGCGGATCAAGGGGATGATGACACCGCCGAGTAATCGCCACAATTGAGCCTAGGCGCACCGAGAGTCTTGCGGGCCGCCGCCCGACGCGCCCGGGCTTCGACACCACATTTTCATCTGAAAACATAGATTTCTCAGGTGGTTGTTTCACATTTCGTTGGCATTCTCGGGGTGGAGCCTGGCAGCTTCGGCCATTGGCCACCCCTGGGAAACAGTCCCGCCGGTGCGTTAATATAATCTCGCGAAATCACCTCAATACCCTCACAAACGCGCCTCAATTGAGAACAATAATTTATCTCGAACGTTATTGTCTTGCGCTGGAATAACTGCGGCGCCTGATACGAGCTTTGGGAAAACAAGATGCAAACCGGAAAATCCGACAGTGTGGTTCTTAGCACAGCGGCCCAGAATGTTCTTCGAATACTGATCGCATCATATTTTATTGCGGCGGCCCTGCAATTGATCCCAGGGACTGATCTGACACCGCTGACATCTCAGATCGTACCGGCACCTTATGCGTCCATCTTGGCGGCAGTCGTCGTCTTTGGGTTGGCATATCTGGTCATGATTGGCGTCTGGATGCGCGGGGCGGCTTTGCTGCTCGGATTGATGACGTTCTTTGCTTCTTACCTAAAGATGCTCGAATTGGGCTTGGAACAGGAGTTGGGAAGTTTCTGGCGTGATCTGGCGTTGATCGCGGCATTGATCCTGACCTATGCGGAGAATGCGCCGCAGAACCGCCTTGGGCGCCGCGCTATTCGGCGCCATGTGACGCCCCGTCGCATTCGCCGCACCGTGGAGTTTGTTGCCCCGGAGGACCCAGAGCAGATGCCAGAGGGGGTAGCAAACCGTGTCGCACGCGTTGTTGCAACGGCAGAAGAGGAGGTCATGCCCGACTTCTCCGAACTGGAAGATGACGAGCGTATAACCGCGCAGATGCGCCACGCCCTGACGGCCCCATAAAAACACAATCGGGGCCGGGTGCGCCCCTTTTCAAGACTGGCTCAGGCGGATACATCCGCCGCTATGACACACCCCCTTCATATCATCGGCGGCGGCATGGCCGGATCCGAGGCCGCGTGGCAAGCCGTTCAGATGGGCGTTCCCGTGGTGATCCACGAAATGCGACCCAAGACCGGCACCTTCGCCCATCAAACGGGCGATCTGGCGGAAATGGTCTGCTCCAATTCCTTCCGCTCCGACGATAATGAGCAAAACGCCGTCGGTCTTTTGCATTGGGAGATGCGCGAAGCGGACGGATTGATCATGGAGATGGCGGACCGTCACCGCCTGCCCGCCGGTGGAGCCCTGGCTGTTGATCGAGAGCCCTTTGCGGCGGATGTCACGGCACGGCTACAGGCCCATCCGCTCGTCACAATCTCCGGCGATGAAATCACCGCCCTGCCCGAGACCGGCCCGGTCATCATCGCGACCGGCCCTCTCACCTCAGGTGCCCTGGCCGAGGCCATTGCGGCGGAGACGGGCCAAGACAGCCTGGCCTTCTTCGACGCCATCGCCCCGATCGTTTATGCCGACAGCATCGACATGTCGAAAGCCTGGATGCAATCGCGCTATGACAAAGGCGAGACCGAGGAAGAACGCACGGCCTATCTCAACTGCCCGATGGACCGCGATCAATATGAAGCGTTCATCGACGCCCTTCTAAGTGCGGAGAAGACGGCGTTCAAACCGGGTGAGACGGCGGGCTATTTCGATGGCTGCCTGCCGATTGAGGTGATGGCGGAACGCGGGCGGGAGACCTTGCGCTTTGGTCCGATGAAGCCCGTAGGTCTGACCAACCCGCATCAACCGGATGTGAAAGCTTATGCGGTTGTGCAGCTCCGGCGTGACAATAAGCTGGGCACTTTGTTCAATATTGTCGGCTTCCAGACGAAGATGAAATACGGCGCGCAAAGCACTGTTTTCAAAATGATCCCTGGGTTGGAAAACGCGAGCTTTGCCCGTCTTGGCGGCATCCACAGGAACACCTTCATCAACTCGCCCACCTTGCTCGATGATCAAATGCGCCTTCGCTCGAAGCCGCATATCCGCTTTGCCGGGCAAATTACCGGCGTCGAAGGCTATGTCGAATCCGCCGCCATGGGGCTTCTTGCCGGGCGCATGGCCGCCGCAGAACTGCGGGGCGAAACCTTAACGCCTGTGCCGCACGTCACCGCGATGGGCGCGCTGATCCATCACATCACAGGCGGCGCGGAGGCAAAGACCTTCCAGCCGATGAACGTGAATTTCGGCCTCTTCCCGCCCGTCGAGGGCCTGGAAGGGGGGCGTCGGGGGCGCAAGGATCGCTACAAAGCCTACACCGATCGCGCCAAAGCCGCCTGGACCGAATGGCTTGGCCAGACCACGCTGGACGCCGCCTAAACCTCGCTGCTAGGCTCGGGCGCATGACGGATGGATTTCTGAAGAAAGTCTATGGGCTCCAAGGCAAACGTGCTGTGCAGGAGTATTATGACAAATGGGCCGAGACCTATGATGCTGAGGTCGGCGCGAATGGCTATGCCACACCTGCGCGATGTGCGGCGGCGCTTCGGAGCACGGGCCTGTCGTTCGACGCGCCGATCCTCGACATGGGTTGCGGCACCGGGCTGTCCGGCGTGGCGCTGGCGGCTGAAGGATTTTCGGTGATCGATGGCTGCGATTTGTCGTCCGGCATGTTGGATCACGCCCGCGCGCGCGGCCTCTATCGGCACCTGTTTCTGTCTGGCGAGACGCCGCCAGACAGCTATGACGTCGTGGCTGCCGTCGGCGTGATTGGTCCGGGCGCGGCGCCGGCTTCACTCTTTGGCACCTGCCTTGATCTGCTGCGGCCTGGCGGGCGCTTGGTGTTTTCCTACAATGATCATGCATTAGAAATCCCGGAGTATCCCGCAACGCTCGCGGCGGCGCGGGAACGTGGAACGGTCCGCACGCTGTTCGAAGAGCGCGGGGACCACCTGCCAGAGATCGACGTGAAATCCACCGTATATGTTATTGAAAAGACGTGACATTCACCACACGCTTTGCCCCATCTCCAACCGGCCCGCTGCATCTGGGCCATGCGTATTCGGCCTGCTTGGCCTATGACATGGCACAAGCCGCACGCGGGCGATTTCTGCTCCGGATCGAAGACATCGACCAATCCCGATCTCGACCGGAATGGGAGGCACAGATTTTCGATGACCTGCGTTGGCTCGGCCTCTCCTGGCCCGAACCGGTGCTGCGCCAATCCGAGCAGATGGCCAGCTATGACGCCGCTTTGCGCCAACTCCACACGCTCGGCCTGATCTATCCCTGCCACTGCAACCGCAAAGACATCTTGGCCGCGCTCAACGCCCCGCAAGAAGGGGCCGCGTTACCGACCGGCCCCGACGGCCTCCTCTATCCCGGCACCTGCCGCATTTCGCCGGCTGACGCGCGCAACGTGCCCTTCGCGGCGGGGGTCTGGAGGTTGAACATGCGCGCCGCGGTGGAGCACATGAAAACGCCCTCCCTCAGTTATCTTGAGATGGGCGAAGGAGATGGCGTAACCCCTGGCACCGTCCATCTGTCTCCAGAGCATTTTCTGGAACACATCGGCGATATCGTGTTGGCCCGGCGTGACATGGGCACGTCGTATCATCTCTCCGTCGTGTTAGATGACGCAGCACAAAACATCACCCATGTGATCCGCGGCGCCGACCTCTCGGAGGCAACCGCGATCCATGTGTTGCTCCAACGGCTTCTGGGCCTACCCACACCCATCTATCATCACCACCGCATGATCCGGGACGACGCAGGCAAACGCCTCGCCAAACGCGATGATGCGCGGGCCATCGCAAAATATCGGGCGGAGGGTGCCAGCTCGGCAGATATTCGAGCGATGATAGGTCTTTAGCGCGCGGCGTTACTCTTCCGGTGCCATCAGTTCCACCTCTTCGCCATCGCGAATCGCGGTGTAGAAACACACCCGGCGATTGGTGTGGCAGGCGGGGCCGTCTTGCCGGACCAGAACCAGTAGACAGTCGCGATCGCAATCAACCCGCATCTCCACCAGATGCTGCAAGTGACCGCTGCTCTCGCCTTTCACCCAAAACGCCTGCCGCGAGCGCGACCAATAGGTGACGCGGCCCGTCTCAAGGGTCTGCGCCACGGCGGCGGCATTCATCCAGGCCAGCATCAAAACCTCGCCCGTCTCGGCCTCTTGGGCAATCGCGGGCAAAAGCCCATCAGCATTGTAACGGAGTGTTTCAGGATCGAACGACATCTTGCGCGGGGCCTCTTTGCAAAGCGGGTCAGCGCCGCTACCTATAGGCGAGACGCGATGGAAGGCAAACCGATGACCGCCGAGACCGATCTGATCAAGCTTTATTCGCAGCGCATCTTGGCGCTGGCAGCGGACATGCCTTTGGCCGAGCGCTTGGAGGCCCCCATGGCCAGCGTGAAGAAACGTGCGCCGCTCTGTGGGTCGACAGTAACGGTGGATTTGGACGTCGAAGACGGGCGGATCAGCCGCTTTGGCCAAGACGTGAAAGCCTGCGCCTTGGGCCAAGCCTCCGCCGCGTTGATGGGGCAGAACATTTTGGGCCGCACACAGGCCGAGGTTGAAGCCGCCCGCGACGCGCTAAAAGCGATGTTGAAGGACGGTGGGCCGCCCCCGGGGGCGCCGTTTGCGGGCTATGACGTTCTCGAACCCGCGCGGGATTACAAGAACCGCCACGCCTCGATCATGTTGGCACTCGAAGCCACCTCCCAGGCCATGGCGGAAGCGCAGCAAGCCGACTGCGCCTGAGCCTCCAACTCAATACCCGTTGATAAAAAAACCGCCGCGCTCCGGGGCAATGGAGGCGGCGGCAGTCGCGTGTCTCTAGGTCAGGGTCCCGAATGCAGGCTCAGGCAGAAACCACATTCATCAGGCAGTGAGATCGGGGCGGCAAATGGGGACGGGCCGCGCCGAATAAAGGCCCCTGACAGACCGCAGGCAGTGTCGTGATGTCAGATCAATCCGGGCAGATGAAACAGGCCAACCGTCAGACCAGCCAAAAGCAGCACGCCGACGCTATCAGAGAGCAGCGTGTCGCGGGATTGGGCGAGAATACGGGCGGCTTGGGCAATCATGGGGGCGGTCCTGTCTCAATCTTTTGTTGACCTTTTGTTCTCATTTTCTCGCCGCCATGTAAAGAACTTTTTGAGAACATGTGCGAACAAAAGCCGATTTCACGTGTTAACCAACTGAAATCAGGCGAATTGCTTTCTCCTGCTCCAGGAGCCAGAGCAAGACCCGCATCGATTGCCCGCGCGGGCTTTTGAGCTTCGGGTCTCGTTCAAGCAATGCCCGCGCATCGCTCTGCGCGATTGCCATCAGCGCGGTTTGGCTCTCCAGATCGGCCACCCGAAAGCGCGGCATACCCGATTGCGCCGTACCGATCAGGTCGCCTGCGCCGCGAATGGCGAGGTCTTCCTCCGCGATCCGAAAGCCATCTTCGGTCTCGCGCAACACGCTCAACCGTCGTTTCGCGCTCTCGCCCAACGGGCTGCGATACATCAGGAGGCAGGTGGAAGCCGCTGCCCCGCGCCCGACACGGCCCCGGAGTTGGTGGAGCTGCGCCAGGCCGAAAATTTCCGCCTGTTCGATCACCATGATCGACGCGTTGGGCACATCCACCCCAACCTCGATCACCGTCGTGGCGACCAACACCCGGGTCCGACCGGCCTGGAAATCGGCCATAGCGCGGTCTTTCTCCGCCTGCGGCAGTTGCCCATGGACCAAGCCCACGACGCCTTCTCCAAGTTCGGCGCGCAGCGCTTTGAACCGTTCCTCCGCCGCGGTCGCTTCGTAAACTTCGCTTTCCTCAACCAGCGGGCAGACCCAATAGGCCTGTCGCCCCTTTTCCACCGCATCGCGCAAATGCTGCACCACTTCGGCGATCCGCGCGGTGGAAATCAGCGCCGTCTTCACCGGTGTCCGGCCCGGCGGTTTCTCGTCCAAGACGCTGATGTCCATATCGCCGTATTGCGCGAGGCTGAGCGTGCGCGGGATCGGCGTCGCCGTCATCACCAGCATATCCGCCGCCCGGCCCTTCTGGCTCAGCCGAATTCGTTCGCGCACGCCAAACCGGTGTTGTTCATCGACAATCGCCAGGCGCAAATCGGCAAATTCCACATCGTCTTGAAACACGGCATGGGTGCCAACGAGGATCTGAATGTCGCCGTGCGCCAGGGCCGCGAGCTTCGCCTTCCGCTCCGCGCCTTTGTCGGCCCCCGTCAGCATTTCGATCACAACGCCCGCGGTCTCTGCCAGCGGCTTCAGGTTGGCATAATGTTGCGCCGCCAGGATCGAGGTCGGCGCCATCATCACCCCTTGCCCGCCGGCCTCGACCGCGATCAATAGCGCCATGAGCGCCACCAGGGTTTTGCCAGCGCCCACATCGCCTTGCAACAGCCGGCTCATCCGCACCGGCTCACCCATATCAGCCGCGATCTCATCCAAGGCGTGCAGTTGCGCGCCGGTCGGGCTAAACGGCAGAGACCCCAACACCTTTTGCCGCAAGTGCCCATCGCCGATCGACGCGAATCCTTTGGCTTTGCGCACCGATAAGCGAGCGAGGCCGAGGGTCATCTGATGGGCCAACAACTCATCATAGGCCAGGCGTTCACGCGCTTTCGCGCTGCGTGAGAGGTCTTCGGGGCCTTGCGGATGATGCGCCTGGGCCAGCGCCTCCGGCCAGGCGGGCCAGCCTTTGCGTTTCAGCAGCTCCAGGTCGATCCATTCCCCGAGATAGGGCGCGCGCGGCAAGGCGGAGGCCACCGCTTTCGCCATGCCTTTCTGTGTCACACCGGCGGTCAGCGGATAAACCGGCTCGTAAGCGGGGATTTGGTCAGCCTCTTCGGGCGGCAGGATGTGGTCAGGATGCGGCATCTGCGCGATGCTCTCAAAAAGCTCCACTTTGCCCGAGACCACCCGGCGGCTTCCGGTCGGCAGGACCCGTTCCAGATAATCACCGCGCGCATGGAAAAACACGAGCTGGAAGCTGGTCTGCGCGTCGCTCACCTCGACGCGATACGGCCCCCGCCCGCTCGGCTTGCGGTGCTTTCCGACCGTCACCTCAACCGTCGCCATGCCGGGGAGGTCCACCTCACGGATAGACGCGCGGCGGCTGCGATCCATACCGCCAATCGGCAGCGTCAAGAGCAGGTCTTTCGGCGTTTCCACATGAAGGCCCGCATAGTGTTTCGCGGTCTTCGGGCCGACACCATCAAGCGTCTCAAGCCCGGCGAAAAGCGGGAAGAGTATCTCTGGCCTGCCCCGGGCTTCAGGCATCGCCGATCAACGCCAGCCAAGCGTCCTCATCGATGGTCTCAACACCAAGATCGGCGGCTTTCTTGGCCTTTGATCCCGCCCCCGGCCCCGCCACCAGAAGATCGGTCTTTGCCGAAACGGACCCCGCCACTTTCGCACCCAAACCTTCGGCCCGTGCCTTCGCCTCGGCGCGGGTCATCTTTTCCAAACTGCCGGTAAAGACCACAGTTTTGCCAGCGACCGGACTGTCCGATGCCGCTGGCATCTCCGCATTTTCCACGGTGAGATGCGCGGCCAATCGATCGATGGAGGCGCGCTCGCGGGCCTGTTGAAAACTCATGACCAGAGAGACGGCCACGGTTGCACCGATCCCATCGATGCCAACCAGATCGTCCCAGGCCGCCCGCGCCGACGGATCAAGCCCGTCCCACACTGCCTGTCTCACCGCCGCCAGATTGGCGCGACGCCCGCCATCGGCGGCCTGCCGACGCTCCGCCGCCAGCGCATCCTCCGCCGCGCGGTGCCGATCGGCGGCTGGCGCCGCAGCATCGATGGCGGACAGAAACTCGTCCCAACTGCCGTAGTGGCGCGCCAGATCGGACGCCGCAACCTCGCCCACATGGCGGATACCAAGCGCGAAGATCACCCGAGCCAAGGGGATTGTTCGCTTGTCATTGATCGCGGCAAAGAGATTGTTGGCCGAGGTTTCGCCCCACCCTTCGCGGTTCCTCAGCTGTTGCAATCCCGTTCCATACCGGGCTTCCAGTTCGAAGATGTCAGCTGGCTCCGCGATCCAGGTATCTTTGTAGAATTGCTCCACTTGTTTCGCGCCAAGACCCTCGATATCGAAAGCAGCGCGCGAAACGAAGTGCTTCAGTTTTTCAACGGCTTGCGCCGGGCAGATCAAGCCGCCGGTGCAGCGGCGGACGGCATCTCCCTCTTCGCGCACGGCGTCTGAGTTGCACTCTGGGCAGATCGCCGGGAAGACGAACGGCGCGGCGGTGTCGGGGCGCTTCGAGAGATCAACATCGGCCACTTTCGGGATCACATCGCCCGCGCGATAGACCTGGACCCAATCGCCCTCGCGAATGTCCTTGCCGCTGCGGATCGGGCCACCCTTCGCATCGCGACCGGCAATGTAGTCTTCGTTGTGAAGCGTCGCGTTTGACACGACGACACCTCCGACCGTGACGGGGGTGAGCCGCGCAACGGGGGACAGCGCGCCAGTCCGGCCAACCTGAATCTCGATCTTCTCAAGCCGAGTCCATGCCAGTTCGGCGGGAAATTTATGCGCGATGGCCCATCGCGGCGTCGTCGACCGGAGACCAAGCCGCTGTTGCAGCGCCAGATCGTCGAGTTTGTAAACCACGCCATCAATGTCATAGCCAAGCGTGGCCCGCGCCTGTTCGATTGCGGCGTAATGCGCCAAAAGCTCATCCGTGCTCTCGCAGCGTCGGGTGAGGTCATTGGTCTGAAACCCCAAATCGGCGAGCCGTTCAATCGCCTCCATTTGGCTATCGGCTAGGGGTCGGACACCGCGCCCCAAGCATATGCGAAAAACCGCAGCGGGCGGGCGCGTGTTATTCTCGGATCAAGCTGGCGCAGAGATCCAGCGGCCGCATTGCGTGGATTGGCGAAAGTCTTCTCACCGGCCTCGGCTTGGCGGGTATTGAGCGCGGTAAAATCCGCGTGGCTCATATAGACCTCACCGCGGACTTCCAACAGGGCCGGTGCACCGTCGAGACGCTCTGGGATATCCGTAATGGTTCGCGCATTTGCGGTGACATTTTCACCAACAGCGCCGTCGCCACGCGTTGCGGCCTGAACCAAAACGCCCTCTTCGTATCGAAGGGAGAGCGACAATCCGTCTATCTTAGGTTCAGCGGTAAAGGCCAGTTTCTCAGTCGGCTCCATGCCCAGATACCGGCGAATGAAGCTTGCAAATTCCGCCACATCCTCGGCATCAAACGCATTACTGAGCGAGAGCATTCGCTCAGCATGCGCAACTTTCGAAAACCCCTCTGCCGGGGCGGCCCCCAGATGTTCGCTCGGGCTGTCACTGCGTTTGAGGTCAGGGAACACGGCCTCGAGCGCCGCGTTCTCTTTCTTCAGCGCATCATAGTCCGCGTCGCTGATCTCAGGGGCATCATCTTGATGATAGGCCAGATTTGCAGCGGCAATCTCTAGCGCCAACTCAGCCAAGCGCGCCTCTGCCTCAGCCCTCGTCATGGCGGCGACCTGGCCTTGCTTTGCGCCTGCCTTGCTCATATTCCGCTCCCGCGCTCTGATCCTTGCAGAGTGATAGGAGGCAGGCGCGGTCAGGTCCAGTGCGAGATGTCGACGGCGGCCCGATCAGGCGCTCGCGGCGATGTGCTCTGTGTTGAGCGCGGGCTGCGGATCGCGCAAGACATATCCCCTGCCCCAAACCGTCTCGATATGATTGTCGCCACCGGTCGCCTGACTGAGCTTCTTGCGCAGCTTGCAGATGAAGACATCGATGATTTTCAACTCAGGTTCGTCCATGCCGCCATAAAGATGGTTCAAGAACATCTCTTTGGTCAGCGTCGTGCCTTTGCGGAGACTCAACAACTCCAGCATCTGATATTCCTTGCCAGTCAGATGAACGGCGCGACCTTCGACATCAACGGTTTTCGCGTCGAGATTCACCGCGATTGATCCTGTTTTGATCACCGACTGCGCATGGCCTTTCGACCGGCGAATGATCGCGTGGATTCGCGCGACAAGCTCTTCACGGTGGAACGGCTTGGTCAGGTAGTCATCCGCACCGAACCCGAACCCCTTCAGCTTGTTTTCGGTATCGTCTGCACCCGAGAGGATCAGTATCGGCGTCTCGATCCGCGCGAGACGCAACTGCCGCAGGACTTCATGGCCAGTCATATCAGGCAAGTTTAGATCAAGAAGAATTAAATCGTAATCATAAAGCTTTGCGAGATCGATCCCTTCTTCGCCAAGAGGTGTCGAATACACGTTCAGATCGGCATGGCTCAACATCATCTCGATGCTTTTCGAAGTGGTGGGATCGTCTTCGACCAACAGGACGCGCATCAATTCTCTCCGATTCTTATCCGGCGTTGACGCTACCCCTGAGGTGAAATGGTTAATTACAAGTTACCCTTTTAGATAGTTCCGCACGGTGGTCTAAGTTTCAATCCCGTAAATGCCATTTATTGACGGTAACGTTGTATGGCGGTTGCCCGCAAGGCGGCTTCACCATGGGTCGCAACCGCCTCTTTCCACGCAGTTAATTCCTCTTCGGACAGGCTCCAGGTCTCCATAGCTTCCGTGGCGGAAACCAACCCAAACTCAACCGCCCGCACCACCGCGGCCTTGCGGCTCGCGACCCAACGGCGGGTTGTTGGGCTGGGCAAATCTGCCCGGGTCATCTGCGTGCCGTCGGGCAATGTGACAACATGCGGCTCTTTTATACGCCGGATATACATGACGATCCTCTCTCATATCAGTCTTGGCCCAAAAACTTGCAGGAAACTGCTTAAAGAGGTGTAAGTGCGGGGCTTGAGGATAGGGCGCATTTTCCTATATTGCGCTGGAACTCACCCCCGCAGGAGCAGCCTGATGGCCCTTGACCGCCCGACAGACGCGTTGAACTCGCTTGGCTTTGCCAAAGCGCCGGCGGACACACGCGTGGTCGTCGCCATGTCAGGAGGCGTCGACAGCTCCGTCGTAGCGGCGCAGCTGGCCGAAGAGGGCTATGATGTCGTTGGCGTGACATTGCAGCTTTACGATCACGGTGCGGCGCTGGCCAAGAAAGGCGCCTGTTGCGCCGGGCGGGATATTCATGATGCGCGTCGTGTGGCCGAGGAAATGGGCTTCCCGCATTATGTGCTGGATTATGAAAATACCTTTCGGGAGGCCGTGATCGACGAATTCGCCGATAGTTATTTGGCGGGCGCGACACCTGTGCCCTGCATTCGCTGCAACGAGCGGGTGAAATTCAAAGATCTTTTGGAAACCGCGAAAGATCTCGATGCCGATTGCATGGCCACCGGGCACTATATCCAGCGGAAAATGGGACTAGAAGGGCCAGAATTGCACTCCGCAGCGGATGCAGGCCGCGACCAATCCTATTTTCTGTTTTCCACAACGCCGGAACAGCTGTCTTATCTGCGCTTCCCGCTTGGTCATCTGGCCTCGAAAGCGGAGACCCGGGCTTTGGCCGGCAAATACGGGCTGAGCGTGGCGGACAAGCCGGACAGCCAAGACATCTGCTTCGTGCCCAATGGCAATTATGCCGCCGTGATCGAAAAGCTCCGTCCGGGCGCGGGTGAACCTGGCGATATCGTCGATATGGAGGGCCAAGTCCTGGGCCAACACACCGGCGTGATCCATTACACGATCGGCCAGCGGCGCGGGCTTGGCATCGGCGGACTGACCGATCCGCTCTATGTGGTGAAACTCGACCCCGACAGCCGCCGCGTGGTGGTCGGCCCGAAAGAGGCGCTTTCCACTCGTGTCGTCCCGGTCCGTGAGATCAACTGGCTGGGCGATGCGCCGTTCACCTCGCAGGACGAATGGCATATGGGCGTGAAAATCCGCTCCACCCGCCCGCCGCGGGACGCGATCATCCGCCCAATCTCCGAGACGGAGGCCGAGGTTGAATTGCTGACCCCAGAAGAAGGGGTGAGCCCAGGCCAGGCTTGCGTGTTCTATGCCCCCGAAGGCAGCCGCATCTTTGGCGGTGGCTGGATCTGGCGCGGACAATAGGTCACCGGATCGGAGAGCTTTCGAATTTCGGACGCCTCTTGGTGGCCGCCTGGCTGCGGCACGCTATGGCCGGCCCTCGCGCGCCAAACCCGCCGCGCGCCGGATAAGCGCGTGGGCCACGTTGCTCAAGACCTGATAGCGACCGGCCATTTCTGCAACACAACCGATGGCGTGCGAAATGACCCTTCATCTGGTGAAACCAAACACGCCAAGATCCGGAGCCCCGCGGGCGGCAATCTGTGCCGCCATCTGACCCGGTCCTCGCTTCTCTGCTTCAAAATATCCCCGCCGGAGGCACAAATCTCTTGCGCGCGCGCCTAATCACACGCCCCCGCCCATCAAAAACACCCGAAAGCTCACCCGCTGATGGCTGATCTGGCGAACCACCTGAACCCGCTCCACCCAGTGAAAGCTTGAACGCGGCCCATCCCGCCCAACCAGCCGATACCCCTCGGCATCATATTGCGCGCGAATATGTTCCCCCTCTTCCGCGCGGATCACTGTATCGTCGACGCGAACCGTCTCCGCAAACCCGAGAGCGAGCAGCGCGTGGGCCTCGTCTTCCGTCCAAGGGCGCAGCCGCCGTGCATCATCCCAAGCAAAACTACAGCGCAGCAGGGCGACCGCCTCCTCGGGCCAGGTCTCCATATCATCCCGCTCTGCCCGCGTTGCGGTCAACAGCGGAAACACCTCTGGATCAGACACACGACGCGCGGCCATCTGGTCGCGAATCGCCAAACCATAACGGGCGCAATGTACCAACCCCGCCGGAATCCGCCCGCCAGGCGCCCCAAACGAGCCTTGAATGACCCAATAAAACGGATCGCCCTCTGTCGCCGATACATCCGGCGACCCAGGCCGGGCCAGAAACCCTGGGATATGCGCCTGTAACTCAGATAGAAAGGCCATTTCCCCAAAATGAGCCTGCCCCGTCAGATCCTCGACAGCATCAGGCATCAAAACATCTGGCTCTTGCGCAACGGCCCAAGAGGCCCAAGCCGCTACCCCTGCCGCAATCAAACTGCATGGCCCCAATCTCATGCCAAAACGATAACAGTCAAACCAGCAGATGCCAGCGCGGCTCCACAGATGTGATGTCGGAACGCACCCGGTCGCAGCAGAACCTAAACTGGTCAAGCGCCACGCGACCTTGCCCATAATCCCGCGGCAGCGCGCGTTGGCGAGGACCCCGCCCAGGGGTCACGAGCCGACGCGCCGCCACCGCCCGTCAGGGCATATTCAACCAAAGGGGAATAAATGGCGCGGTTGACGGGGCTCGAACCCGCGACCCCCGGCGTGACAGGCCGGTACTCTAACCAACTGAGCTACAACCGCGCAGACACGAAACAGGATGCAAGAGCGATGGTGGTGGCGCGGTTGACGGGGCTCGAACCCGCGACCCCCGGCGTGACAGGCCGGTACTCTAACCAACTGAGCTACAACCGCTCACCATCCGCCTCGCGCATCCGCTTCGGCGTGACGTGTGGTCTATGCTGCGCACCGCGCCCCGTCAAGCGGGCATGCACTCAAAATCTGCACCCATCTGACTAAGGATTAGGATCCGCCCCGCCGACGCGTGGCGTCACCAGCCAAACAGGCCTCCAAGACGTCCAAATCTGGCCAGAACACCCGCCGCGCCGGGACAGTTTCGCCCAAAAGCGGATCGTCGAACACCGGCCCCTCGACACCGCCCCAATGCCGATACACCCTCCGGGTCGCCTTGTTCTCCTCCAAAACAACCAGCGACAGAGATGACAGGCCACGCCGCCGCAAGTCGGCGCAGATTGCCCGCATCAGGTGCCGCCCAACACCCTTCCCGCGCATCCCGGCTGCCGTATGCAAATTGTCCAGGTACGGCCCGTCCTTATGACCAGGATCCCAAAGCGCAAAGCCTGCCAAAGCGCCGTCCCATTCCGCCACCGCAACCTCAGCTTTGTCCAAAACATCGGGGACCCATTTCTGCGCCATCATCGCCGTCAAAGGCGCATCTAAAGCGCCAGCTTTGAAGCAGGGGGCATAGGTGGTCTGCCAATTGGCGCTATGCAGGGCCTGAAGCCCCGACAAGTCATCCTCACAGGCCGGGCGGATCACCAAACTCATGTCTCTGACGCCTGGCGTTCGCGCCAAAATACATAAAGCCCCGCCGACGCAATCAGCACAATCCCGACCCAAACCGCCGCTGACGGGACCTCGCCAAACACCACCCAGCCCCAGAAAATCGCCATTGGCAAAGCCGCGTATTCGAAGGGGGCCACAGTGGCGGGCGCGCCGGTCCGATAAGCCTGGCTGATCGCATAGCCAATGCCACCGCCCAAAACCCCAATCAGCACGAACATCCAGACATCCTCGGTCGCCGGCCAGGTCCAGGCGCGCAGCAAGAAGATCAGACTGTCATGTTCGACCCGTTCGGCAAATCGCCCATCGCCGGCAACCAGAAAGAAGATCCCGCCGACACAAAGAAACGCACCCTGAATATAGATCGCCATCGCGGCGGCGCTTGATTTCACCCCAAGCTTCCGGGTCAACACATTCATCCCCGCATAGCCAAGGGCGGCCAAAATCGGCAAAGCCAATGTCCACCCTCCCGCCGCACCGGCATCGGCGTCACTCCAGGGTTGCGTCATCACCACGACCCCCAAGAACCCCACAATCACCGCACCGAGACGCCGTGGACCCACCTTCTCCCCCAGGATAGGGATCGAGAGCAGTGTGATAAAGAGCGGCGCGACGAAAAAGATCGCCGTCGCCGTCGCAAGCGGCATCACTGCCAAAGCAGCGAAGAATGTCATATTCGCGAAGACGATCAGCAGCGCGCGGATCAAATGCAAGCCAGGTTGCGTGGTCTTGAGCAGATGGAAACCGCCCTCCATCCGCAAAATCATCAGCGCAATGCAGATGCCAATGGCCGAGCGGATAAAAACCATCTGATGCAACGGATAGCCGTCCGACAGCGCCTTGATCATCATATCGTTGATCGAGATGAAGAACATGGCCATCAGGATCAACCCAATGGCCGCCTTGCCATCGTTGCCCGATTTGATCTCGACAGACTCAGCCATGTCACCCCTCCTCCCTGCCCGCTACGCGAAAAAACCGGTGCGCGCCAGAGCCAGCCGATCGGTCCGCTTGACGGATGGGGCCAAACGAAATAACCATCTAGTTATGGAACAATTTGGTTATAAAGAGGGGCACCCCAACCTGGACGCGGTTTTCGCCGCCCTGGCCGATCCAACGCGCCGAGCGATTTTATCCCGGCTTGCCCAAGGCGACGCGCCCGTCCACGACATCGCCGCGCCGTTTCAGATGAGCCAGCCCGCGATTTCGAAACATCTTAAAGTGCTGGAACGCGCCGGCCTCGTCGAACGGGCCATCGATAAGCAACGCCGCCCTGCCCGGCTAAACGCGGCGAACATGGCCGCCGCCGTCGCATGGCTCAAGGAATTCGAACAGTTCTGGTCCGGCAGTTTCGACCAACTCGACACATTACTTGAAGATTTAAAGACGGTAGAGAGGATAGACCGATGACCGAGACTCCAATCTATGTGCTGGAGCGTGAATTTGAAGCGCCCGCAGCGCTCGTCTGGCGCGCCTGGACCGAGCCGGAGTTGCTCGCCCGCTGGTATGGGCCGGGTGTTGAGACCATCATCCATCAGCTCGACGTCGCGCCCGGCGGTCTTTGGCTGGGAGAGATGAGATGGAACGGAAACTCCAACTATCAGCGGGTTGAGTATACCGAAGTGGTCGCGCCGGAACGCCTCGTCTGGCTCCATTCCATGGCCGATGCGGATTGGAACGTGATCGCCAACCCAATGATGCCGGATTGGCCCCGCGTCCTTCTGACCACCGTCACCTTTGGCGAGGTCGGAGGCAAAACCAAAATGCGGCTAACCTGGGAACCGCATGAGGCGACTGAGGCCGAGGTTGCCTGTTTTGCCGCCGCCCTCGCAGGTATGGACAAAGGCTGGGCCGCCGGTATGGAGATCCTAGCGGAAATCTTGGCCGAGCTGCAGTAAGCAGTCGGTGTCAAAGGCAAGAAACCCCGGTCCGCGCCTTTCTTGCACACTGGTACGCCGGAGGAATAGGGTTTCTGCATCTGTGGGTTGGAGACACCTATGAGCGAACGCTTTGAGATCAGGCAAGCGCAGAAAGGCGATGAACCCGCTATCCGATCCTGTGCAGAAAACGCTTATGATCAATATGTTGCAGCGATTGGGAAAAAGCCCGCCCCAATGGTCGCGGATTTCCGCTCTCTGATTGCGTCAGGTCATACCTATGTCGCCGTCGACGCAGGGGCCGATGTCGTTGGGTTCATCATCTTTTATCAGGAGGGTGATCACGTCCTTCTGGAAAACGTCGCCGTTCGCCCGGACGCGACGGGTCGAGGTATCGGCAAGCGTCTCATCGAGTTTTGTGAGGCAGAGGCGAAACGGTCCAAAGCGACATCGGTCAAGCTCTACACGAACGAGAAAATGACAGAGAATCTGTCGATCTATCCACATCTCGGTTATCGGGAAATCGAGCGGAGACGAGAAGACGGCTTCAATCGCGTCTTTTTTGATAAGCCCGTTTAAGCAACGCCCGCTTCGGCGGCGAAGCGGGCGTTTAGAAAGAGCACGTGCGGGGAAACAGCAAGCCTACCGCTCCGGCAGCGGGATGAACTCTTCCTGATCCGTCGGTGGCAGTTGAAACCGGCCATGCTCCCAATCGCCCGCGCGCCAGGCCTCCTTCGCCTCTTCGATCCGTTCTTTTGAGGACGCCACGAAATTCCACCAGATATAGCGCGGGCCTTCGAGCGTCTCACCGCCCAGGATCATCACCCGCGCGCCCTCTTCGCCGGCGGTCATCGACACCCGATCGCCGGGGCGGAAGACCATCATCTGCCCCGCCTCATAGCGCTGCCCCGCGATCTCGACGCGACCCGAGACCACATAAGCCCCGCGATCCTCGTGATCGTCCGGCATTGGCAGCCGCGCGCCGGGTTGCAGCAGCGCATCGGCGTAGAACATCTCGGACGCGGTTTCGACCGGGGCCCGTTCACCATAAGCGTTGCCGAGGATCAGGCGCATCTCTTTGCCCTCGCCTTCCAACAGCGGCAGTTCGGATTTGCCCGCATGAACAAACGCGGCCTGACCGTCTTCGGCCCCTTTTGGGAGCGCGATCCAGGTCTGGATGCCGAAAAGATTGTAGGGCGCCTTCAACATCTCGCCATCGATCCGCTCCGAATGCGTGATGCCATGGCCCGCCGTCATCAGGTTCACCGCCCCTGGCTCGATCCATTGATCGGTGCCGAGGCTGTCGCGATGGTGGAATTTGCCCTTGTAGAGATAGGTCACGGTCGCCAGGCCGATATGCGGATGCGGCCGGATATCCACACCTTTGCCGGTGACGAACTCTGCCGGGCCCATCTGATCGAAGAAGATAAACGGGCCGACCATTTGGCGTTTCGGCGCGGGCAAGGCTCGGCGCACCTCGAAATCGCCGAGGTCGCGGGCGCGGGGCACAATCACGGTTTCAATCGCGTCAACCGCGTCGTCGGTGGGGCAGTCGGGGTCCAGTGCAGGGTTCCAGCTCATCGGCGGGGCCTCCTTCGGCAAACTTGATTGCGGTAAAGGTAGGACGTGTTGGGCGGTTTGGGCAGGGGGATCGACCAACAGGCGCTGTGCGCAAACGCACGCTGCACCAACGTTGAGAAGATTTCTGCGCGCGACTGGATAGGCATTGTAGCCCATGCTGCGCATCGCTCAAAACAGGATTGATTGGTGGGTGATGAGAGGCTCGAACTCCCGACATCTTCGGTGTAAACGAAGCGCTCTACCAACTGAGCTAATCACCCGACCGGAGATGCTCTAACAAAAAGCTGGGGCGGGATGCAAGTGGGCTTCTGCCTGGTCCGTTCGAGAAACCTTCCGAGGACCGAATAAGGGTGTTTCTGGTGTCACGCCTCTCGCAACACGGTCTCAACCCCATCCCGAATGGCAAAGACCACACCTTGCTCATGGTCGAGCCAGGTCATCTCATCGAACTCCAAGCCAAGGCAGAGTCCCCGGATTACCGAGGAGGTGACACCATGGGTGACGATCAGCGTGGGACCGTTCAGATCGTCTAGCACCCCGAGCACCCGGGTGAGCAGGCTGGCATAGCGCTCCCCTTCGGGCGCTGTCAGAGCGCGTTCCAGATAGCTGCCAGGGTTTGAGAAAAGCGTGGGCCAGCGGGTTGCGGCCTCGTCTCGGGTTAGGCCTTGCCACGCGCCCATGTTGACCTCGGCCAGGCGCTCATCGAACGCCACTGGGCCATCATAGCCGCCGCGTGCGATCTCCCAAGTGGCGCGGGCACGCCCCTGCGGGCTGCAATAAACAGAGAGGTTCGGCGTCTCAGCCAGAATCCGCGAGACAATCCGCCCTTGGATGCGGGCCTGGGCTTCGCCTTTTGCGGTCAATGGGGAATCGAGCGCGCCCTGAAACCGGCTTTCCAGATTCCAGACGGTTTCCCCATGGCGCAGGATGTAAATCGGAGGCATCGGCACGGCCCTTCTGAACTCAGACCGCCCTAAGCCGACCGGTGACCAGATACAAGCGCCGAGGCCTTGATCTACGCATCAAGCCGCGCCGCCCAGTCATCGGCGGTGATCACTTCTTTTGGTGGCAAGGTATCGAGGACCGTTTTGATCCCAGCTATGTACCGTAACGGCGCTGGTTACATCCGTGGGTTGGGCGATCTGTGAGATCCGTTCAAAGAATTCGTGGCGCTTTTCCGAGATTTCTTTGAACGATTTCTGGTCATCACACGACCAATCGTCATAATCCGCTGACAAGGCGGCAATGATGACCCAAACGAGCCGTTAAGGAGGTGACACATGAACTGTTTAACCTCCGGCACCGCTTTGGGTCCTCCAATTTTGAACGACAAAGGGTATTCCACAATGATCCGTTCCCACTCTCTCGTCTCCGCGCTTGCGGTCGCCATCGCTTTGCCTGCCGCCGCCTGGGCCGATTGCCCGACCGGTCCCGCGACCGATGGTGTCTATATGACATTCCCCGACATGCTCATGCGCTACGAGGTCCAAAGCGACGGTACCATCCTGGAAACCGAAACCAACTATAAGGATGGCGAAGTTTGGCAACACGTCATGCATCCGACTGGACTTGTCTTCGAGAGTTGGGAGCTTGTCGCGGATCAAGTTGTCGCCGATAGCATTGAGACGGTCACCTACTCGACACCTTTGCCCGACATCGCGCCAAACAGCCGTTGGGATATTGAAGAAACCGCGCGATTCAGTGACGGGTTCGAAATCCGCTATTTTACTGAGGTTGAGGTGCTTTCGCCGACCGAAGTTGGGGTCGAAGACTGCAGCTACATTGGCTGGCCTGTGAACGTGCGGCGCACGGACCTCGAAACGGATGAAGCCTGGGTCGATGCTCAGATGTATCTGCCGGAGCTTGAAATCCTGGTCTACCTGGCAAGCGCTGATGCCGGTGAACGCCCCGACATTGTGCCGCCGCAGACGATTTCCGCACAGCGTCCAGACGTCTCGAACTGAGACAAGGCAATTTGAGCGGCTCACCCCCCTAAAGTCGGGTCCATGCGATATGCAGCTCTCGACCAAACAATCCGAAGGTGAATGGTGGGTGATGAGAGATTTGAACTCCCGACATCTTCGATGTGAACGAAGCGCTCTACCACTGAGCTAATCACCCGTAGGGCGGGCTTTTAGCTGTCCTCGTCCGGCTCCGCAAGGCCTTCCGAGCCGCGCTTATGGCGTTTGATCCGGGTGATCAGAACATCGCCATTTTTGGCCTCGTTCCGCCGTTTCACGACGACTTTGCCAAGCGGCGGGATCACCAGATCCTTGCCGCTATCCAACGCAGTGCCTAGCTCGTCGAGAACCAACTCCACCGCAATCCGTAGGTCGCTTCGCTTGAGCGCGCAGCGCGCAGCTACCGCGTCCAGAAGATCGCCGCGCTTGATCTTACCGGCGACCGGAGCAGCTGCATCAACCGCGCTGTCCTTCGCTGGAACTGCCGCCTTCGCCGCGGAGGCGCCACCCTTTTTGACCGGCGTCATCGGATCTTCGAGCTTGTCGGATGCGACCTCGGTTGTTGCGGGTTTGGACGTGCTGGTCGATTTTCGAGACCGGCGTCCGGCCGGGGTGGATTTACGTGGTTTCGTGGTCGTGGCCATGGGACGACCCCCTGCTCATTGTTTCTCACGTGCGGACAGAGTAGCGAGACACCGCTCTTTCCGCTACCCTTTTGAAGTATCGTGTCGCTGGCGGGGCATTAACTCCTTCGCGATATCATTCGCATCCTGACAGCGTTGCATAACCGCTGAAGCGAAAGAGCGGCCCTGGACGTGGGCCTTACGAAAAAGGCGCGCCGGTGAGGGCGCGCCTGTCTCAGCTTAATGTTTGTGAAGATCAGTGCGGCGCAGAAGATGCCGCCCCGCTGCCGCCTTTGGCCTCCAACGCGGCTTGGGCGGCGGCGGCCTCTTCGGCGGCCTCGTCCCATTCCACCGGCTCGGGTTGCTCAACCAAAGCGTGGCGCAAGACCTCGGACACATGGCCAACCGGGATGATCGTCAGGCCCTCTTTCACATTGTCCGGGATCTCCGGCAGGTCTTTCTCGTTGTCTTTGGGGATCAAGACGGTCGTGATCCCGCCCCGAAGCGCGGCGAGCAGCTTCTCTTTCAAGCCACCAATCGGCAGGACATTGCCCCTAAGCGTCACCTCACCCGTCATCGCCACGTCCTTACGAACCGGGATTTGGGTCAGGACCGAGACAATCGAGGTCACCATCGCGACACCGGCCGAGGGGCCATCCTTGGGCGTGGCGCCTTCGGGCACGTGCACATGGATGTCGAGCTTGTCGAATTTCGGCGGTTTAACCCCGATCGACGGGCTGATCGAGCGGACAAAGGAACTTGCCGCGTCAATCGACTCCTTCATCACATCGCCAAGCTTGCCGGTGGTCTTCATCCGACCTTTGCCCGGCAGACGCAGGGCCTCGATGCTCAGAAGGTCGCCACCGACAGAGGTCCAGGCCAGACCGGTCACAACGCCGATCTGATTGTCCTCTTCGGCCAGACCATATTTGTGCCGCCGCACACCCAACATCTCTTCAAGATTATCGGGCGTCACGGTCACCGCATCGGTGCCACCTTTGACGATGGTCGTCACAGCCTTCCGCGCCAATTTGGCGATTTCACGCTCCAGGTTCCGGACCCCCGCCTCGCGGGTGTAGTAGCGGATCACATCGGTGAGCGCCGGATCGGTCAGCTCAAACTCGTCTTTCTTCAGGCCGTGATTTTTGACCTGCTTACTCACCAGATGCTGCTTGGCGATCTCGCGCTTTTCATCCTCGGTGTAACCGGCCAGCGGAATGATCTCCATCCGGTCCAGAAGCGGGCTCGGCATGTTGTAAGAGTTCGCCGTGGTCAGGAACATCACGTTCGAGAGGTCGTACTCCACCTCCAGATAGTGATCGACGAAGGTCGAGTTCTGTTCCGGATCAAGCACTTCCAGCATGGCCGAGGCCGGGTCGCCGCGGAAATCCTGGCCCATTTTGTCGATCTCATCCAAGAGGATCAGCGGGTTCGTCGTCTTGGCCTTCTTCAGCGCCTGAATGATCTTGCCCGGCATCGAGCCGATATAGGTCCGCCGGTGACCGCGAATCTCACTTTCATCGCGCACGCCGCCAAGCGAGATGCGGATAAACTCGCGCCCCGTGGCCTTTGCAACCGATTTGCCCAGGCTCGTTTTACCGACACCCGGAGGGCCAACGAGGCAAAGGATCGGGCCTTTCAGCTTTTTCGAACGCTGCTGAACGGCGAGATACTCCACGATCCGCTCTTTGACCTTTTCCAGGCCATAATGATCATCGTCGAGGATTTTCTCGGCCCGGGTCAGGTCTTTCTTCACCCGGGATTTCACACCCCACGGGATCGACAGCATCCAGTCGAGATAGTTGCGAACAACGGTCGCCTCGGCGCTCATTGGGCTCATATTCTTGAGCTTTTTGATCTCGCCATCGGCTTTCTCGCGCGCCTCTTTCGAGAGCTTGGTGTTGGCCACGCGCTCTTCAAGCTCGGCCACCTCGCCCGCGCCCTCTTCGCCATCGCCCAACTCGCGCTGAATGGCTTTCATCTGTTCGTTCAAATAATACTCGCGCTGTGTCCGCTCCATCTGCGACTTCACGCGGGTCTTGATCTTTTTCTCGACCTGCATGACGGACATTTCGCCCTGCATCAGGCCAAAGACCTTCTCCATCCGCTCGCCCACGTCGAGCGTTTCCAGAAGCTCCTGCTTTTGATGCACCTCGATGCCAAGATGGCCCGAGACCAGATCGGCGAGCTTGGCCGGGTCTTGGGTCTCGGCAACAGAGCTGAGCGCCTCTTCGGGGATGTTCTTTTTCACCTTGGCATAGCGCTCGAACTCTTCGCTGACCGAGCGCAGCAATGCCGCAACCGTTGCCTCATCGCCGGGCGTTTCTTCCAAGGGTGCAACATGCGCCTCGAAGAAGTCCGGGTTATCGACAAACCCGGTGATCGCAACCCGGGCGCGCCCCTCGACCAGTACTTTTACCGTGCCATCCGGCAGCTTCAGAAGCTGCAGCACATTGGCCAGCACGCCCATTTCAAAAATACCGTCCGTCGTCGGCTCGTCCATACCTGGATCGACCTGCGCCGAGAGAAGAATCTGCTTGTCATCGGCCATCACCTCTTCCAAGGCGCGCACCGATTTCTCCCGGCCCACAAAAAGCGGGACCATCATATGTGGGAACACCACGATATCGCGCAGTGGAAGCACCGGGTATGTCGTTTGATTTTCTGGCATCTTGCCTTCCTTGTTCTTGGCAAGAGGGCACGGGACCCTGGCTTGGCAGCAATCCCCCTGGCCCCCTCCGGATCAGGATATGTCAACTTGGGGTACGCACACGCGGAATTCAAGCAGAAGCGGCCCCATTCCTTAATACATACTGTCGCTGGAACCAAAACGGCGCAACCAAGATGTGGCGAAAACCAGGGGATAAACCGCGAAATATTGTGGGCAGAGGGGGAGTTCGGATCAAACCAGTCGCCAGGGGCTGCGCCTTCACAAGCCAACATGCGGTTACACCGACAGACTCTGGAAGCCCGGCGAGTTGTTGCGGGGGGGGGGGCGGAGGCGGAAAGAGAGCGTGTTTTCCGAATGCTACGCACAAGATGAAGGGATGTCGCGCAAGCGGAACCGACGATTGGCAATCTATCACAGACGACGACTGGCCTATGCCCATCAAAAAAGGCCATGGAGTGCGCGGTGTCATTGCCCGACTACGTCAGAAGCAATTGAGACTTGCTGTCGGTTCGTCCACCACGTCGCCGTCGCAAGAAAACCGGTCTCAGATCTATCACACTGCCGGTGGAGATTGACCCCACCGGCAGATATCTTAGAGCGTCATCAGACTTTGACGTTGCCCTTGGCCAGGGCGTTGTAGATCACGCCGCCCAATACGGCTCCGATCACCCATGCATAGCCCGACAGCAACGAGAACCAGGGCACCCAGACGGTAGCGACCGAGAAGATGGCAGCCAGGCCGAAAGCCTTTACCGCGGCATGGTTCCAGCCGTTCTGGTAGTGATAGGTGCCCCCTCCATGTTGTAGAGGTCATCCTCGTTCAGCTGCTCTTTCCGGTGCCAATAATAGTCAACGATCATGATGCCGAAGATAGGTGCCAGCGTCGCGCCCAGCGTGTTGACGAAACCGCTGATCCCGAATTGACTGATAAAGCTGTTCCAGAAGCCACCAATCACCAGTGCAAACACCGATGTGATCAGGCCTGCGTTCCGAAAGCTGATCTTTCCGGGTGCCACGTTGGAGATGCCATTTACCGCCGGGATGAAGTTGGCCACCAGATTAATGCCAACCGTGGCGGCAAAGAAGGTGATGGCCGCGATCACGCCCAGAAGCACGCTGTCGGTGCGTTCAACGATCTCGGTCGGGTTGATGATCTCTTCGCCGAAGACGACGGCCGCGCCACCGGTTGTCAGCAAGGCAAGGGCCGAGAACAGGATCATGTTCAGCGGCAGCCCGGCCAGGTTGCCGATGATCATGGTCGGCTTGTCCTTGGCGTAGCGCGAGAAGTCGCTGAAGTTGATCATCACAGCCGCGAAATAGGCCACCATTGTGCCGACAATCGCAACAAAGCCCGTCAGTTCGGTCCAGAAAGTCCCCTCAGGATTGGCAAAGATCGTTGCGGTGGCTTGCAGAAGCTGCCCATCCGAACGCTGCCAGAGCACGACCACAAGGCCAATCATCACGACGTAGACGAAGGGGCCTGCGATGTTCAGGAAGGTTTCGACCCAGCCCATGCCACGCCAGAAGATAAAGATGTGGAAGACCCAGACGATGAAGAAAGAGAGCCAGTCAATGCCGGTCAGGCCTAGAATCTCGGTGCCGCCCGCATCAATGCCAGTGATTGATCGGATGAGCAGGGCCAGCGCCGTCGAGGCAAAATAGACCTGCACCCCATACCAGAACACAGCAACGGTGGCGCGCAGAATGGCCGGCAGATTGGACCCCGCGGTGCCGAGACTGGCGCGCGCGAAAACCGGGTAAGGAATTCCGTATTTTTCACCCGCTGCGCCGGACAGGTTGACCATCCACATCACAAACAATCCGGCAAAGATCAACGCCGCGAAGGCGGTCCAGCCGCCAACGCCGTAAGAGATGAAGAGAGATGCCACGAGCGAGTAGCCGAAAAGCGACTGCACGTCGTTCGCCCAGATGTTGAAGATGGCGAACCATCCCCAGGTTTTCTCGTCATCACCGACAGGGTTGAGCGTGTGCGTGCTCTCCCCCGCGACCGTATCACCATGGGCAACATGTATTTCATTTGTTGATGCCATTTTTTCCTCCCAGTGTGCTTCGCGAAGGGCGATCGCTGATATTGCTGAACTCTTCTGTGAAGCTGTGCTTGCATCTAACATTTTAGATGCTATCTTAATACACATACTAATAATAACTTCAAGTAGAACTTCAGAATTAGTAACGATGAGGAACGCTGCGATGAACCGATCGAACGAGGTCCAACTTATGGCGACCCAAGCCCAGGAAGCATTATGGGCCGCGCTGCTGGCTGGAAAATTGCGGGATGGGCAGTTTCTGTCGATGTCGCAACTTGCTGAAATTCTGGACTTTCCGATCGCTCCCATTCGCGAGGCGGTCAAAGTGGCAAGCGCGCAAGGGTTGCTGAGCGCGCTGCCGAAACGCGGCATTCGGATCATGGAGGCCCACCCAGAGACGATCAGAGAATGTCTCGATTTCCGCATGGTGATGGATCAGGAAGGCGCGCGGCGTCGCATCGGGTCCAACGCGCTTTCCGGACTGGATGCGCTGCGAAAACGGCATGTGGAGATGCGAGACACCGCCAGAACTGACGCGGCAAAATCGCTGCCACCGCAGGCCATCGAGATCGACTTGTCGTTGCACGACTTCCTGTCTGACGGGCTGGACAACGCGCAGCTTGCGGAGGGTTATGCGGTGAACCGGATGCGCATCGGCATCATCCAGAATTCACGTCCCTTCCTGCAGGACAGGATCGTTTCGGCGATGGAAGAGCATATTGCGATTATCGATGCTCTGGAAAACAGGGACATCGAGACGGCGACAGTCGCGATCCGACATCATTGTGATCAGACGCTTCGTTGGTGGGGTGTCACTTGAGGGCCGAACCGTCTCCAACCTTCTTCTGCTTGTCGCGTACAACGCGCGCGCGGAACTGAGCGGTGGTTTCGGTTTACGCTAGGCCACAGCCGTATTGCTGCATGCCGACGAGCTGCCGCGCGCGCAAATTCGCATACTCGACCCCACTCGCACCTCTGGTCAGATACCCGTTGCCCCCTCTGCTGGCTGCCACCAATGGCCCAACCGAAGGCATAAACGGAGCGAGCCCGCAGCGACTCGAGAACTTCAAAGGATGGCACTGTTTGGCAATGCCATATCACAGATATCCGAATGTCTCCCGGTCAGAACGGCTCTTGCCATCTCGTCGCTAAGAGCGGTTAGCCTTGAGCGGCGGGATATCGCCCTCGGAGCGCCCGGCATGGAAGTCGGCCTCCCATGCCTCAAACCTGTCTGCTGCGATCGCATCGCGCATACCCTGCATGATCTCCTGGAAGTAATGCAGGTTGTGCCACGTCAGCAGCATTGAGGAGATGATCTCCTGAGACCGGAACACATGGTGCAGATAAGCGCGGGAATAGTTGGAACAGGCCGGGCATGTGCATGCTTCGTCCAACGGTCGCGGGTCGTCGGCATGGCGGGCGTTTTTGATATTCACGACCCCGCGGCGGGTGAAAGCCTGCCCCGTGCGCCCCGATCGGGAGGGCAAAACGCAATCCATCATATCGATGCCGCGCTTTACGGCCCCGACAATATCATCCGGCTTACCGACGCCCATCAGATAGCGAGGCTTGTCCACCGGCAGCATATCGGCCGCGAAATCGAGGCAGCCAAACATCGCCGCCTGCCCCTCACCCACGGCCAAGCCACCCACCGCATAGCCATCGAAGCCAATCCGGGTCAGCGCCTCGGCGCTCTCTTGGCGGAAGTCCTGCTCCAAACCACCCTGCTGAATGCCAAAAAGCGCATGGCCCGGCCTATCGCCAAAAGCCTCCCGTGAGCGCTCCGCCCACCGCATCGAAAGCCGCATGCTCTCGGCAATCCGGGTCCGATCCGCGGGCAGCGCCGGGCATTCGTCGAAACACATCACGATGTCCGAGCCGAGGAGTTTTTGGATCTCCATCGATCGCTCCGGGCTCAGCATGTGTTTCGAGCCGTCGATATGGGATTTGAAACTGACGCCCTCCTCCGTCAGTTTCCGCAGCTCGGCCAGGCTCATCACCTGAAAGCCGCCGCTATCGGTCAGGATCGGGCGCTCCCAGTTCATGAACCGATGCAACCCGCCCAAATGCGCGATCCGCTCGGCCCCGGGGCGCAGCATCAGATGATAGGTGTTGCCGAGCAGAATATCGGCCCCCGTCGCGCGCACGCTCTCGGGCATCATCGCCTTCACCGTCGCCGCCGTGCCCACCGGCATGAAAGCCGGCGTGCGAATGTCGCCGCGCGGGGTGGAGATCACGCCCGTGCGGGCTTCGCCGCTGGTCGCGGCGAGCGTAAAGGAAAACCGATCAGTCATTGCGCCCCGATAAATCGCCCGCGCGGATTTGCCAAGCCTTCGACCGGCCTTTACGACCCAGATCACAATCCTTATATCTTCTGTCAAGAATTCCACAGTGAAGGTGGTCCATGACCCAACCGCAAGAACATCTCGAAGGGACGCCGCTGATCAAGCCGTCGAGCACGGATCATCCGCTATACGAGACCATCGTCGAGGCCTGCCGGACGGTCTATGACCCAGAGATTCCGGTGAATATCTATGATCTCGGCTTGGTCTACACGGTTGAGATCGGGGCCGAAAACGATGTCGATGTGGTGATGACCCTCACCGCACCGGGCTGCCCCGTGGCCGGTGAAATGCCGGGTTGGGTGGCCGAAGCGATCGAACCGCTTGATGGGGTAAAGACCGTCAATGTCGAACTGACCTGGGAGCCACCCTGGGGCATGGATATGATGAGTGACGAGGCCCGCCTCGAACTCGGCTTCATGTGATCATCGCGCCCGCTTGAACACAGCGCGCCAGAGCCGCCGCGGCCACCAAATCTGAAACTCCATTTGCATTTTTGCAAACTTGGCTTGTTCCTTCTGATATTCCGTTTGAGGCTTATCAGGGTTACAAATAGGTCGAATAACAGAGATCATTCTGTCCTCCTGACTTTGATTGGCAGGACAGATCTAAGCCGTGACAGCGTATCCCGGCAGATGCCAGATCCGCGACTGGAGTTGCAAAAATGGAAACCCAACCACATTGGGATGATTACGCCTATTTCGCCGCCGTGGCGCGGCATGGTGGCATTGCGCGCGCGGCTGAGGCCAGCGGCGTCAGCACCGCCACCCTGAGCCGTCGGATGCGTGCCTTCGAAACGCGCCTTGGCCGCCGCCTCTTTCTGCACGGTTCGGCGGGTTATGCCCTGACCTCAGATGGCCGACAGCTTTACGAGAAGGCACAGAAAATGGAGGTCGCCGCGACGGAAATCGCGCGCTGGCATACAGAGGCGACAGGCCCGGTCTGTGTCCGCATCTCAGCAGGCAGTTGGACCGCGACGGACTTGGCCGAACACGCAAGTGCCTATTGGAGCCCCAACGCTACCTGGCTACCGGAGTTCGTCTATTGCGATCTCAGCCTCGATATCGCGCGCCGGGAGGTTGATATCGGCATCCGCAACACGCGCCCCGATCAGCCCTGGCTCGCCGGGCAGCAGATCGGCCACGTGGACTATGCCGCCTATGCCACATCGCCCGAAGTCATAGGTTGGATCGGCCCGGCCCATGGTTCGGTTGAAACCCCGTCCGCTCAATGGATTAAGCGCCATCATTCACCTGAAATCGTGACCAAGGCCAATACGCCCCATCTGGCCGTCGCGCTGGCCCGTGCCGGGATCGGCCGGGTTGTTCTGCCGCTCTTCATTGGCGAACGGATGAACGGCCTCACCCGGGTCTCAGACCCAATTGCGGAGCTTCGTAGCGAACAATGGTTGGTCAGCCACCACGAGGGGCGGCACGAAAAACCCGTGCGCGCCGCGCTGGACGCAATCGCGGGATACCTGCGGCAGCGCGATCCGCTCCCTTGAGCCGGGGCCCGGTCTGACCTACATTAGGCGAACACAGGAAAGGGTGCATACATGTTCGGTATTCCCGGCAAACAGGCGGTCTCCATCACCGACAAGGCGGCGGCCCAAATCGCCAAGCTGATGGAAAAAGACGGCCATCAGGGCTTGCGCATCGGCGTCAAGAAAGGCGGCTGCGCGGGCATGGAATACACGATGGACTATGTCACCGAGGTCGATCCCCATGACGAAGTGGTCGAACAAGACGGCGCGCGGGTGATGATCGCCCCAATGGCACAGATGTTCCTGTTTGGCACCGAGATCGATTATGAAGTGTCGCTGCTTGAATCCGGTTTCAAGTTCAAGAACCCCAATGTCACCGATGCCTGCGGCTGCGGCGAGTCGATCAAATTCGATGAGGCGCTTGGAAAACCTGCGTGAGCGTTTCCGACGCCGATATCGCCTTTGCCAAAGAACTCTTCGCCGATCTGGAGCCGCTTACGACCCGCAAGATGATGGATGGGCTTTGCCTTTATCGTGACGGCACAATCTTCGCGATTCTGCATTCCGATGGCTCGCTCTGGATCAAAGGCGCAGGTGATTTTCAAGGAGAGTTGGACGCCCGCGGATTGGAACGGTGGACCTATCGCCGCGATGGCAAGAAGGAGTCGCCATGCCCTACTGGCGGCTGCCCGACGCAGCGCTTGACGATCCGGAGGAAGCGGTCGCGCTGGCACGTGAAGCCCTGACCCATCTGTGAGCCCCCTTCCCCGCTTTCCCCCAGACTGATACGTCTCGCTGGAGCACAAATCAGGAGGGACAGATGCGTCGCAAGCTTGCCGCTGGAAACTGGAAAATGAACGGCCTGTCTACGGATATGGGCGAAGTGGCCGCGCTCCCCACCGGTTTGGGCGTGGATGTTTTGATTTGCCCGCCCGCGACGTTGATCGACCGCATGGTCCGTGATCCAGACACCTTTGTTCAGGTTGGCGGGCAAGACTGCCACCCAAACCCGAACGGTGCCCATACCGGCGATATCTCCGCGCAGATGGTCGCAGATGCGGGCGCATCGCATGTCATTCTCGGCCATTCCGAACGCCGCCAAGATCACGGCGAAACCGATGCCCTGGTGCGGAGCAAGATTGAAGCAGCCTGGTCCGTCAGCCTGGTTGCCGTTCTCTGCATCGGCGAAACGGAAGCGCAATACCAAGCGGGCGAGACCCTAGATGTGCTCCGCACTCAATTGGCGGGCTCCCTGCCCGACGGCGCGGCCCCGGGCAATCTGGTCATCGCCTATGAGCCGGTTTGGGCGATTGGCACGGGGCTGGTCCCCACCATGGCCGAAATCGAATCCGTACATGGGTTCATCCGCGCCGAACTGGCCACGCGATTTGGCACGGACACCGCTGACGGCATTCGCCTGCTCTATGGTGGCTCCGTCAAACCCAGCAATGCTGATGAGATTTTCGCTGTGCCGGATGTAGATGGCGCATTAGTGGGCGGCGCATCACTCAAAGCGGCAGATTTCGGCGCGATCATGATGGCGCTTGATGCAGCCGCTAAGGCGATCTCAGTCTAGGATGCGCACACCCTGACCTAAGAGATGTCACAATCTGTCATAGGGCTGGGGCTGCGTACCATCGATATCGGTGAAACCGTACGCCCGGGCCAGATGGGCGGCCTCTTGGATTTCGCCTGATCGCGCCATCACCTGTGGATCAGCCGCCAAAGCGGCCACCCCACGCCCGACGAACTGGGCCGTTTCGCGTTTTGGCATCTTGCCTTTCTTCTTGTCGATCACATGGCCCGGATAGAGCGACAGAGCCGCAACGCCATGGGGTCTCAGTTCCTCCGCCATATCGCGGCTCATGGCGTCGGTTGCGGATTTCGCGGCACCATAGGCGACATTGCCATAATATCTCCGCGCCGCATAAAACGAGATATTCACGATCAACCCGCTACCTTGCGCAATCATAATCGGCGCGGCCAGGCTCGACGCGATATAGGTCGACCGGACGCCGACCAGGTGCATCTCATCCCAGAGATCAAAGGGCTGGGTCCAAAACGGCGCTTTCCATTTGAAACCCGTGTTAGCCGCGCGGTTGCGCAGCCGCGTGTAACCGCCCCAGGCATTGTTGACCAAGATATCCAAACGCCCGACCTCAGCTGCGATCTGTTCGAAGGCCTGAGCCACAGCCGCATCATCGCTGTGATCGCAACGCAGCGCGATGCCTCTGCCGCCCGACTTGGTGACCTCGGCGACATGCCGACCGGTGATCGAGCGCCCGGTCACAAATACGGTCGCACCCGCCTCCCCCAATCCGATGGCGATGCCTCTGCCTACGCTGCGGGTGCCGCCAGTGACCAGTGCGACCTTTCCTTCCAATGCCGCCATAACAGATCCTTTCATGTCCTCGCGAGCTTTGGAATGATCACAAAACTCTGGCCGATCAGATATGATCTAGGTTAACGGCCAGGCACAATCTGCGGTCACGCGTCACCCTGGCGTCTCTTGCATCACCGACCCACCGCGCTAAAACGGGTCTCACGTGGGTTGGACCGCGCACATGAGGTGCGTGGCCTTTCACATGGGAGGATATACATGACATTCACCAAATTGACCGCGCTGGCCATGACCACCGCGCTGACCGCGACGGCTGCGTTTGCAGACGGGCATGTGGACCGTAGCGATTGGCCGGAGAGCTTCACCGTTGGCACCGCAAGCCAGGGTGGCACCTATTTCGCTTATGGCTCTGGCTGGGCGAACCTTGTGGCTGAAGAGCTGGGTCTTTCGGGTGGCGGCGAAGTGACCGGCGGCCCGATGCAGAACATGGCGCTGGTCCATACCGGCGAAGCACAGTTCGGCATGACCACGATGGGCCCGGCGGCGGAATCGCTGAACGGCACCAACCCAATCGCGCCCGGTCTGCAGATGACCAATGCCTGCGCGATGTTCCCAATGTATCAGACGCCATTCTCGGTGACCGCGCTCAGATCTTCGGGCATCGAAAGCGTCGCCGATATTCCCGCCGGCGCGCGGATCGGCTTTGGCCCCGCCGGCTCCACCTCCGACACCTACTTCCCGCGTATGATGGAAGAGCTGGGCGTCGAGTTTGAGCGTCGCAATGGCGGTTGGTCGGATCTGGGCGGTCAGTTGCAGGATGGTCTGCTCGACGTGATCGCCTTTGCCGCTGGCGTGCCGGTGCCCGCCGTGTCGCAGCTTGAAGTGCAGACGGATGTGAACATCATCGAGTTCACCGAAGAAGAGCAGGCGCAGATCATGGCGGCCTTCCCGGTCAGCCAGTTCGACATCGCCGCGGACACTTACACCACCCTGGAAGCCGACGCGCGCTCGGTCTCGATGTGGAACTTCGCTATCGCGAATTGCGAGCTGCCCGCCAGCTTCGTCTATGCGGTTGTCGATGTGGTGATGAGCGACAATGAGCGGATGGTGAATATCCACCGCGCGGCGCGCTCCACGCTGCCCGAGAACTACGACAAAAACACCGTCATGATGTGGCACCCGGGCGCAGCCCAGTGGTTCGCGGATAATGCCGGTGCGATGATCTCGGACGATATGATCCACAGCGATATGTAATCAGACCGCAGGTCTGAAACGGAAAAAAAGGGCCGCCCAGATCGGGCGGCCCTTCTTCTTTTAGGTCAACGTCTTATTGCGCAGGCACATAGCGCTGTAGCGCGACGCGGATCACCCCGGAATAGCTTTCCGAATACTGCGTCACGCCCAGCATATACGTGCCGGGATTAACCCGCGTCGTCAGTTGGCTGTTCAACGAACCTCCAGCGTCGTCATTGAATTCGATGAAGCGACCGACCCCATCGAAAAGGCGGATCACCGGGTCACTGTCACTGATCTCGATCGCGTCGATCACCACCAAACCGCCCGCCGGAACGGTGAAGCTGAACCAAACCGCGTCACTGCCGACGACCTGATCCATCACAAGGCTGGTTTGCAAAGGACCCAGATCGATGATCGGATAGCTGCCACCGATGGGCGGGCTGGCTTCACCGGTCGCAAACATCTCTTGCATCGCGGCCACCGGGTCATAGCCCCGAACCGACACTGTCACCGGCTGCGTGTCATCCGAAAGCGACCGCATCGCGATGCAGTAATTCCCGGCGGGCAGCGGATCGGTGAAATCAATGCGCGAGTTGAGGCTTTCGTAATCATCGTTTTCGGCGATGAGCGTCCCCTGACCGTCATAGATGTAGATATACGGGTCCGCCGACTGGTTTTCCGCCCGAATGGTGAGCGCCTGAGGCGCCGATAGCGAGAAGCGGTAATACGGCGTCGCCGCGATGGAGTTGGTCGCGGTGACACCGGCCTGCAACTCCGCGTCAATCACGCCGGAACCAAGCTGCGTCGCGGGTGTGTTTGGCAGGCAGGGGTCGACGCCCGCGAAATTACCAAAGCCACCACCCCACCCGGGGGTCAGCGCCTCATGTTCGGCGCGACCCACGCGGAGATCGGCAACAACAGCACCGCCACCAAAGGCCCGTGTCGAGACACAATAGGTTCCCGGTTGAAGGAAAATGTCACCACGTGAGGCGAGATCACCGCCACTGTCATCATCGGTCAGGATAATCGTACCGGCCTCGTCGCGGATATCGATCACCGTATCGCCACCCGGGTTCGGGCGGGCTTCGATCCGATACTCCCCTGGTGTGCTGACAGAAAACAGCGAAACGGTCTCGCCGCCTGGTGGCACCATGACACCGGTTTGATCAATATGGCTTGCAGATGCGGAGATATCGGATGTTTCGGCCGAGCCGCCCACCCACACGCCATTGGCGCCGACACCGCCACACATAGCCGCATCCTGGGCCAAGACAGGAAGGGCAGGTAAGCTTGCAAGGGCAAAAACAGCACTGCTCAGAAACGCGCCGGTTCTCGAAATCATATGTTATCCTCCAATTGGGCCGGGTTGGTCACGGAAAGGCCCGACACGCGCGAGACTAACCCGCCAGGTCCGCCACTGGCCAGCAGAATACGCGACGATCTTTCCCCCTTTTTCCGCCAGCGGCGCTCCCTACCGGCCAGCCGAATGTGCCAAACTACGCGGTTGCAATGACCTGGTGGGCAAGCCAAAAAGGTGGGCACCGGCCAAATGACGCCAAAACGCGCAACAAGATGGCCAACCAGGGGGACAGCCATGACCGAGACTGAGAGCAACCAGGCCGAAGACCAGGTATTGGCCGAAGGCGTGGATGAAGAACCGATTGAAAGCAATCGTCGGATGTTCGAAGGCCGCGGCTATTTGATCATCGCCACGCTGTCGACGCTGTACGCCGCCTTCCATATGGCCGCGCTGAATGGGATCTCTGTCAGCGGGCTGACCGGCATCGACTTGCCGTTCCTGCCGCAATTCCCTTTGGAAACTTGGAATTTCCGCATTGTTCATATCGCGGGTGCTTTGGGGCTCGGGTTCTTGCTGTTCTCGGCCCATACCTTCTCCGATCACGCGCCGGATCACAAAGAGACCAAGCTCCTGTCGCTCGCGGCTGCTCTTCTGGCCCTGCCTGCGCTTCTGGCCGGGGTCACCGCGTTCCGCTTTATGGGGATGATCAGTTCGGGCGATCTGCCAGAGATGGGTGGGCTTACCACTTGGGCCGCCTTCCCCGGCACTGAGATTTACGCCCAAGAGGTCTGGTGGTTTGGGGTGCCGCTTCTGATTGCAACCTTCGGCGCCATCGCCACCGGCTGGTTCGAGCGGCGCGGGCGGGAGCTTTACGCCGCATCCGATATCGTTCTGGCGATTTGCGGCGTGGTCGTCGCGCTCTATCTGATCGCGATTTACGGCACCGCAGCCCGGAACTCCGTCGGCACGCCTTTCGTGCCCATCGGTGTGGCCTTTGCCGCCACCGCCGGGGCGGCGATGATCCTGGAGTTGACCCGCCGTGTGGCCGGCTTGGCGCTGGTGATCATCACCGGGGTTTTCCTGGCCTATACCTTCACCGCACATCTGCTGCCTGGCATCCTGGCGGTGCAAAACGCCTATAGCTGGCAGCGGTTCTTCGGCCATGTCTATTCCGACGCGGGCATCCTCGGGCCGACAACGGCGGTGTCTTCGACCTATATCATCCTCTTCATCATCTTCGCGGCGTTCCTGCAGGCCTCGAAGGTTGGCGACTACTTCGTGAATTTCGCCTTCGCCGCAGCCGGTCGCGCGCGCGGCGGCCCCGCCAAAGTGGCAATCTTCGCCTCGGGCCTCATGGGCATGATCAACGGCACCAGCGCGGGCAATGTGGTGGCCACCGGCTCGCTGACGATCCCGCTGATGAAGAAAGTCGGTTATCACAAAAAGACTGCCGGCGCGGTTGAGGCTGCCGCCTCCACCGGTGGGCAGATCATGCCGCCGATCATGGGCGCAGGTGCCTTCATCATGGCTGAGATCACCGGCATCCCCTATCAGGAGATCGCCATCGCCGCGATCATCCCGGCGATCCTCTATTTCACCTCGATCTATTTCATGGTGGATTTCGAGGCGGCAAAACTGGGCATGCGGGGCATGCGCGAGGATGAGCTGCCGAAGTTCCGCAATATGGTGAAACAGGTCTATCTGTTCGTGCCGATCATCATTCTGATCGCGGCGCTCTTCATGGGCTATTCGGTGATCCGGGCGGGCACATTGGCGACCGCCGCCGCCGCTGTGGTCTCATGGCTGACACCGCACAGGATGGGTATCCGCTCGATCATCAAAGCGTTCGAGCTTGCAGGCGTCATGTCAATCCAGATCATCGCGGTCTGCGCCTGTGCGGGGATTATCGTGGGGGTTATCTCGCTCACCGGTGTTGGCGCGCGGTTCTCCTCTGTGCTGCTCGATCTCGCCGGAGTCAGCCAGCTTCTGGCGCTCTTCTTCGCCATGTGCATCGCCATTCTGCTCGGCATGGGGATGCCCACAACCGCAGCCTATGCAGTGGCAGCCTCCGTGGTCGCCCCCGGCCTCGTGCAACTTGGCATCCCGATGCTGACCGCCCATTTCTTCGTCTTCTATTTCGCTGTGGTCTCGGCCATCACGCCGCCCGTGGCCCTGGCGAGTTATGCGGCGGCGGGCATATCCGGCGCGAACCCGATGGAGACCTCGGTTGCCTCGTTCAAGATCGGGATTTCCGCCTTCATCGTGCCGTTCATGTTCTTCTATAACAGCGCGATCTTGATGGATGGCACATGGCTCGAAGTGATCCGCGCTGCCGTCACGGCGATCTTGGGGGTGTTCCTGCTGACCTCGGGGGTTCAAGGCTGGTTCATGGGCGGGCGGGCCGTCTGGTTCCTGCGCGTTGGGCTGATCATCGCCGCGCTTTGCATGATTGAGGGTGGATTGATTACCGACCTTGTCGGCATCGGTATCGCGGCGGCGGTCTTCTTCGTCCAACGCGTGGTCAAACCCGATCCAGACGCCGCCATCTCGGTGCGCGGCGCGGACTAAGGGACCACCCCGAAAACGGATCAAGGGAGGCCGTTGCGCCTCCCTTTCATTTTGACCAAAATCCCCAAATGCATCGCCGGACTCCGCCATCCGGCCCGTCACTTAGAGGCGACATGAAAACGCTCCATCAAGCCCCGACCGATCCGGGGTTCGTGCAAAACCCCTACCCGTTCTACGCCAAGGCCAGAGAGGCCGGGCCGCTTATGTTCTGGGCCGAGTACGATCTGCCCTGCGCAACGACCCATGAGGCGGTGAACACGCTCCTTCGCGATCGGCGGTTTGGCCGCGAACCGGTTGAGGCTTTGCCGGTCCCCGATCACCTCGCCCCCTTCTACGCAGTCGAAGCCCATTCGATGCTGGAGTTGGAGCCGCCACGCCATACCCGCCTGCGCAGCCTCGTTTTGCGGGCCTTCACGTCGCGGCGGATCAAGGCACTCGCGCCTGAGATCGAGGCCCTCACCCACGCGTTGATTGGCGCGGCCCCCTCAGAACCCTTCGACCTGCTCGACGCTCTCGCCCGCCCCCTACCCGTCACGATCATCGCCCGGTTGCTCGGCGTGCCGGAAGAGATGGCCCCGGATCTCCTGCGCTGGTCCAATGCGATGGTCGGGATGTATCAGGCGGGCCGGACAGGGGCCGATGAAGACGCCGCCGTTCAGGCAACCGAAGACTTCGTGGCCTTCATGCGCGACTATGTCGACCGCCGCCGGGCTGAGCCGCGCGACGATTTGATCAGCCATCTGATCGCCGCCGAAGAGGATGGTGAGAAGCTTTCGACCGATGAGTTGATCACCACCTGCATTCTGCTTCTAAACGCGGGCCATGAGGCGACTGTGCATTCCATCGGCAATGGGGTGAAACTCTGCCTGGAAACCGGCGCGCAGCCCGGCGAGACCCCGGCATTGTTGATCGAAGAAATCCTGCGCTACGACCCGCCGCTGCATCTTTTCACGCGTTATGTCTATGAAGAAGTTGCGCTTTTTGGGCATAGGTTCCAGCGCGGCGATCAGGTCGGCTTGCTGCTGGCCTCCGCCGGGCGGGATGAGGCCGTGTATCAAGACGCTGAGACGTTCCAACCTGATCGGCAAGATGGCCCCGCCAATCTGGCTTTCGGCGCCGGGCTGCATTTCTGCGTCGGTGCACCGCTGGCCCGGCTGGAGATGCAGATTGCCCTGCCGATCCTGTTTCAGCGCTGCCCAAATCTGCGCCTCGCCGAAACACCGACCTATGCCGATATCTACCACTTCCACGGGCTAAACCGGTTGATCGTGCAGACCTGACGCAGAGCGCGCCGTCTAGACGCGCTCGCGACGGTGCATCTTCGGGCCGTCAATTCGAGCGGATATCACCGCCAAACCCGCTGCCCATATCCTCGATCACCGGATCGCCAAGCAGCCGGACGGACGCTCCGAACCGCGCCTCCACCGATGCAGTCTGATCGCCATAGACCACCGCCTCCGCGCCCGCACGGGCGGAGATATCGAGGTTGTGGCATTGGAACTCTCCAGCCCTGAGCGACGCGCCGGCGCGGATCTCCGCACTCAAGTCGGTACAGTTCCCCGACAGGCGCATGCTCGACCCGTTTTCGACGGTAACATCGGTTTCACCCGCGCTGCCATTGAACTGCAGGCTGGCCCCGGAGGAGGCATAAAGCGCCGTCTGATCGGCAGTGATGCTCGCGATCCGCAAAGAGGCGCCATGACGGGCTTCGCCCTCGAACGCTTCGACGCTGCTCGGAACCTCCGCGATCACCGATGCCCCGGCCCGCGACTCGACCCGGATCAGTTTCGGCATGTGAATCTCTACCTCGAACTGATCATTGCTATTGAGAGCCGAGCGGATCACCGGCGCGCGGCGCTCGATCCGCAGCACATCGCCATCCTGTTCGATCACCAACCGGTCGATATTGCCCCGCCGCGCTGTCGCCTCGACCTGAAACGGACCTTCATTGAGCGTCGCGCTGACGCCTTCAGCCACTTCGACCTCGGTAAATCCGTCAAACTGATAGACCCGATCCTGCGCTATCGCGCCGCTTGCCAGCAGCACGATCAGAACGGCCCCTGCTCCCAAATACTGCGTCATATGATTGCCCTCTCTCACTCACGGAAACGTGTGCAAGATGTATGTAAATCAATTTAACATACAAGAGCCGCTCCGGCAATATTTTGATCATGCGCGATGACAACCCCTGAGGCCCGCACCCACCGTGCGTCAGATTTTGCAGACCCGCGCGATCTGTTCAGCCTGCGCCTCAATTGCGGCGCGGCCCGCATTTATGGACTCTTCTGCGCGGAAGAACTCCAAAACTGTCAGGTCCGGCAAGCAGATGTCCACGGCGACATCCGCCGGGTCCGCCGCCATTCTGGTGCGGCGGAGATAATCGGTCAGCATATCAAGCGAGGACGACACCACATCGAACCCTTGCGGCGGGACCGGCCCGCGCGGCGGCGGCTTCGGCAACCAACCCTCAGGCAGGCTTTCACTCAACTGCTGATGCAATTGCTCGATCACCCCAAGCTCTTCCGAAGGTCGCCACACCCGCCCCTCGGCTTTGCCATTCGGGTTGATCGAAAGCACCACATCCGCCCCCTCCGCGCGACAGACCGAGACCGGCACGGGGTTGGTCAACCCGCCATCAACCAGCCATCGGCCATCCAAATAAGACGGCGTGAAAACCCCGGGGATCGACAGGGAGGCGCGGACGGCGGGCAAAAGCCGCCCATGCTGCAGCCAGACCTCGCGACCGGTTTCGAGATTGGTCGCCACCGCCGTGAAGGGCAGCGCCAGATCAGAAATGGCGCAATCAAGCCCCCACTGACCCAACACATTGGCAATCTGTTTGCCCGCAACCAGCCCGCCGGCAGAGAGCTGTAAATCGACCAGGCCGAGGAATTTGGTTTGGGTCAGGTCAAGCGCCCAATCCTGCAGCTCGGCCCGTTTGCCGCCAGCCTCCGCTGCCCCAACAAGCGCGCCCATGGAACAGCCCGCGACGACATCGGGGCGGATGCCCATATCCTCCAACGCAGCCAGCGCGCCGAGGTGACACCAGCCCCGGGCCCCGCCGGACCCAAGCGCCAATCCGATCCGGGGCCGCGCCGCCATCTACTCCGCCGCGAGGGTGCGTTTGCCGAGCATCGGGCCGAGATAGCGCCCGGTATGGGAGCGCTCCACCTCCGCCACTTTCTCCGGCGTGCCCGTGGCCACGACGGTGCCGCCGCCATCGCCCCCTCCGGGCCGATATCGATGATGTGATCGGCGGTCTTCACCACGTCGAGATTGTGCTCAATGACGATCACGGTGTTGCCCTGCTCCACCAACTCATGCAGCACCTCTAGCAGTTTTCGAACATCTTCGAAGTGCAATCCAGTGGTAGGCTCATCCAAAATATACAAAGTCCGACCTGTAGACCGTTTGGCCAGTTCTTTCGACAATTTGACCCTCTGCGCCTCGCCACCCGAGAGCGTCGTCGCCTGCTGCCCCACTTTGATATAGCCCAGACCGACCCGCATCAGCGCATCCATCTTCTCGCGGATGCTGGGGACCGCTTTGAAGAACTCTTGCGCATCCTCGACCGTCATATCGAGCACATCGGCGATGCTTTTGCCTTTGAATTTGATCTCCAAGGTCTCGCGATTATAGCGAGCGCCCTTGCAGGTCTCGCAGGTCACGTAGACATCGGGCAGGAAATGCATCTCGATCTTGATGACACCATCACCCTGGCACGCCTCGCACCGCCCGCCCTTCACATTGAACGAGAACCGGCCGGGTTTGTAGCCCCGCGCCTTGGCCTCGGGCAGCCCCGCGAACCAATCGCGGATCGGGGTGAAGGCGCCGGTATAGGTGGCCGGGTTCGACCGTGGCGTCCGGCCAATGGGCCGTTGGTCGATATCGATGACTTTGTCGAGATGCTCCAACCCCTTGATCGTCTCGCAGGGCGCAGGTGTCTGCCGCGCGCCGTTCAGCTTCATCGATGCGGTCTTGAACAGCGTCTCAATTGTCAGGGTGGATTTGCCGCCGCCAGACACGCCCGTGACACAGACGAACTTGGCCAGTGGGAAATCGACGGTCACATTCTGCAGATTGTTGCCGGTGGCCTTGACCACGGTCACCTTCTTCTTGTTGCCCTTGCGCCGGGTCGCGGGCACGGCGATCTCGCGGGTGCCCGCAAGGTACTGCCCGGTGATCGAAGCCGCGTCACCCATGATCTCCGCCGGGGTGCCTTGGCTGACGATCTGCCCGCCATGCACGCCAGCGCCCGGGCCGATATCGAAGACATAATCCGCCTCTCGGATCGCCTCCTCGTCATGTTCGACCACGATCACCGTGTTGCCCGCGTCTCGCAGGTTCTTCAGCGTTGTCAGAAGCCGATCATTGTCTCGCTGATGCAGCCCGATCGAGGGTTCATCGAGCACATAAAGTACGCCCTGCAACCCGCTGCCGATCTGGCTGGCCAAGCGAATGCGCTGGCTCTCGCCGCCTGACAGCGTGCCGGCATTCCGGCTTAGCGTTAGATATTCCAGGCCGACATTGTTCAGAAACCCAAGACGCTCTCGGATTTCCTTCAAAATCGCTCGGGCGATCTCGTTTTTCTGCTCCGTCAGGCTCTCCGGCACGGTATCACACCAAGCGGCGGCCTCGCGGATGCTCATCTGCACCACTTCGCCGACATGCAGGCCAGCGATCTTCACTGCCAGCGCTTCGGGACGCAGACGGAACCCATGGCACGACCCGCAGGAGCGATTGTTCTGATACCGTTCAAACTCTTCGCGAATCCAGGCGCTGTCCGTCTCGCGATAGCGGCGCTCCATATTTGGGATCACACCTTCGAAGCTGCGCGTCACTTGATAGACCCGACCGCCTTCATCATAGCGGAAGGGGATTTCCACATCGCCAGAGCCACGCAAAAACACCTGCTGTATCTCCGGCGCGATATCTTTCCACTTGGTCTTGGGATCGAACCCGTAATGATCCGCAATGGCCTGAATAGTCTGCAGGAAATAGGGTGACTTGCCTTTCCGCCATGGGGCAAGCGCGCCATCCTCAAGGGTCAGCGCCGCATCAGGCACCACCAGGCGCTCGTCGAAGAACAGCTCAACGCCCAGGCCATCACAGGAGGGGCAGGCCCCAAAGGGCGCGTTGAACGAAAACAGCCGCGGTTCGATCTCGGGGATCGTGAAGCCGCTCACCGGGCAGGCGAAATTCTCGGAGAACGTGATGCGCTCCGGCTCCGGCGTGGTGCCATCCTCCAGCGCCTTTGGCGCGGTTTCCAGAACCGCGATACCGTCGGCCAGATCCAGCGCGGTGCGAAAACTGTCCGCCAACCGAGTCTCGGCCCCCTCGCGGACCACGATCCGATCCACCACCACATCGATGTCATGGCGGAACTTCTTGTCCAGCACCGGCGGCTCGTCCAGCTCATAAAACGCGCCATCGACTTTGACGCGCTGAAAGCCCTGCTTGCGCAGTTCCAGGAATTCCTTGCGGTATTCGCCCTTCCGGTCGCGGATGATCGGCGCAAGCAGATAGCCGCGCGTGCCCTCCTCCAGCGCCATGACCCGGTCGACCATGTCTTGGACCTGCTGCGCCTCAATCGGCAGCCCCGTGGCAGGCGAAAACGGCGTTCCGACCCGGGCGAAGAGCAGACGCATATAGTCGTAAATCTCGGTGACCGTGCCGACCGTCGAGCGCGGGTTTTTCGAGGTTGTCTTCTGTTCAATCGAGATCGCCGGGCTGAGACCGCTGATATGGTCCACATCCGGCTTTTCCATCATATCGAGGAATTGCCGGGCATAGGCCGACAGCGACTCAACATAACGCCGTTGCCCCTCGGCATAGATGGTATCGAAGGCCAGCGAGGATTTCCCCGAACCTGACAGGCCAGTAATTACCACCAACTCATCACGCGGAATATCCACGTCGATATTCTTCAGATTGTGTTCGCGGGCACCGCGCACTTCGATCTTTTTCAGCTCAGCCATAAAGGCCCCCGATTAACCGTCGGTTCACACATAGGGGAGCGCGGCTGAGTCTCCAACGAAAAAATGCGAACGAAGCAGGAACATGCTGAGAGAGAGTCAGCTATGTGCAACCCGCCGGCTTATCCACAGCATCGAGACGAACCCGATCGCTGTGAGTATCACTGCGGCGGCCACCAATCCGTTGAGGCCGGCCGCGCCCATGGCAAGCGCAAAGATCGGGCTGCCGGTTGAGGTGCCGACATTGCCAAGCTGCGCCAAGGCGCCATTGGCTTCAGCTTGGGCCACCGGTTCCGTATTCAAGGCGGGGATCGCTGCAAAACCTGCGCCCGGCGCAACGCCGATGCTGACAAAGGCCAAAAAGGCCACCCAAGGACGGGCCAGATCGGGCACGATGACCAAGAGGATCATGGTCGTAATGGTCGTGATATAAGACAGGCGCAAAACCTCGATCGGCGGAAACCGCCGCGCGAGCCACCCGGCCAGGAACGTCCCGCCAAGCGCCGCGAGTGGCAGCACGCTGGCCACCACGGAGTCCGGCAACCCGCCCGCCACAAAGGGCGCAAGAAATGTCAGCAGTGCCACGAAAATCAATGTGTGCCAAAAGAAGCCGAGCGCAGGGGCCAGCCGGCGCGGATCGCTATAGATCGCCCGATGCGCCGCGATGAAGCCCGGCCAGGGCGCGGGCGATGGGCCGATACGGTCTACCATACGCCAGACCAAAGCCGCCAGGCACCAGAACCCCAACCCATGCAGCATCCAGACGCCGCCAAGCCCGCCGAGCTCGATCAACCCGGGCAGGATCAGGGCCGTGAGGGCGAAAGACACGCCAAAGAAGCTGGCCCAAAGCGCCATCACCATCGGCTGATCCTGCGGCGTGCTGATCCGGACCATCAAAACCGGCGCGGCCACCACAATCGAGAGATGCGCAACGCCCTCCAACACGCGCAACCCCAGCAAAAGCGGAAAGGCAGGCAAGAGCCCTTGCAGGATCGACAGCCCGCCGCCCGCGATAAGCGCGCTCAGCAAGACCGGCCGGGGCCCGAACCGCCCCGCACCCATCCCGGCGATGGCACCCAAAAATATGCCCGCGACGCCGACCGATGACACAACCAACGCCAAAACCGCCTCGGGCCGATCATAGACCTGGCTCAACGCGTCAAAGGCCAAGGATACTTTGCCGAATTGCGCCGCAGCAAAGAGGCCGATCACCCAAAGCAGGATCACCTGCGCCCAATCTGTTGTCTGTCGGGGGTCCATGCGCCCGGCATGACAGCGGGCAGCCGGAGGGTCAACCAGATCAACGAATGCTTCACAAATGAACCCGTCGGGCGTAGCATCTGACCCATATTTTATCCCGCGATTGCGCGGGACACATATTTTTACATATGAAGAGGGTTGGACCATGCGCCGGTTTCTCGCGAGTATTTTCCTGTCAATCTGGGCGGTTGTGCCCGCTCAAGCCCAAGTCGATGAAACGCCAGCCGCTATCCTGGTGCTGGATGCCTCCGGCTCCATGTGGGGCCAAATCGACGGGGTGAATAAGATCGTCATCGCCCGCGAAGTGATTGGCGAGATGCTGCAAGACCTGCCCAGCTCGCAGGCTTTGGGCCTGACCGTCTATGGCCACCGAACCCGCGGCGATTGTGCCGATATCGAGACATTGATCGAACCCGGGCTCGACACCCGCGACGCGATTGCCACGGCGGTCAACGCGATCAACCCACGCGGTCGAACGCCGATGACTGCCTCGGTCGTTGAGGCCGCCCGCGCCCTCCGCCACACCGAAAACGCGGCGACCGTGATCTTGGTTTCCGATGGGATCGAGACTTGCGAGGCCGACCCCTGCGCCATTGCCGCCGAGCTTGAGGCCGCAGGTGTGGGGTTCACCGCCCATGTGATCGGCTTTGACGTGGAAGACCCAGAGGCGCGGGCGCAGATGCAGTGCATTGCCGATAATACCGGCGGCCAATTCCTGACCGCCGACAATGCCGAAGAGCTTGCCGAGGCGTTGGAACAGGTCGCCGTGGCCCCTGCCCCGATCACGACGCCGGTGACCATCCGCGCGGTTGTCGAGCCAGACATGTCGGCGCCTGTCTCTCCGCTGGAATGGTCCATCTTCGACGCCGATGGCAGCCCGGTCCAGGGCGCGACGCAGGCGCCGAGCCTGACGCTGGCGCTTCTGCCGGGGACCTACCGGGCGCAGGTGCTGCGCATGGCGCAAGGCACCGAACATGGCGCAAGCTTCACGGTCGAAAAAGGAGTAGAGCAGACCGTGACGGTCGCCCTGCCCTTTATCCCGCCGCCGAGTTTCGAGGTCACCTTCACTGCCCGGATCGGTGGCGAGGCCGGCCCGATCATCACCGACCCGGTGCTCTGGGACATCCGCCCGTTGCCGGAGAACGTCGCAGAGACCGAAGAGGGCAATGAGTTGGTCTTTGACCTGGAAGGCGGCTCCTACACCGCCAACGCCTATTGGACGGTGCAGGAGGTCAGCGAAGAGGTTCAGTTCGTCGTCGTCGATGCGCCCCGAACCGTGACCGTGGTTTTTGAAGAGCCGCCGCTCATCGCAAGCCTCATCGCACCGGAGACCGCCGTGGCCGGATCAACCATTGAGATCGGCTGGACCGGCCCGGACATGGATGGCGACTATATCGGCATCGGCCTGGCCAGCGAGATGGGTGGCAATACCTGGCGAAACTACACCTATACCGAAGACGGCAGCCCGCTTGGCCTTCTGGTGCCACCAGAGCCCGGCGACTATCTGATCGGCTATTTCCTCGGCGACGGGCGCGAGCGCATCGCGATTGCGCCTCTGACCGTGACACCGGTTGAAATAACGTTGACGGCGCCGGAAACGGCCACCGCAGGCGACACGATCGAGATTGGTTGGATCGGGCCGGACTATGAAGGAGATTATGTCGGGATCGGTCGCGCTGATGCCTCTGGTGGCAACCTGTGGGAAAACTACACCTATACCCGCGATGGCAATCCGCTTGATCTTTTGGTCCCGCCGACGCCGGGCAGCTATCTGATCAGCTATTTCCTCAGCCAAGATCGGACGCAGATGGTCTCGGTTCCGATTGAGGTGACCGATGTGCAGGTGTCGATCACCGCACCGCCGGAAGCGGTTGCGGGGTCCAGCATTGAGGTTGGCTGGACCGGCCCCGACTACGACAATGACTATATCAGCATCGGCCCGGTTGACGCCTCGGGCGGCGATCTTTGGCAGAACTACACCTATACGCGTGATGGCAGCCCGATGGACCTGCTGGTGCCGCCAGAACCGGGAGAGTATCTGATCAGCTATTTCATCGGTCAGGACCGCGAGATCATGGCCCAGGTGCCGATCACGGTCACCGAGTTGCAGGTCGGGATCACCGCGCCGGACAGCGCGGTCGCCGGGTCGACCATCGAAATCGGCTGGACCGGCCCCGATTACCAGAACGACTATATCGGGATTGGCCGGGCCGATGCGCGCGGCGGTGATCAGTGGGAGAACTACACCTATACCCGCGACGGAGCACCGCTTGACCTATTGGTCCCCACGACACCCGGCGCCTATGTCATCACCTATTTCCTGGGTCAGGATCGCGAAGTGATGGCGCAAGTGCCGATCACGGTCACGCCGCTGCAATCCGAGCTGACCGCGCCCGCTACAGCGATTGCCGGTGAAATGATCGAGATCGGGTGGGTCGGGCCAGATTACGACAATGACTATATCGGCATCGGTCCATCCGGCGCGAGCGGCGGCGATCTGTGGCAGAACTACACCTATACGCGCGATGGCAACCCGCTGCGCCTGCTCATGCCGCCAACAGGCGGCGACTACGTGATCACCTATTTCCTCGGCCAAGACCGTGATCCGTTGGCCAGCGCCACGATCTCGATCAGCCCAGTGGCGGCCACGCTGACCGCCCCGGCCCAGGCCCCGGCGGGAGGCACGATTGAGGTCGGCTGGACCGGGCCCGATTATAACAATGACTATATCGGCATCGGCCGCGCAGGCGCGACCGGCGGCGCACAATGGGAGGAGTATGTATACACCCGGAACGGCAACCCGATGATCATCGACGTGCCTGACGAGCCCGGCGCCTATGTGCTGCGTTACTTCCTCGGGCAGGATCGGGTCGTGATCGCCGAACACCCGCTCGTGGTGCAGTGACGCCGATCAAATGCGGGGCGATCTGACTAAGGCCGCCTCGCAAGTCTGACCACAGTCCGCCAGAGCGCCCGCGACCACGGCGCCGCCGCCAGATACGTCATTTCGCATCTAGACGGTCTTGTGATATCATCGCCCGGTCAGATCCAAGACGTCAGACGGCCCGCAAAAATCTAGAGAATCTGGTGATGTTTTGAGCCAAATGCGCGGGAATACCACACATAAAGACCGCGAATACCCTTGCAAAAACAAGAGCTTCCCCGGTGATCCAGTTTAGTCATTCAGAATTCGAGGTCCAGCCGCAACGCCGAGGACTACCGCGACGTTTATCCAAGCAGTTTAGTCATTCAGAATTCGAGGTCCAGCCGCAACAATCGACCGACGGCATGTGTGGATAGATCGAGTTTAGTCATTCAGAATTCGAGGTCCAGCCGCAACTGAGAAGATGGCGTCAGGAAACTACCGCTAAGTTTAGTCATTCAGAATTCGAGGTCCAGCCGCAACACCAGCTCACGGCTGACGGTGTTCATCGCGAATTTAGTCATTCAGAATTCGAGGTCCAGCCGCAACCCGCTAGGCATCGCAAAGTGGCCGAAACTGAGTTTAGTCATTCAGAATTCGAGGTCCAGCCGCAACACAGATGGACGACACGTTACGGAAGAGTTTAGTTTAGTCATTCAGAATTCGAGGTCCAGCCGCAACCGATCTGCAGCTATGTCAACCCTAAGCGCAGACGATCAGATATGGATCACCCGGTCATACGCGTCGAGCACGCTTTCGTGCATCATTTCGCTTAAGGTCGGATGCGGGAAGACGGCCTCCATCAGGTCTTCCTCCGTGGTCTCCAATTGACGGCCCACCACATAGCCTTGGATCAGTTCGGTCACCTCCGCACCGATCATATGAGCGCCGAGAAGTTCCCCCGTCTTGGCGTCAAAGACCGTTTTGATCATGCCCTCTTGTTCACCAAGCGCAATTGCTTTGCCGTTACCAATGAAGGGGAAGCGGCCGACCTTCACGTCATAGCCGAGCTCCTTCGCCTTGGCCTCGGAATAGCCCACGCTGGCGACCTGCGGGTGGCAATAGGTGCAGCCCGCGATGCTTTCGGGTTTCACCGGATGGACCTTGTTTTTGCCCGCGATTAGCTCGGCGACCATCACGCCTTCATGGGAGGCTTTGTGGGCCAACCAAGGCGCCCCCGCGATGTCGCCGATGGCATAGAGCCCCTCGACCCCGGTCCGGCAATACTCATCTGTCACCACATGGGTCCGGTCGATCTTCACGCCAAGCGCCTCAAGCCCCAGACCTTCCACATTCCCGACGATGCCGACCGCGGAAATCACCGTGTCGAACTCTTGCGTTTTGACCTTGCCGCCGACTTCGATATGGGCGGTGACTTTGTCTGCTGCGCGGTCGAGTTTCTTGACCATCGCCTTTTGCAGGATCTTCATCCCCTGCTTCTCAAAGCTCTTCTTGGCGAAGGCGCTGATCTCGGCATCTTCGACCGGCAAGACCCGATCCATCACTTCGACCACCGTCGTGTCGGCCCCCAGAGTATTATAGAAGCTTGCAAATTCGATGCCGATGGCACCGGACCCGATCACCAGCAGTTTCTTCGGCATATGCGGCGGCTGCAGCGCGGCCTTATAGGTCCAAACACGTTTGCCATCGGCCTCAAGCCCCGGCAATTCACGCGCCCGCGCGCCGGTCGCCAGAATGATCGCCTTTGCCGTCAACTCTTCGGTGCCTTTGTCGGTCTTGACGCTCACCTTGCCCTTCGCGGGGATCGACGCCGCGCCCATGACCACCGCCACTTTGTTCTTCTTCATCAGATGCGACACGCCGCCCGAGAGCTGCTTGGCCACCTTGCGCGAACGATCGACCACCGCGTCGAGGTCATAGCCGATGCCATCGGCTTTCAGCCCGAACTCCTTGGCCCGGTGCATCAGATGGAACACCTCCGAAGAGCGCAGCATCGCCTTGGTCGGAATACAGCCCCAGTTGAGACAGATGCCGCCCATATGTTCCCGCTCGACAATCGCGACGTTCAGGCCCAACTGGCTGGCACGAATGGCGGCCACATAGCCCCCGGGCCCGGCCCCGATTACAACGACGTCAAAACTCTTAGCAGCCATGGGTGATCCTCCTGGCGGAAATTTTGTTCAGCATTAAACTATCTCTGGGCACATCGCAATTGACCTCTGCCGCGCAGCATTGTCGCGGGGTCACTCCGACATCAGCCAGGCGTTTGTCGTGGCGATCACCTGGTCCAATGTCTCCGCCCCGGTGAAGACGTTGAACACGTGATCCATCTCCAACAACACCAGTTCATCGGCCGCATTGTCGCGCGCCTCCAAGACGGTTTGCCCCATCTCGGGCTGTGGCGTGATCAGCTCGTCATTCGAGCCGACAATCACCATCACCTGGCCAGGATAGCCCGAGATCGCGCCAACCGGATCGCTCTCGGGGATTTCCTGAAAGAATGCGCCATTCAACTCCATTTCAACACCCCAGGGCAAGGTGAAGCCCACAGGCACCGAGGGTGCGACCGACAGCCCCGCTTCCATCACGTCGGCACCAAAAAGTGTCGGATAAGTCTCCGCCGGCGCTGTCACGGGATTGAGCAACACCACGCGAGACAGATCGGGGCGTTCCGCCGCCAAATGCGCCGCAACCAGGCCGCCCTGGCTCCAACCAATCACCGCAATCTGCCGCCCTTCAAGATCGGGATGGCGCGCCATCCAATCGACGGCGGCCACTGCATCTTCGATCTGTGTGGAGAAGGTCGTCTCTTCCCAGGGCATTTCCAGGCTTTCGCCAGAGCCACGGAAATCAATCCGGAGGCTCGGCATGCCCGCTGCCGCCAAGGCCCGCGCAAATCGGGTGTAGACGAAGTCTTCGGTGCCCTCGACGGGCAGCTCATCTCGCGTGCCCGTAAATCCATGCAGCAGAAGCACGGCAGGCCCCGCCCCGTCCGAGGTCTCATAGCTGCCGATCATGCTATCGCCGGAGACATCCAGCCGCACAGTTTCGGCCAGTCCGGCCCCCGTCATCGCCAGCCCGATGGCCAGCCCCAATCCGATCCGCATCCGCGCCTCCTTATGATTCATGATCATGGGGCGCACGCGCGATCTCAGATCAGGCCGCCGCCTCCAGGTCAGTTACGATCCTGCCATAGCCGCCCTCTTCCATAAAGCGCTGTTCCTCGGGCGAGCTTTTGCGGTCCAAGGCGTCATTGCGAAACGGGAACCGGCCGAATGTGCGGATGATCTCCCGATGCGCGCGGGCATGAAGCAGGTTGTTGCCCGTGGTCATGCGTTCTTTCATCAAGCGTACGCAGTGGTCTTGGTCGGCCAAGACCTCGGAATGGCAAAATGGCATATAGAAGAACTGCCGCTCTGGCTCATCGGCGCGCATATCCCAGCCTTCTTTGATGCTGTAGCACGCCGCCGAGAGCGCCTTGCGATCCGTGGCGAAGGCCCGGGCCTGGCCGCGGAACATGTTGCGCGGGAACTGATCAAGCAGGATCACCAATGCCAGGGCCTTTCGGGGATGGCTGGTCCAGGTGGCAAGCTCACCACGCTCACCAGCCTCCCAAAGCTGCAAGAACCTGTCGGTGATCTGATCGTCGAGGGCTTGGTCCTGTTTGTACCAATGCTCCGGTTCACATTCGGTCAACCAAAATGCCAGCACATCCTCTGACGGGTGGGGTGTCATTGTGCTCTCCTCTTCATCCGACTCTTGACGGTCGTACCATCACTCTACACAGCGGAGACCGGCTTGTCTGCCGCTTCTTCGTCTTCCAGCGCGGCTTCAATAAAGGCTTCCTGCGCCAGTTCCATCGCGACCGGCGAGGCCGTGGGCATCACAGGGGCATAGCTGCCCGTATCCACAGCCAAAGGTGCCGGGCGCACAGTCATCCGATAGGCAGCATAGACCGCCAATCCTGCCATAAGTGCGACGATATAAAGGAAGTATCCTTGCGGCCCGGCCACATTCATCAAGGCCCCCACGATCAACGGACCAAAGATCGCCCCCACCCCATTGATAAAGATCATTCGGCCTCCGGCGGCAGCCATCTGATCATGCTCCAAGAAGTCATTCGTATAAGCGATCAGCAACGCATAAAGCGGGTTCGCCATACCCCCGACGACGAAGGCCGCGACCAAGATCAGATAGAAACTCCCACCACTGAAGATCGCCAAGACCCCAGCCACTGCGCCCAAAGCGCTGACGATCAAGATCAACCGGCGGCGATCCATCCGGTCTGAAATCCAGCCAATCGGATATTGTAGAAGAAGTCCGCCAACATAGAAGCTGGCCACGAAGATCGAGATTTGTCCGAGGCTGAACCCAACCTCGGTGGCATAGACCGCCGACATGCCGAACATGGCCGAGAACACGCCGCCAAGCACGAAGATCCCCATACAGCCAAGCGGAGACACCTGGATGATCTCGCGGAACCCCATGGGCCGCGTCGCCTCAAACGCGGGTGTTGGCGTGACCGACAACAGGATCGGCGCGAAGGCGAGCGAGACCAGAACCGACAGGATAATGAAGAGGTTATAGCCCGATGGATCGCCCGCAACCAAAAGCGCCTGGGCCGAGACCACGCCCGCCAATTGCACCACCATATAGACCGAGAGCGTCTTGCCCCGGTTCTCATTCGTGGTGGAATTGTTGAGCCAGCTCTCCGCCGTCACATAAACGCCCGAGAAACAGAACCCGATGATCAGGCGCAGCACGGTCCAACTGATCGGATCGGTCAGAACCGGGAACAGGATCAGAGCGGCGGAGACCAGAGAGCCGAGGGCGGCAAAGACCCGGATATGCCCGACCCGCCGGATCATCTCGGGCGCGAGGCGCGAGCCGCCCAAGAAGCCCGCGAAATAGGCCGACATGATGACCGACAGTTCGACGGTCGAGAATCCCTCGATATCGCCGCGCACGCCCAAAAGCGTGCCTTGCAGCCCGTTCCCAACCATCAAGAGCAGCATCCCGAGCAGCAAAGCCCAAGACGACCGAAGCACATCAAACATAGCGCGTCCCTAACCGATGCGACTCAGTGTGGACGTCCAAACGCGTCTTGGTCTGTCACATCTGCGACGGAATGAGCAAAGACGCGTCGCCATAGGAGAAAAATCTATACTCATTCTCAATGGCATGAGCATAGATTTCTTTGACCCGCTCCGGTCCCATCAGGGCCGAGACCAGCATCATCAGCGTCGATTTCGGCAGGTGGAAATTGGTCATCAGCGCATCGGTGATTTTGAACCGATACCCAGGATAGATGAAGATATCGGTGTCGCCCTGCCAGGGCGCGAGGCTGCCATCCTCCGCCGCCGCAGTTTCGATCAGGCGGAGCGCGGTGGTGCCGACCGGAATGATCCGCCCGCCCTCTGCCCGGGTCGCACTGATCTCGGCGGCAGCCTCGGTGCCGATCTCGCCCCATTCGGCATGCATCCGGTGCGTGGTGACGTCATCCACGGTAACCGGCAAGAAGGTCCCTGCCCCCACATGCAAGGTCACGAAACTCATTGCCACGCCACGCGCGCGGAGCGCACTCACCAATGCTTCATCGAAATGCAAGCTGGCCGTCGGGGCGGCAACGGCACCGGAGCGGCGCGCCCAGATGGTTTGGTAGTCGTCTTTGTCCTGCGCATCGGCCGGGCGTTTGCCGGCGATATAGGGTGGCAATGGCATGGCCCCTGCCGCGTTCAAAGCCGCGTCGAAATCCGTGCCGGTCAGGTTGAAGCGAAGATGCAGGCCCTCGGCCAGGGCCGTCACTTCGGCGGAGAGTTCATCGGAGAACATCACGGTCTCGCCAATCGCAAGCTTGCGCAAGGGTTTTGCCAAAGCCGACCAACTGCCATCGGCTTGCGGCTCCAGCAGCGTCACTTCGATCTTGGCTTGCACCACTTCTTGGCCCGTATCGCGGCGGCGCATCCCGGTCAGACGCGCCGGGATCACTTTGGTATCGTTCAAGACCAGCCGATCGCCGGGGCGTAAAATATCCGGCAAGTCAAACACATGCCGATCATGGGTCGCGGCCCCATCGGCCAAGAGCAACCGCGCAGAAGAGCGTGGTTTGGCGGGCCGGGTGGCGATCAGCCGCTCCGGCAGGTTGAAATCGAAATCAGAGAGTTTCACTGGCTAAGCTCCGGTGGCGGGCGGCGAAAGATGTCGCGGAAGATTCCTGGTGTCAGAATCGACAAGGGGTTCACGTTCACCCGGGTATTATCAGGCGTCCCCGTCAGGCGATAGCTAACGCCAAACAGCCCTTCGCGACGAGGAGAAAAGAGAGCCCCAATCACCCCATTCACAATGTAAAACGGCGACACGACCCCCTGCATATCAAACTGACGATTGGCGATGTCATATACACCATCCATCGAAATCCCCATGGATGGGCCCACAGCCGTGCCCTGCTCGATGACAATCGCGCGCGGCGTCAATCGGAACCGCGCTTCAACCTCGCCCAGATTGATGCCCGAGCCGCCAAGTTGATCCAACAGCCCGACAACCGAGATGACATTGAGCAATTCGGCCATCGCCGGCGCATTTCGAAGCCGAGGGCCCGCGATCATCAATTGCCCGTTATAACTGCCCGTCTGACCCGTCGGTTGCAGCACCAAATCCATCGCCCCGCCATAAGCGTTCTCATAAAGCCCCGCGGCACGCAGCACCGCACCACCATCATCGGATCGAAGCCGGACCGCCGCCCCGTCGCTGGTGGTGACCAAAGTTCCCGCAACCGTTGCAGCGCCATTCACGTCCCCTCGGAACTGCCCCGACAGCCCGCCGGTCGTCGTCAATTCAGCAACAAGGCCCCTGAGCGCGATGCCATCACTCACCTGCAACCGATCTAGCCGCACGGTGATTGGCCCACCGCCGCCCGTCCCCGCGCCGCCGCCAGACGACGGGGCACGACGCAGATCAAGGCTGCCGCCGACGATCTCAACTGCTGGTGCCCTATCGGCACCGCGACCCACCAGATCCCCCGTCACATCCAACCATTCGCCCAACCGGAATTGGGCGGCGCTCAGCCGGTCCAACCCGCCGCCCTCTCGCAAGCTGATCGCGCCATCAAGGGTCAACCCCGCCGCCTCGACCTGCAATGAGGTCACTGCGGGGTTGGGGCCCAAACGCACGGTCGCAGCCAAGCGGCCGCTATCCCCGGTGCCTTTGCCCCAAGAAAGCGCGTCCAGACGCAGGCCCAGACCCGTCAAATCCGATGTCACGACCACATCGGGCGGCCCGCCTCCCGGTTCCAAATCAAGTGCGAAGTCGGCGGCGGCGGCGCCGGTCATCACCCCGCTTGGCAGGGTCGCGCCAAACGCCGCCAATGTTTCCGCCGAAAGCGGGCCTGACCCTTCCAACCGGCTTCGGCCACCGGCATCAGGGCCCAAGGTCCGGCTCCAAACACCAGTCGCCGCGACCCCGTCGAGATCAGCACGGCCACTGATCGCGACACGGTCCGGCACCACCTCCACCTGCAATTGCTCTGCGCGCAGCGTCCGACCCTCGATCAGCGTTTCCGACCGGACATTTCTCAGGGTGCCGGTCACATCAAACGCCAAGCGGTCGAATGGCACTTGGTTCAACAGCGGCAATTGCAACTGTCCGCGCAAACTGGCCTGTCCGGAGGCCAGTGTTTCCGCCGAAAGCGTGCCATCCGCGAACAGGTTCACGGGTGGCAGTTCCAGCAAACTCAACACATCTGGCAGCGCCCCGGCCGCCCGCAGGTCGAAGCGGGTGTCGGGCCCACGCGGGCGCACATCGTCGATCACCATGGTTGATCCAGCCATCTCGACACTACCGCCCAAAGGCGCGGTGACGCGGCCTTCGCTCAACGACAGGACAAACCGCGGCCCCACAAGCGACAGATAACCGCGCCCCTCTTCGATTGGTGGCAGATGGCGCAGAGCGCGAAGCGTTGTGGCGTCAAAATCCATCCGAAGCGCATGGGTGGGCCCCTCGCCCGCCTCTTGCCGGAAAGCGAAGTTCACGTTGCTCAGGTCGGCAGCGATGAGGTTTTGCTCAAGCCAACCGCGGGTGTTGGGGATGGCCGCCGTGGGCCAATAGGGCAAAACACTCTCTGCGGCGATCTCGGGGATTTCGGCGTCGATCCTTGCGCTCAGCCCCGCAGGCTCTGCCGCCAAGACACCCTCGGCGCGGACGTGCAAAGGCCCGTCAAAGAGCACCGCTTGCCCCAGTTCGAGTTGTACGAATGGCAGAAGTGACAGGCGCATATCCATCGCCCCGCCTTCGAACTGCACCGGCGCCTCAAAAACGCCCTCCGGGTTGGCGGCGATATTCGCGAATTGAAATTGGCCCACATAGGTTGTGCCGTCCGGCATCAAATCGGCATGGCCAGTGGCGTCGAAGCTGAGCGCCAGCGCATCCAAGTTCAGCTCCGAGAAGCTGAGCCGGGCTGTTTCGGCATCATACTCGAAATAAGCGCTGAGCGCGTTGAAGGGGAGGGGCTCCACACCCTCACCGAGGTTCAGATGCCCCGCGCCAATATCCAGAGCTGCGTTCAAATCGCCGATCGTCCCATCATCGGTCAGCCGCGTCGTGACCGCGCCCGAGATCGGCGCGCGTATCAGGTCGAGCCAAGCAAGCGCAGGCACGCCTGCTGCCGCATCGCGCGCCGCGAGGTTTTGATATTGGACGCGCATATCCGTGCGCCCCAATTCGGGGTTGCGGGTCACGGCCAAAGACAGGGAGGTGTCGCGGCTGCCCTCGATCTGCCCGCCCATCGTGAGCGTCAGCGCCGCGCCCTTTTTGACCAAGCGCATATTTCCGTTATGGGCGCGCAACACCTGATTGCTGATTTCGTCATCCAAGACCAACTCCAAGCCGGTGCCGGTGATCTCTTCAAGATCGGCGAAGAAGGGCTGCGCGAACATCGCGTCGATCCGCGCCAAGGTCTCGCGCAGGTCGCGCGCTTCTGCGGCACTGTCATCGCTTAGAGCCAGGTCGAACCGCCCCTCCGCATCGCGCCCCGCCCGGATCCCGGCGCCAGTGATCTCCACCCGATAGGGCCGCATCTGCCCGCTCAGAAGCGCGCGCCCATTCAGATGCACGGACAGTTCCGGAAACCGCGCCCGGAGTTCGCCCGCGTCGCGCATCACCACATCGCTCAGAACGATTTGCGGCGTCACCCCGCCCTCGCGGAGCGCGATGCTCATATCGCCAATCTCAATCTCATTGGCGAGCATCGCTTGATCCAGCCGCGCCTCGATCCGGTCCTGCACCATGTCGGGCAAGCGGATCATATTCTCCATCGCCATATAGAGGACGCCGGCGGCAAACAGGATCGGGATCGAGATCAGAGCCGTCAGGGTCACGCTGCACCAATAGACAACCCGGCGGCGCCTGCGCCGGGGTTTGGGAAGCGGTGTCTCCTCTGGCTGCTCTGCCATTTTTGGCCTGTGGCTAAGGGTGATGCCCTATCGCGTGATCTTGGGCTTTATCTTCGTCGCAAATCCCCTAGCTTGCAAACCGAACGCGGCCAAGCCGCTTGTCACAATCAGATGAGGTGCATGATGCTCGATATTGGTTCCCCCGCCCCGGATTTCACCCTCCCCCGAGATGGCGGCGGCGAGGTGACGCTGTCAGCCGCGCAACCAAAGCCGGTTGTGCTCTATTTCTACCCCAAGGATGACACGCCCGGCTGCACCAAGGAGGCCATCGCCTTCACCGGGCTGGCCGCCGAGTTCGAAGCCGCCGGTGCAATGATCATCGGTATCTCGAAAGACACGGTCGCCAAGCATGACAAATTCATCGCCAAACATGATCTGGGCATCGCGCTGGTCTCAGATGCCGAAAGCGACACCTGCGAGCGCTATGGCACCTGGGTCGAGAAGAACATGTATGGCAAGAAATATATGGGGATTGAGCGTGCCACCTTCCTGATCGGCGGCGATGGCAAGATCGCGCAGATCTGGCGCAAGGTGAAAGTGCCGGGCCATGCCGAGGCCGTGCTTGAGGCGGTTCGCACACTGTGACCTCGCTTGCCGAAATGGCCGTTACGGTTCTAAGCACGGCGGATGCGCGGGCCAAAACCGCCCTGTCGCGCGACTATGCGGCGCAGTGGAAAGCCTCGCGCGCCGAGGGTGGTACGCCGATCCCGATTGGGTCGGCGACGCCGCCAGATCGCCCCGCCCGACCCGCCGAGCCGCCGCTTTTGGACCCGCGCGAGGTCCCACGTCGGAAGCCAGGCACCACCGCCGGGCGCACCGCGATCCTGCATGCGGTCGCGCATATCGAGCTGAATGCGGTGGACTTGCACTGGGACATCATCGCGCGCTTCGCCCATGTGCCAATGCCGATGGGGTTTTACGACGATTGGGTGCAGGCCGCAGATGAAGAATCCAAGCATTTCAACCTGATCGCCGATTGTCTTGAAGTGATGGAAAGCCACTACGGTGCCCTGCCCGCCCATGCCGGAATGTGGCGCGCGGCGGAGGACACGGCAGAGGACTTCATGGGGCGGCTGGCCGTCGTGCCGATGGTGCTTGAGGCGCGCGGCCTCGACGTCACGCCCGGCATGATCGACATCTTTCGCCGGGCGGGCGATGCGCCCGGTGCCAAGCAGGCCGTGGCGGCAATGGAGGTCATTTATCTAGAAGAAGTTCATCACGTGGCTTATGGCTCGAAATGGTTCCACTTCCTCTGTGGCCGCGAGGACATTGATCCGAAAGAGGCGTTTCATCGGTTGGTCCGGCGCTATTTCCATGGCGTCCTCAAGCCCCCTTTCAATGAAGAGAAACGCGCCGAGGCTGGTTTGCCACCCGATTTCTATTGGCCGCTCTCCGAAAAAACGGTTTGAGCGCCTGATATATCGGCGGTTTTTTGCCCAAACCCGGCAACAATGGCGTCTTTTAGCCACATTTATCGATAAAAGATTGAGGCAAAAATCCCCATCGCTTATGCCCATGCGGAGCTTCGGTGCCGCACGGGGATAAATGCGGCAGAGGGACAGACGGAAGATGGGGCACGATACGTGACGATACGGGCATTCAGCCGCTTGCATGCGGTCCTGGAAAAACATCTGCCAGAGCAGCGGTTATTTCTGAAATCCGACAGCGGCATGCGGTTCGTCCGGCTACGATCTGGCACCCAAGCGATGATGATCGCAGGCGGTGCGCTGTTCGTTGGTTGGACCGTGATCGTCACCTCCATTTTCCTCATCGATACAATCAGTGCTGGTAGTGCCCGTGACCAAGCGGCGCGGGCGCAGATGTCTTACCAGACCCGGCTTAACGCTCTTTCGGAAGAACGTAATGCGCGTGCCTCCGAAGCACGTCTTGCGCAGGACCGGTTCGCGATTGCGATGGATCAAGTCTCGGATATGCAGTCGCATCTGCTCGAATCCGAAGAGCGCCGCCGCGAGATGGAAACGGCTGTCGATGTGATCCAAACCACGCTTCGTCGGACCATGGCGGAACGCGACGAAGCCCGCGCCCGCGCCGATCAGCTTTACGCCGAGATCCAAGCCGAAACCGGTACGATCCAAACTGCGGCGGGCCGGCAGCGCGACATGGAACAGACCCTCGCCTTCCTCGCCGAAGCGCTGGAAGACACCGCGACCGAACGTGATGACGCGCATGAGGATATGGAAGTGGCCCATGCCGAGGTCGACCGCCTCGAATTCGAGGCCGAGCTTGCGGCCGAGCGCAACGAGCGTATCTTCACACAGATCGAAGAAGCCGTCGCAATGTCGCTTGAGCCGTTGGACAATATGTTCCGTAGCGCTGGCATGCCGACCGATCAGATCATCGACCAAGTGCGGCGCGGCTATTCCGGCCAGGGCGGCCCGTTGATGCCAATCACCATGTCGACGCGCGGCCAAGCGCCCGACCCGATGTCACTCCGCGCCAATGAGGTTCTGGAAGGACTCGACCAGGTAAACCTCCACCGGATGGCCGCCGAGCAATTGCCTTTCGCAATGCCGGTGCAAAGCTCGGTTCGCTTCACGTCAGGTTTTGGCTATCGCCGCGATCCGATTAATGGTGGTCGGCGGCTTCATGCCGGTGCCGATTTCGCCGGACCAGTCGGCACGCCGCTTTATGCAGCAGGCGATGGAGTGGTTATTTTTGCAGGGCGTCAGAGTGGATATGGCCTCATGGTTAAGATCCAACACCCCTTTGGCATAGAGACGCGTTATGCCCATATGTCCCGGATCGGTGTCAGCCAAGGCCAAAGGGTCTCGCGCGGCGATCGGATCGGTGATATGGGAAGAACGGGCCGTGTAACCGGGTCGCATCTCCACTACGAAGTGCGCCAAAACGGCACCCCCATAAACCCGATGAACTTCATCACGGCAGGAAGAGATGTTTTCTAAATCCAAGATCAACGAGCCCGGCCCGAAACAGGGCGATGACACGGCCAGCCCCAAACCCGCAGCCGCCTCGGCCGAACGCCCGGCGATGCCGCTGAGCAACCCCACGCCAAAGGCAAAGCCACCTGCCTCGTTGCTCAGCGCCGATCTCACGATTGTCGGTAACTTGCGCACCTCGGGCGACATTCAAGTCGAAGGCAATGTGCAGGGCGACATCCGCGCACATCTTCTGACCGTTGGCGAAAGCGCCACAATCGAAGGCGAAGTTGTGGCCGATGATGTGGTCGTCACTGGTCGCGTTGTGGGTCGGGTCCGCGGGCTGAAAGTGCGCCTGACCTCCACCGCACGGGTCGAAGGCGATATCATCCACAAGACCATCGCGATTGAATCGGGGGCCCATTTCGAAGGCTCCGTCCAGCGTCAGGAAGACCCGCTTGCCACCGGCAGCCAAGCCAAAGCCGCTCCGGCCGCGGCCCCAGTGGCCAAAGCCGCGCCCAAGCCGCAAGCGGCGGCCGAAAGCAAAGCCTAAGAGATGAGCATCGGCGCCTCGCCCAACGGGGCCGCCGAGCCAACGGAAAAGCCGGGCGCCCTGCCCGGCTTTTGTGCACCTGAAGCCCGAAAATTCATCCTGATCGCGGCGATCCTCGCCTCCGCGCTTGGCTTCATCGACGGCACCCTTGTGGCCATTGCGCTACCCGCCATGCGCGACGGGCTGAATGCCAGCCTGGTTCAGGCGCAATGGATCAACAACGGCTATCTCCTCCCCCTCTCGGCGCTGATCCTTCTGGGCGGAGCCCTTGGCGATCGCTTTGGCCTGGCGCGGGTCTTTGCCGCCGGCATTGCTGGCTTCGTTCTGGCCTCGCTTGCCTGTGCCGTGGCCCCCACGCCAGAAACTCTGATCACCGCCCGTGTGTTGCAAGGTATTGGGGCCGCCGTGATGGTCCCCGGCAGCCTGGCGCTGATCGCCCGCGCATATCCAGAAGAGGAACGCGGACGCGCCATCGGCATTTGGGCCGCCGCATCGGCCCTGACCACAGCGCTTGGCCCGATTCTTGGCGGCCTGGTGCTCAGTGTCGGCGGACCGGAAACCTGGCGCCTGCTGTTTGCGATCAACCTGCCGCTTGGGGGCTGGCGTTTTGGATGATCCTGACGAAGGTCGCCGCTGACCCAGCCCGCCCCGATCACCCGTTGGACCTGCTTGGTGCGGCACTCATCACCGGCACATTGGGCCTGATCGCACTTGGCCTCACCGGCGCGTCCGAAGGCCACGCGGTCAACTGGACACCGGCGCTGGCCGGTGCGGTCCTCTTCCTCGGTTTTCTCGCCTGGGAGGCGCGCAGTCGCTATCCCATGGTGCCACTCGACCTGTTTAAAAACGCCTCGTTCAGCGCCGCCAATGCCGCCACATTCCTGATCTATTTCGCACTGTCGACGGTGATGTTCTTCCTGCCGATGACACTGATTGCCGGTTGGGGCCTGCCAGAGATCATGGCCTCGGCCGCTTTCGCCCCGCTCTCGGTTTTCATCCCGCTCCTCTCCACCAAAGCTGGCGCTTGGGCCGACGATTACGGCCCCGGGCCGCTCATCGCGCTTGGCGGCGGGTTGGTGGCGCTGTCGCTCGCTTGCCTCGCGATAACGACGCCGATGCAAAACTTTTGGGCCCTCACCCTGCCTTCGACCGCGCTTATGGGGCTTGGCATGGCGCTAGTCGTCGCGCCGCTCTCCACGGCGATTATGGGGGCCGTGCCATCTGAGCGATCCGGCACAGCCTCAGGCATCAACAACGCGGTCAGCCGGGTCGCAGGGCTGGTGGCCGTCGCGGTGATGGGCACGCTGGCCGGTACGCTTTATGCTGGCGCCGGCGGGTCGGGCAGTTTCGGCGCATTCTCCGATACGGCGGGCCATGCCGACGCGATGAACGCGGCTTTCGCCGTCTTGTGCTGGATCACCGCCGCGTTGACGGCCCTCGGCGCAGTTGGGGCCTATCTCTTCATTCGCAAACCGGATTAATCCCGCGGCGTCAGCGCCCGGCGGTAAATGTGCCAGGACGCATGGCCCAAGACCGGCAGCACCAAAAACAACCCGAGTAGAAACGGCACCATCGCCAGAAATGTGAGCCCGGCGATGATCACCCCCCAGGTCACCATGACCAGCGGGTTCTGCCGCACGACCGCAAAACTGGTCAGCATGGCCGTCACAAAATCCAACTCCTTATCAAGCAAAAGCGGCAGCGCGATCACTGTCAGCGAGAACAGAACCAGCGCAAAGATCGCCCCTGCGGCTGTGCCCGTGATCAGCATCACCAGCCCCTCCGGCTCCAACAGATAGGCATAGGACGAGGTCACATTGGTCAGCGCCGACGGCCCCAAAAACAGCGCAAACAACATATGCGCGAAGAAAGACCAAAACAGGAAATAGACGATGATCACCCAAGAAATCGACGGCAATTGCCGATCTTTCTGCCGCCAGATCACCCCGAAAATATCATTCCGGGTCCAACCTTCGCCCCTCTCCAAGCGCCGCGAGACCTCATAGAGCCCGACCGCCAGAAACGGCCCAAGCAAGGGGAAGCCCATGGTGATCGGGATCGCATACCAAATCTGTTCGGTGACGAAGAGGAAAAGATAGATCAACCAGCCGCCCATCACATAGACATTGGCAAAGAACAGCCCCATGAACGGCGCTTTCAGATAGTCCCGTAGGCCCATTTTGAGCGCATAACTCAAATCGCCCAGGCCCATTTCATTGACCCTGGGCACCTTCGATGCGGCGCGCGGTGGGCTGATATCGCTCATCCCAATCCTCCCTCGCGCCAAGTCTAGCGGCAGGTCTCGGCGCCCGCCAAGTCCCTGCCCGTCCTTTGGGTCAAATTATTTGCATCCGTCAAAGATCGGGCGGATGCCGCGCGGGCCAGTCCGTGGCTCGGTGATAGTGCTCCCCCATCGCAAGCAGCGCCGCATCCGCCCCGCGTGCACCGATCAATTGCAGACCGCCCGGCAAGCCATTTGCGCCAAATCCAGCGGGCAGGTTCAGGCACGGCAGACCGGCCAGACTGACCGGCACCACCACCTCCATCCAACGGTGATAGGTGTCCATCGCGACGCCCGCGATTTCTTTCGGCCAATGCCATTCCGCCGGAAACGGCCAACACTGGGCAGAGGGGAGAACCAGTGCGTCAATCCGGCTGAACACGTCGTCCAAAGCGGCGAGCCAATCCAACCGGATCGCCGCGGCTTGTTCGATCTGATCGCCCGTCGATGCAAAGCCACGCTCGATCTCCCACACCACCTCAGGTTTCAGAAGCGCCCGTTTCGCCGGGTCGCGCCAGTCAGCCCCATGCTCCAATGCAACCGAGAAGGATCGCAGATCGGTCCAACTCCGCCAGAGTGCCGGGGCCTCAAAGGGCGGCGCAATCGGCTCCACCTGCCAACCCAAATCCGCCATGACCGCCAAGGCCGCCTCGGCCAGCGGCAGAATGCCCGCCTCCATCGGATAGGCGCCGCCCCAATCCGCAAGCCACCCAATCCTCGGCGTCTCCGGTCCCGCACCCGGCTGAAACACCCCATCGGTCAATGTCTCCAACAGCGCCGAGATATCCGCCACGCTGCGTGCCATCGGTCCGCGCGTGGACAGGCGGTTGGTAAACACCGCATCGCCGGGCTCGCCTGGCATCAACCCTGCGGTTGGCCGAAACCCATAAACACTGTTCCATGCCGCCGGGTTTCGCAGACTGCCCATCATGTCGGACCCATCCGCCAGCGCCACCATACCGCTGGCCAAGGCGGCCCCGGCCCCGCCCGAAGAGCCGCCCGCGCTGAGCGTGAGATCATACGGGTTTCGCGTCACGCCAAAAACAGGATTGTAGCTATGCGATCCAAGACCAAATTCGGGCACATTGGTCTTGCCAATGATGATCGCGCCCACATTGCGTAGCCGCATGACCAAGGCCTCATCCACCTCCGGCACGTGATCGGCGAAGAGCGGTGAGCCGAAGGTCGAGCGCACCCCCTTCACTGCCACCAAATCCTTCACCGCCATCGGAATCCCATGCAGCCAGCCGGACCGCGGCATCGCATCCGCCAGCCGCGCCTCGCCCATCAGCGCCTCACGATCCTTAAGCGATACTATCGCCTTGACCGGGCCATTCACCGCCGCGATCCGGTCCAGCGTCGCACGCATCAGCTCAACGGCGCTCACCTCACGCGCCGCCATCCGCCGCGACAACTCCACCGCGTCCAATCGCAACAGATCCGACATTGCGCTCCTCCAGCTTCTCTGCTTCCGAAATATCCCCGCCGGAGGCATCTTTGCTCTGCGATCAGACGCCCCATTCGCGCGACCAAAAACCAGCCTTCACGACGCCCCTGTGGCAACGCGCGCTGTCCGAGGGCTCCCGTCAGGGGACGTGAGGCGGCGCGCCGCTACTCGGCCTGCGCCTCAGCCCGGCTTTTGCCCGACACATCCATCGCCAAGGTCGCGGCCATCAACCCGTCCAAATCGCCGTCCAAAACCCCGGCACTATCGGAGGTCTCAAACCCAGTCCGCAGATCCTTCACCATCTGATAAGGCTGCAACACATATGACCGTATCTGATTGCCCCATCCGGCATCGCCCTTATTCTCATGCGCCTCGGTGATCGCCGCGTTCCGCCGATCCAGCTCCATTTGATAAAGCCGCGACTTCAACGCTTTCATCGCAATATCGCGGTTCTGGTGCTGCGATTTCTCGGACTCGTCACCACAATCCCGGTCGGGTTATGAGTGATCCGCACGGCGGAATCGGTGGTGTTCACATGCTGCCCACCCGCACCCGACGACCGATAGGTATCGATCCGAATATCGGCCGGGTTCACCTCGATCTCGATATTGTCATCGACCACGGGATAGACCCAGACCGAGCTAAACGATGTATGCCGCCTTGCCGCACTGTCATAGGGGCTGATCCGGACCAGGCGATGCACGCCGCTTTCTGACTTCAACCAGCCATAGGCGTTGCGCCCAGAGATCTTATAGACGGCCGACTTAATCCCGGCTTCTTCGCCGGGGCTCGTCGATTGCAGTTCGACCTCATAGCCCTTCTTCTCGGCCCACCGCACATACATCCGCGCCAGCATTGAGGCCCAGTCACAACTCTCCGTGCCACCTGCGCCCGAGTTGATCTCAAGGAAGGTATCGTTGCTGTCGGCTTCCCCATCTAGAAGCGCTTCCAACTCTTTCGCCGCTGCGTCCTCCACCAAGGCGGCCAAGGCGGCTTCGGCCTCTTCCACGACCTCCGCATCGTCCTCTTCTTCGCCCATTTCGATCAGGCCGATATTGTCTTCAAGCGCACCTTTGATCGCTTCATAGGTGCCGATCTTGTCGACCAAGATTTGCCGATCCCGCATCAGCTTCTGCGCCCCGGCCTGATCATTCCACAGATCGGGGTCTTCCACACGCGCGTTGAATTCTTCCAGCCGATGCTGGGCCGTTTCCAGCCCCAAACGCTGCCCCAGCAGCTCCAGCGACTTCTGGACTTTTTCGATATGAGATTGGGTCTCGGCCCGCATGGGTCTTACTGCCTGTCAATGATCTTGTCGGTGTCCAACCGATCTAGACCAGGGACCTCGCCCCTGCAAGGCAGAGGTGTCAGTAAAGCCCGCCGGAACTGAGCGTGCCAAACCCGGTTCCTGTCGGCACACGGGCCGTATCCCCGGTGGAGGTCGTCACCGTTTGCCCCGCTGTCGCGCCGGCGCCCTCTTCTTCGCCGCGCCCAAACATCGGCAGGTTCGACCCCATGGCAAAGCCACCATCGACAACCGCGAGCAGCCCATAGATCGGCTCTTCCCCTTCGCGGAACAACTCGGCCACCACATGATCGCCACTAGCATCCGCTGGCAGACGCTGACCCGAGAAGCGGTCGATATTATAGAACACCCCGCCCTCCGGCACGCGGAACGGCCCGCCGCCATACTCCTCGACCGCCGCTTGCATGAATTCGTTGAACACCGGGCCGCAGAGCCGCCCGCCGCCATTGCCACCGCCCATCGGGCGCGGCGTGTCGAAACCGATATAGCAGCCCGCGACGATATTGCTGGAATAACCGACAAACCACGCATCGCGTTCGTCATTGGTGGTTCCCGTCTTGCCCGCAATTGGCACCGGCAGGTTCACTGTCGAGGCCGCTGTGCCCCGCTGCACCACGCCGCGCATCATCGAGGTCACTTGATAGGCGGTGATCGGGTCGATCACCCGCTCGCGATTTGAGACGATCCGAGGCGCCACGCCCGGCTCGAGCGAGGCCAGCTGACAATCCGGGCAAAGCCGCTGATCATGGCGATAAACCGTGCCACCGAAGCGGTCCTGCACCCGGTCCACCAGGGTCGGCTCAACCCGCTCGCCGCCATTGGCAAACATCGCATAGGCCGCCACCATGCGATAGAGCGTGGTCTCCTGGCTGCCCAGTGAGTTGGCCAAAAACGCCTGCGCCTCGTCATAAACGCCAAAGCGTTCCGAATAGCGGGCAACGGTCTCCATCCCGACATCTTGTGCGAGACGGATGGTCATCAGGTTCCGCGACCGGACAATGCCGGTGCGAAGGGGCGCGGGGCCATAAAACTGGTTCGACGCATTGGTCGGTCGCCAAACGCCCGCGCCCGTATCAATCTCGATCGGCGCATCAATGACGATGGTGTTGGGGCTATAGCCGCTATCCAACGCGGCGGCATAGACGAAGGGTTTGAAGCTCGATCCCGGCTGCCGCGTCGCTTGTGTTGCCCGGTTGAACACCGAATACTGGTAGGAGAACCCGCCCTGCATCGCCAAAACCCGGCCGGTATTCACATCCATCGCCATCAGCCCGCCTTGGACTTCCGGGATCTGGCGCAGTGTCCAGCGGATGAAGCTGCCATCGCTATCGCTGGTCATGGCACGGACATGGATCACGTCGCCCACATCCAGCAAATCGCCGGCCACCCGCGCGCTGGAACCGCGGTTGCCTTCGGCATCGACGGGCCGGGCCCAGGTCACATCCTCGGCGGGGATGAAATGCCCATCCTCATCCTCGGGCACGTCTTCGATCCCGATCCGGGCTGACCGCTCCCCCACAGACAAGACGACCGCCGCATGCCAGCCGTCGATATCGCGCGGGAACTCCACATCGGCCAAAGCCGCGCGCCAGGTCTCTTCATCCGCACCGTCCAGAACCGCCGGGTCAATCACTGCCAACGGTTCCCGCCACAAGCCGCGCGAACGGTCATAGCTTTCCAGCCCACGGCGCAACGCCACCTCGGCGGCCTCTTGCAGGCTCTCATCCATCGTCGCGCGCACCGCATAGCCGCCGGAGAAGAACTCCTCTTCGCCGAACTCGACCGAGAGCTGTCGCCGGATCTCATCAGTGAAATAGTTGCGCGGCGGAACTGCGGCGCGGAACGGCTCGATATGTCCGCCCTGCACGGTTTCCAGTGGTGTAGCCTGGGCCGTCTCCATCTCCTCGCGGCTGATATAGCCGTTCTCATACATTTCGCGCAGCACGTAATTGCGCCGGTTCACCGCGCGCTCATAATCCCGCACCGGGTGAAAATTCGACGGCGCTTGCGGCAGCGCTGCCAGATAGGCCGCTTGTTGCAAGGTCAACTCCGAGAGATCGGCGTTAAAATAGGTCTGCGCGGCGGCGGCGACGCCATAGGAGTTCTGCCCCAGGAAAATCTCGTTGAGATAAAGCTCCAGAATCCGGTCCTTGGTCAGGGTCTGTTCGATCCGCGCGGCCAGGATGATCTCTTGCACCTTCCGCTCAATGGTCCGGCTGCCATCGAGCAGGAAGTTTTTCATCACCTGCTGCGTGATGGTCGAGGCGCCGCGCACATCGCGACCGCGCGAGCGCACGGCCTCGACAATCGCTGCACCAATCGCGCGTGGGTCATAGCCCTCATGCTCATAGAAATTCCGGTCCTCGGCGCTCACAAAAGCCTGCGAGACCCGATCCGGGATATCCTCGGCGGCGACAAACAAACGCCGCTCGCGGGCGAATTCGTCCACAATCTCGCCTTCGGCGGAGTAGATTCGGCTAATCGTGGCGGGTGTGTATTGCGCCAACGTCTCATGATCCGGCAAGTCGCGGCTATACATGTAGAGGACCGCGCCGATCGAGAAGGCGGTAAACACCAAGCCGATCGTCAGCCAGCTAAAAATTGCGCCAAAAATACCGAGAATGAATCGGAACATGGAAAACCTATGCCGTCTAGTGTTGCCCGCTTATAGGGGCCGATGCGTACCGGGTCAAAAGCCACAAGCGGCTTTTCGCGATCACAAATGCGCGTCATGATCGGTCTATGCAACCCAAAGACATCCTCCCCGTCTATGAGCGCGAAGCCGACCATTGGGCCCGGACGCGCGACAGCTCGCTCTATGAAGTCCCGTTCTTGTGTGAGGCTTTAGCCGGTCAGGCGGGCGCACGGGTATTGGATTTGGGCTGTGGCACCGGGGTGCCGATTGCGCGCTGGTTTGCAGATCAGGGATGCATGGTCACCGGAGTCGACGGCGCGGCGGCGATGCTGGAGCATTTCCGGACCAACCTGCCCGAAGCTGAGGCGATTCTGGCTGATATGACCACCCTTGCCCTTGATCGCCGCTTCGACGTGATCCTAGCTTGGGACAGTTTCTTTCATCTCAGCAAAGCTGCGCAGCGTGCGATGTTCCCGATCTTCGCCGCCCATGCCGCCCAAGGCGCGCGGCTTATGCTGACCACAGGTCATGACGAAGGTGAACCAATTGGCCAAGTCGGCGTTTCGCCAGTCTATCACGCCAGTTTGACGCCAGCGGCCTATCGCGCGCTTTTTGCGGCGCATGGCTTCGACGTGCGCTGGTTCCGGCCCGAGGACCCGGAAGCCTGGGGCCGGTCGATCTGGCTCGCAGTTAAGACCTAAGCGCTCACTGCCGCAGCAGGGCGGCCGCCGCCGCATCCGTCACGGCCCATTCCAAAATCGCATCTCGGATCGTGGCTTGGAACGCGGCCCGCCAGTCGGGATCAAGAATATTGGCCAGGTCGCTCGGCTCCGACATAAATCCAAGCTCCACCAGGACCGAGGGGATATCCGCCGCTTTCAACACGGTGAACCCGGCCTCTAGCCGGGGGCGGCTGTGCAGATCGCCCTCGGCTTGTGAGATCGCCGCAACCAAAGCATCGGCCAGCGCGTCCGAGCGCGGGTCGGTTTCGCGCCGCGCCAGATCCATCAGAACATCGGCCACCACATCATCGCTGCCGCTGAGGTCGACGCCAGCCAGCAAATCTGCCCGATCATGACGTTCGGCCAAAGCGGCGGAGGCCTCATCGGAGGCAGTTTCCGACAGGGTATAGACCGTCGCGCCGGTCGCCCGCCCCTCCGCCAAGGCATCGGCGTGGAGCGAGAGGAGCAGATCCGCGCCCGCCGCGCGGGCGATGGTGACGCGCGTGGGCAACGGTACGAATGTGTCACTCTCCCGGGTCAGAATGACATCGAACCGCCCCGACCGAACCAGTGTTTCCCGCAACTCCCGGGCAAAGATCAGCATCAGATCGGCCTCGTCATGGCCGTCGCGCTGTGCGCCGGGATCAACGCCACCATGGCCTGGATCCAGAACCACGACCAAACGTTCGGCCCCGTCCTGCCGCGCCAGCCCGGGCACGGTTGCAACCGGCGCGACCAATGTGGCCACCCCCGGGGGCGCACCGGCTTCGGCGGCGAAGGTTTCGGCATCAATCGGCACCATCCCGATCGCACCCGCGCCGTGCCATCGCTCGGGTCGGTGGCCATCGCCGCCAAGGTCACGCGCATCGGCTCTGCAAGGCGGAGAACCATGCGCGACCAGCCCGCCTCCAACGCGCCGCCAGTTTCCACCGATGTGATGGTGTCAGCCGCGTCGAACTCTGGCCCAAGACCGTCCCAAGCAACTTCGCGGAAATCGACAACCACACGGGCCGGATCATCCAAGGTGAACACCCGAAACGGCACCGCCTGGGTGATGGCCAAAACCATTTCCGCCCCGCCCCGGCTGGTGTCTTGCGCGCGGCTCGTCTCGGGCAGCACGCGGGCCAAGGCACGGAACTCCTGCGCCTGGGCCGCCGCGCCCAAGATCGAAATCACTAGAAAGGTCAGAATTGCTCGGATCATCGGTCTTTTTCGCCGAATTGTGGTTGGCACGTCTCTAGCAGTTTTGGCGCGGCGCATGAAGGGCCGAGTTTTGGCACCATCCGCGCCACATCCCCGCCGTTTTCGAGCGCAACCCTATACCCGCCGACGCAAGACAGACGCAGAAAATGCTAAAATCGACGATCTATCGCCTATACCGCCTGCGCCGCACCATCCTCTTGGTCGTGGCAATCGTGACGCTTGGTGCTTTGGTCTCAAATCTGATCGGCGGGATCTACAGCCCGTTCTATTTCGGGGCGGACATTTCCGAAGCTGCCGGGATCGCGTTGGCACTCGCCTGCATCGCTGCCATCCTTCTGCCCACCTGCCCGGTCGAACATCTGGCCGCCGCGATCGTCGCGGCGGTCATGCTCGCCACGTCTCACTGGCATGGCCTCCTCTTTGCACCGGACAGCAAAGGCGGCGCGTTTGACGGGACATGGCAGGTGATCGGCTTTTACGCCATCACAGGCTATTTCGGCTGGACCGTCGTTCTCGGTCTCCTCGCACTTGCGCTAGAACGCATCATCGGCCTCAAGGCCGTGTTTCGCGGCACGATCTTCCGCCGCGAACCGCTGGACGTGATCCGGCCTCTGTTCCGCGTCACGCCGGACACCACGCAGGAGCATATGAGCTATGGCCCGGCCCGATGGGATGGCTGGGTCGAGGTGAAAACCGCACGGAAAGGTCATCGCGAGGGTGATTTCCGGATGGACCGCATCGAAGGCGGCTATCTGATCCGCTCGGTCCGGTCCGACGCGGAGGTCGAAGTGATTGAGGCGCTGATCACTCAGACTGAGGGCGCAACGCCCGACAGCGTCACAACCCTGCGGTTTACGGAGACGGCGCGCGGCACAAAGGTGCAGGTCCACGAAATCACGACCTGTTTGAATGCTTATCGGCTGCTGGAGTTCTGGCTCGGCGACATCGCGGCGGACCATCTCCACCATGAGATTGATGCCAAACTTGGTTGCCCGAGCCGCGCGATTTGGCGCCTGCCGCTGCGCTCGGTGATGCTGACGATCAGCAGCCTCTGGGCACGACGGGGCCCCAACTCCGCTGGCCCCTCTGCCGCGAGTTAAGCACGCCGAGCCGCCATGAAGGCCTGCAAACGGGCAATGCCCTCCTCAATATCCGCTGTGGAGCGGGCATAGGAAAAGCGGAGCGTCTGGTGGCCGCGATGCGGATCGAAATCAAGGCCAGGCGTCGCCGCCACGCCAGCTTGCTCCAGAATCTCAGCGCAGAACGCCCGGCTGTCATTGGTCCAGTCCGACACATCCGCATACACGTAAAACGCGCCATCCGCCGGGGCGGTCTTGGTAAAGCCCGCCTTGGTCAGCCCGTCGAGCATCAGCGCCCGGTTCGCAGCATAAACCGCGCGATGGCCATCCAACTCGGCACGGCCCTCCGGGCTAAGCGCACCGAGGGCGGCGACTTGGGCCACATGGGGCGGACAGATGAACATATTCTGGGCAAGACGTTCAATCAGGCGGACATGATCCGGCGGCACAACCATCCAGCCCAACCGCCAGCCGGTCATGGAGAAATATTTCGAGAACGAATTAAGCACATAAACCTGATCGGTGATTTCCAGCGCCGAGACGGCCCGGCCTTCATATTGCAGCCCATGGTAGATCTCGTCGGAAATCAAAGCGATATCGCGTGCAGTGCAGGCGTCTGAAAGTTCCCTGATTGCGTCTGCATCCAGCATCGTGCCGGTCGGATTGGCGGGCGAGGCCACAACCAACCCAGCCAAATCATCGGTCAATTGCGCCGGTAAGGGCTGATACCGGCTGGCCAGATCGGTCTGCAGCCCGACCGGCTCCAGACTTAGCGCCCGTAGAATCTGCCGATAAGACGGGTAACAGGGTTCGCCCAAAGCGACCTTCTCACCCGCATCAAAAAGCGCGGAAAATGCCAACAAAAACGCGCCTGACGCACCGGCGGTCACAACGATCCGCGCCGGGTCGAGATCAAGGCCGTACCATTCGTCATAAAGCGCCGCGATGCCCGCACGCAGATCAGGTCGGCCAAGCGCAACGGTATAGCCAAGCGGCCCCGCGTCCATCTCGGCGGCAAGCCGCGCGCGTGCGGCAAGCGGTGCGCCAGTCCCGGGCTGACCCACTTCCATATGGATGATGTGACGCCCCGCCTCTTCGGCGGCGCGGGCCGCTTCCATCACATCCATCACGATGAAGGGATCGACCTCTGCCCGGCTTGAATGTCGCATGAAAGCCTCCGTATGATGGCCGCGTTGAACCAGTCCCGATTGGAGACGTCAATGCCCGCCCGCCGCCGCTTAATGACGCTGCTTGCAGCGCTGGCCCTGACCCTGTCGGGTTGGGCGGCACAGGCGCAATCGATCATCCGCGATGCCGAGATCGAACGCGGGTTGCAGGAGCTGGCCGCCCCGATCTTGCGCGCGGCTGGTTTGCCAACCTCAACCCGGATCATTGTGGTGAATGACCGCTCTCTGAACGCTTTCGTCGCGGATGCCCGGCATATCTTCATCCATTCCGGCCTGCTTTTGCGCATGCAAGACCCCGCCGAATTGCAGGCCGTCTTGGCCCATGAGGCGGCGCATATCGCCAACGGTCATCTGACCCGCCGCCCCGCCGCCGCGCGCTCAGCCGGGAGCGCGGCGCGCATGGGTCTGCTCTTGGCATTGGCGGCAGGAGCAGCCTCGGGCAATAGTGAGGTGGGCGCCGGCCTGGCGATCGGGTCCACCTCCGCCGCCGCGCGCCGGTTTTTTGCGCATACACGGGCGGAAGAGGCCAGCGCAGATCAGGCTGGGATGCGCTATATGGTGCAATCTGGGATCGACCCGGCCGCGATGCTGACGGTGCTGGATATCTTCCGGGGGCAAGAGGCGCTCTCCGTCGGGCGGCAAGACCCTTATATCCGCACGCATCCCCTGACCCGCGATCGGATCCGAACTGTCGAGGCCTTCGTCAATGGCCGCTCAGGCGCGGCTGCGGGGGCGGAAAGCAGCGCCGAGGCGCGCTATTGGTTCGCGCGGATCACCGGCAAGCTCGGCGGGTTCTTGAACGCGCCGCGCCAGACCCTGCGCCAGGTCGGGCGGAATGACCAAGGCGAGATTGCGACGCTGCGCCGGGCGATTGCCTATCACCAAAGCACCGATGCCAGCCGTGCCATTTCCGAGGTTGGGCGGCTGCTACAGATGCGGCCAAACGATCCTTACTATCAAGAACTTCAGGGGCAAATCCTGTTTGAATCCCTTAACTTCGGCGCCGCTGTTCAAGCTTATGCCCGCGCCGTGCAATTGGCCCCGCGCGAACCGCTGATCCTGGCCGGGTATGGCCGCGCGCTTCTGGCCGCCGACACCCGGAGCGGCAATGCGCAAGCGCTGGACGTGCTCGGGCGCGCCTATGCCCGCGACCCGTTCGACCCGCGAATGTTGCGCGATCTGGCGCTCGCCTATGCCCGCAGCGGCAATAACGGCATGGCCTCGACCGTGACGGCGGAGCGTTATGCGGTTCTAGGTCGAATGGAAGACGCCGAAATTCACGCAACCCGGGCCAGCGGCCTTTTGCCCACCGGATCGGGTGGCTGGCTTCGGGCCCAAGATGTGCTACGGGTGGCCGAAGCCGCTCAAAACCGGAGAAATCGCTGATGAAATCCTTTCTTACCGCCGCCCTAACGGGGCTGGTTTTGGCTCTGTCTGGCCCTGCCCTTGCCGTCGATTTGGACGCGTTGAGCGACACCGAGCGCGACGCGTTTCGCGCCGAGGTTCGGGCCTATCTGCTAGAAAACCCCGAGGTTTTGATGGAGGCCATTGCGGTATTGGAGCAGCGTCAGGCCGAGGCTGAGGCGATGCAAGACCTTGATCTGGTTGCGGCCAATGCGGATGCCCTGTTCAACTCCGATACCGCCTGGGAAGGGGGCAACCCGGAGGGCGATATCGTCTTGGTCGAGTTTCTCGATTACCGCTGCGGCTTCTGCCGTCGCGCGTTCCCGGAGGTCGAGCAACTGATCGAGACGGATGGCAATATCCGCCTTGTAATCAAGGAATTCCCGATCTTGGGCGAACAATCGACGCTGGCTTCTCGCTTCGCTCTCTCAACCCGGATCATCGAAGGGGATGATGCCTATAAAGACATCCATGACGCGTTGATGGTGATGCGTGCGGATGTCAGCGAAGAAAGCCTGAGCCGGTTGGCGGACGAGCTTGGCTTTGACGGTGACGCGATCCTGGCCGGGATGTCGGACCCAGAGATCGACCGCGTGCTGGAGGCGAACTACGCCCTGGCGCAGCGGCTGCAGATCAGCGGCACGCCAAGCTTCGTGATGGGCGATCAACTGCTGCGGGGCTACCTCCCCTATGACGCGATGGCGGGCATAGCGGAGGAGTTGCGCGCCGCAGCGAACTGAGCGGCGCGGCCACCCGCGCATAACAATCGCAAGGGCAGATGTTGCTGCCCTTGCGACAGCATGTCATCCGCTTGCCACACGGCGTCGATAGACATGGATCTTGCTCATCACCGGATGATGGATGGGATATGCCGAAATTCGACTCATACGTGATCTGCACATCCCCGCGCAGCGGCAGCACATTGCTCTGCAAACTTCTGGCGGCGACGGATATCTCCGGCAAGCCCGAGTCTTATTTCCATACACCTTCGGCGGATGACTGGGCGAAGACCCTTGATCTGACGCTTACCGATGCGGCATCCGAACAAGAGGCGCTCGCCGAAGTCTTTGAGGCCGTGCGTGCAAAAGGGCGCGGTAATACCTCGATCTTTGGCCTCAGATTGCAGCGGCACAGCGTCGACTATTTCCTGCAAAAACTGGCCCAACTACATCCTGATAACCCGACCGATTTGCTCCGTTTTGAGGCCGCATTTGGGCGCACTGCTTTCATCCATCTGACGCGAATGGATAAAGTGGAACAGGCGGTGTCATACCTAAAGGCCGAACAGACCGGTCTTTGGCATAAGGCACCGGACGGAACAGAATTGGAGCGCATCTCTACACCAGCACCGCCACAGTATGACGCCGCTGCAATTCAAGAGAGATATGACAGGTTTCAGGCCTTTGATCGCGCGTGGAGCCGCTGGTTCACGGCTGAGGGTATTCATCCGATCCGCATCACCTATGAAGCGCTCTCGGCTGACCCGATTGGCACATTGCGCGACCTGTTGGACCAGCTTGGGTTGGAAAGAAGGGCCGCTTCGGGGGTGACACCGATGGTCGCAAAATTGGCCGATCACACCAATGCCGATTGGGCGACACGATTCCGAACAGAACGGAGTGCCCACTAGCGCATGCGGGCGTGGCATCCGCTCGGAAGCATCTCCCATCAATGTTAAAGGGCGCCCTCTGGGCGCCCCTTTTTCTCGTCGGCGAGCAGGTCAACCGATTGACCACCAGCCCTTACGTTTCGGCTTCGGCGGACTGTCATCCGCTACCACGGCAACCGGTTCTGGCTCCGGTTGTGGTTCGGGGGCCGGTTGTGGCTCGGCAGCGGCTTCCTCGACAACAGGCTCCGGCTCCGGGGCCGCCTCTTGTGCCTCAACCACGGCCTCCGCGATTGCTGGTTCTGGCACAGGCTCCGGGGCTGGCTCCGGCTGTGTCTCCGGCTCGGCAGAGTCGGTCGCATCACCTTGCACTGCCTCCGCCGGGGCTTCGGTTACGCCCTCGGATGCATCAGCCTCGGTCGCCTTCTTGCGCCCACGCCCGCCTCGCGACCGGCGGCGTTTTGGCTTGGCCTCCTCTTCGACCGGCGCTTCCGGGGCCTCGGCCTCAACTGCAGGGGCCTCTTCTGCATCCACCTCGGCAGTTGCGGCTTCGGCGGTGTCTTCGGCCTCTGCGTCGCCGTTGGTCTGTGCCTCATCGCCGTTCGATTTCCGACGACCGCGCCCGCCCCGACGCCGACGACGTTTCCGCTTGGTGCCGTTCTCTTCCGTCTCCGCGGCCTCTGGCGTCTCCGCCTCGTCGCTCGCGGTGTCGTCCTCGATCTCATCCATCAACGCCGCGTCCATCGACACGATCGGTGCCGCATCTGGCACCCGTCGCGTGGCGGTTTTGAACTTCTCGATCTTGTAATCGGGCGCCACCAGATGCGGGTCAGCCTCGATCCGGACCGAAAGGCCATAGCGGGCTTCGATCTCGGCGAGATATTCCCGCTTGGCATTCATGATGAAGTTCACGATCCCCACCGGCGCGGTCAGCAGCACCTCGCGCGAGCGGCGGCGTGTGCCCTCTTCTTCCAACTGCCGCAAGATCGACAACGCCAAGCTGTCATCTGAGCGGACCAACCCGGTGCCGTGGCAGGCGTGGCACGGTTGCGTCGTCGCCTCCAACATCCCAGGGCGGAGCCGCTGACGGCTCATTTCCATCAGGCCAAAGGCCGAAATCCGACCCACCTGAATCCGCGCACGGTCGGTTTTCAGCTTCTCTTTGATCCGTTTTTCGACCGCGCTGTTGTTGCGACGATCATCCATATCAATGAAGTCGATCACGATCAGACCGGCCAAATCTCGCAACCGCAACTGGCGCGCCACCTCTTCGGCGGCCTCCAAGTTGGTCTTGGTCGCGGTCTCCTCGATCGAGCCTTCCTTGGTCGCCGACCGGAGTTCACATCAATCGCGACCAGCGCTTCCGTCACACCGATCACGATATAGCCGCCGGATTTGAGCTGCACGACTGGGTTGAACATATCGGCCAAGTAGCCCTCGACCTTGTGGCGCGCGAAAAGCGGCATCGGGTCGGTGTAATGCTTCACGTTCTTGGCGTGGGACGGCATGATCATTTTCATGAAGTCCTTGGCCTGCCGATAGCCGGCATCACCTTCGACCAGCACCTCGTCGATCTCGCGGTTATAGAGATCGCGGATCGAACGGTGGATCAGGTTGCCTTCCTCATAGATCGGCGCAGGCGCGGTGGATTTCAGCGTCAGGGCGCGGACCTGCTCCCATTGCCGCTGCAGATACTCATAATCGCGCTTGATCTCGGCCTTGGTGCGCTTGGCCCCGGCGGTCCGCACGATCAGCCCCGCGCCCTGCGGCACGTCGAGACCGGTGGCGATCTCTTTCAACTTCTTGCGGTCGGCGGCGTTGGTGATCTTGCGAGAAATCCCGCCG